>NZ_QFYQ01000001.1:3190000-3517688 GCF_003254475.1 Phenylobacterium soli
CGGCGAACAGCACGTCCCTGGTCATGTAGCGCGCCACCGGCACGCCAAGCGCGCCCGGGCCGTCTTCGGCCAGCGCCCGCACCAGGTCCCGCTCGGAGACGATGCCCACCACCTGTTCGGCTTCCAGCACCACCAGCGCACCGACACGCCGGGCGTGCAGCAGGCCGGCGACAGCGCTCACCGCTTCTGTGGGGGCCACGGTGAAGACCAGGTCGCCCTTGGTCTTGAGGATCTGCGAGACAAGCATCCTGTCTCCCTCGCTCTTCCGTCCGTTGGAAGAACACTGTCACGCAATCGCCGGGGACGGGCAAAGCACGGGCTCGTGATCTGGTCCCGCTCGTTATCTGGAATTCCCTTGGAATATCGGGGGGAAGACCCGGCGTTCAGCCGCGACGGAAGAGCCGCGCGAACAGTCCGAACAGCAGCACGCCGGCCACGAAGCCGGCCACGTGGGCCTCCCAGGCGATCCCCGCGCCGGCCGCGCCGGGCACGAAGCCGGAGCCGATCACCCCCACAAGGACGTTCACGGCCAGCCAGGCCCCGCCCATGCCGAGCACGGGCGACGAGATGATCTTCCCGACCCGCCCGCCGCCGGCCATCAGCCGCGACGCCGCCCCCATCAGGCCCGAGATCGCCCCCGAGGCCCCGACCAGGGGCATGGGGCTGCCGAGGTGCAGGCCGGCATATCCAAGGGACGAGAGCACCCCGCAGACCAGATAGAAGCTGAAGAAGGCGAGCGCACCCTTGGCGCCCGTCCCGAAGAATCGCGCCACCGGCGTCGCGAAGGCCAGGCCGAAGGCGGCGTTCATCAGGGCATGGCCCCAGTTGCCATGCAGGAACAGGGCGGTGAGCAGGGTCCACCAGCGCCCCTCGTCCAACCCCGCCGGCGAAAAGGCGAAGCTGGCCGCCACCAGATCCAGCGAGAAGCGCGATTGCAGCGCATAGCCGCCGAGGATGATCGCCACGAGCAGGAGCGCCGGCCACGGCGCATTGAAGATCGGCTCCCGAACCGGTTCGCGCTCTTCCGGCGTCGGCTCGGGCCTGGACCAGGGCCCGCGCGCGGGCGTCTCTTGGAACAGATGGATCGGTGGCGGGTGGATCGGCATCCCCTCCCATTTAGGCGCTAATGCTCGAACGCGCGAGGCGTGACGGGCTCGCCGCAGGGGACTCGCCATTCAATGTCGCCGCCCGCCCGCTTCTCGCCTTGCGGGCGCCACGAGCCTCCGCTTTGTTGCAGGCCTCCGAGACATTTCAGAGTTTCAGGACCGCTCGATGACCCGTCCCCTGCGCGCGAGCCTCGCGCTCGCCGCCACGCTCTCGCTTCTGGCCGTCAGCGGCGCCTTCGCCCTCTCCCTTCCCCACCTTCCGCACATTCCGCGCGTCGGGCCGCACGCCAGCGAGACCGCGCCGCGGGCCGCCAGGCTGAAGCCCGGCGAATGGCCTCAGGCCCGATCGGACGTCCAGGTCGACCCCGACATCCGCTTCGGCGCCTTGCCCAACGGCATGCGCTACGCCATCCGCAAGCAGTCCATTCCCGCCGGACAGGCGGCCGTCCGATTCTACATCGACGCCGGGTCGCTGGAGGAGACCGACGCCCAGCAGGGCCTCGCCCACTTCCTCGAGCACATGGCCTTCAAGGGCTCCAAGGCGGTGCCCGAGAACGACATGATCAAGATCCTGCAGCGCCATGGCCTGGCGTTCGGGGCCGACACCAACGCGTCCACCGGCTTCAGCCAGACGATCTACAAGCTCGACCTGCCGCACACCGACGACGAGACCGTCGACACCTCGCTCATGCTGATGCGCGAGATCGCCTCCAACCTGACCCTCTCGCAGGAGGCGATGGACCATGAGCGCGGCGTCGTCCTCTCCGAGGAGCGCACCCGCGACACCCCCAGCTACCGCATCCTGAAGTCGCGCTTTTCCTTCCTCTTCCCGGGCCAGCGCCTGCCGACCCGCTATCCCATCGGCCAGGTGGATGTGCTGAAGACGGCTCCGGTCAGCCAGATCGCCGATTTCTATCACCGCTATTACCGGCCCGACCGCGCCGTGCTGGTCGTGGTGGGCGACTTCGACCCCGCCGCCATGGAAGCCAAGATCAAGGCCCGCTTCGGCGACTGGACGCCGGTCGGCCCGGCCGGGACCGATCCGGACCTCGGCAAGGTGAAGCCGCGCGAGACCGAGGCCAGGCTCATCGTCGAGCCGGGCGCGCCGCTCGGCCTGCAGATGACCTGGGTGCGGACGCCGGACCTGTCCGCCGACACCCTCGCCAAGCGCCGGCGCGAGATCGTCCGCCTGCTCGGGTTCCAGGTTCTGAACCGCCGGTTCCAGGCGCTCGCCCGCTCGCCGCAGCCGCCGTTCCTCGCCGCCGGCGCCTTCAAGGCCGACCAGGAGCATTCGGCCGAGGTCACCATGGTGGTCGCCAACGCCGCGCCCGACCGCTGGCAGCCGGCCCTCGACGCCATGGAGCAGGAAACCCGCCGCGCGGCCCTGTACGGGGTGCGCCAGGACGAGCTCGACCGCGAGATCGTCGAGCTGCGCGCCAGCCTGAAGGCCGCGGCCGCCGGCGCGGCCACCCGTCGCCAGGCCGAGCTGGCCGACGAGATCGTCGGATCGCTCGACGACCAGGAGGTAGTGACCAATCCGGCGCAGGATCTCGCCTTCTTCGACTCCGCCGTGAAGGACCTGAAAGCCAAGGACGTGTCCGAGGCGCTGAAGTCGCTGTTCAACGGCGCGGGCCCGCTGCTGTTCGTCTCCACGCCCAAGCCCGTGGAGGGCGGCGACCAGGCCCTGCTGACGGCTCTCAAGGCCTTCCAGAAGACGGAGGTCTCGGCCCCGGCCGCGCAGGCGCAGGTGACCTGGCCCTATGAGAGCTTCGGCCCGCCCGGCAAGGTCGCCGAGAGCAAGGACATCACCGACCTCGAGACCACCTTCGTCCGTTTCGAGAACGGCGTGCGCCTGACGGTGAAGCCGACCAAGTTCCGCGACGACGAGGTGCTGGTCCGGGTCAACATCGGCCGCGGCATGCTCGACCTGCCCCGCGACCGCCAGAGCCTGAAGTGGGCCTCGGGGGCGGTCATCGAGGGCGGCCTCAAGAAGATCAGCAACGAGGACATGGAGCGCGTGCTCGCCTCGAAGGTGTTCGGCGCCACCTTCGGCGTCGGCGAGGACGCCTTCGTGCTTTCCGGCACGACCCGGCGCGAGGATCTCGACACCGAGCTCCAGGTGCTGACCGCCTACGCCTCCGAGCCCGGCTGGCGTCCGCAGGGCTTCGAGCGGATCAAGGCCGCCTCCAAGACCCTGCAGGACCAGTACGAGGCCACCGATTCCGGCGTCCTCGGCCGCGACCTGTCGGGCCTGCTGCATGGCGGCGACCGCCGCTTCACCTTCCCCAGCCGGTCCGAGATGGCGAGCGCCAGCCTCGCCGACCTGCAGGCCCAGGTCGCCGGCCACCTGGCCCAGGACCCCATCGAGCTGGTGGTCGTCGGCGACGTCAGCGTCGAGGCCGCCACGGACGCCGTGGCCCGCACCTTCGGCGCCCTGCCGCCGCGCAAGCCGCTGCCGCCGCTCGACCCCGCCCAGGAAAAGGTCGCGTTCCCTGCGCCGACGGCTCAGCCCCTGGTCCTGACGCACAAGGGCCGGGCCGATCAGGCGATCGCCTACATGGCCTGGCCGACCGCCGACTTCTGGTCCAATCCGCAGCGCGCCCGCGAGGACGCGGTGATGGGCGAGGTCATGGGCCTGCGGCTGATCGAGCAGATCCGCCAGGTCCAAGGAGCGACCTATTCCCCGTCGGTCAGCTATTCGCACAGCCTGGTCTGGACCGGCTGGGGCTATGTCTCGGCCGCGGTCGAGGTGCCGCCGCAGAAGCTCGACGGCTTCTTCGCCGACGTCGCCAAGATCGCCGCCGACCTTGCCGCCAAGGGCCCGACCGCCGACGAGCTCGAGCGGGCCAAGAAACCGCGCATCGACGCCATCCGCAAATCCCAGGTGACCAACCAGTACTGGCTGAGCGAGCTGTCCGGCGCCCAGGAGGATCCGCGCCACCTCGACTTCATCCGCCAGCTCGTGCCGGGCACCGAGCGGGTCAGCGCCGTCGACGTCCAGCGCGCCGCGGCGACCTTCCTGCAGGATGCGAAGGCCTGGAAGCTCGAGGTCCGCGCCCAGTCGGCGAAGTAGCCAGTCGGCGAAGTAGCCGGGTCCTAGCGACCCGGCAGGACCGGCGACCACAGGCCGACGTTCCAGTTCCAGGGTTGGTCGCCGGCCGCGCGCCGGCGGCGGATCACCTCCTCGTGCAGGTCGTACATGCCGGGCATCAGGCCGTCGGCCGGGCGAGGCGCGTCGCGGAACGCCATGTAGGCGCGGGACCGGTCGTAGGCCGGCCAGGCCGGCTGCCCCTCGGCCGTCGGCGCGCCGGTCTTCGCGAAGCTGGTCCAATAGCCGATCATCGCCTGCGAAAGCCGCTGCTCCGCGTCCGCCCGGGGCGGCTTGGGCCAATGCGGCCCGACGCGGTCGGCCGTCCCGAACACATAGGGAAGCTCGCTGGCGTGGAAGGCGTGCAGGCCGGCGAAGTCCGCGTCCGGATAGCCGTGATCGAACAGATAGAGATAGGCCGGCTGGCCGATCGCGGTCTGCTTGGCCGCCAGCCGCTCGGCGGTCCAGCCGTAGAGCCCGTCCCGCGTCGCGGCCAAGATGCTCTCCTCGAGGTTGGTCGGCGGATAGAGGCGCAGGTAGGCGTCGGCCAGGTCGCGGTAGCGCTCGCGGATCGCCGCCTCGTAGATCGCCGCGCTCGCCGGCGGCCGCGCCGCCAGCATCCGCAGGGAGCGGATCTCGCCGGCGTTGAACCCGGCCAAGATCGGCACGGGCGCCTGCTGGCCGCGGTCGAAGACGTCGACGAGCTGGCCGGCCAGCACCTTGCCGTCCACTGCGCCGAAGGGGGCGAACCCGGCCGCAGCCGCCGCCCGGGTCAGGGCCTGGGCGTCCATCGCCCGCAGGGCTGCGATATCCGGCGACTTGAGCTTGTCCGCGAGCGCCAGGCCCGACTGCTCCGCCGATGGGTGGCCGTGCGCCGGCGCCTTCAGCTCCGGCGTGGAGATCATGTAGGCGCTCTCGGCGATCGCCTTGGCGAACAGGCCGCGGGCCGGCGGCGAGGCCATGAGGTACATGACGCTCAGGCCGCCGGCAGATTCACCGGCGATGGTGACATTGGCGGCATCGCCGCCGAACGCTGCGATGTTGCGGCGAACCCAGCGCAGCGCCTCGATCTGGTCCAGCAGGCCGTAGTTGCCCGAGACGCCCCCGGCCGACTCCGCGCTCAGCCCCGGGTGGGCCAGCCAGCCCAGCACGCCGAGCCGGTAGTTGATCGAGACCACCACCACGCCGCGCTCGGCCAGCTTCCTCCCGTCGTACATCGCCTCGGCGCTCGCGCCAGTGGTCAGCGCCCCGCCGTGGATCCAGACCAGCACCGGCGCCTTGGCCGCGCCCTTCGGCGTCCAGACGTTCAGCGACAGACAGTCCTCGCTCATCGGCGGGATCGGGTCTTCGTAGATGCCGCCGGGCGCCGCCACCGGCTGGACACAGGCCGCGCCGAACGCGGTGGCCTTGCGCACGCCTTGCCAGTCGGGCGCCGCCGTCGGCGGCCGCCAACGCGCCTGGCCGACCGGCGGCTGGGCGTAGGGGATGCCCTTGAAGACCTCCACGGTCCCGTCCAGCCGGCCCTCGACAGCGCCCACCGGCGCCCGCGCCACCGGGCCGGCGGCCGCGAGGGCGGGCCCGGTGAGGGCGAGAAGCGCGGCGCCCGCCGCGAGGAGCGCGCCGCGCAGGTTCATGGCCGGGCGGCCTGGGCGTCGGCTTCGCGCTTCAGCACCCAGGTCAGGGCCAGGAAGATCAGAATCGCCAGGGCGTAGAAGGGCGTGAGGCTCAGGAAGGCGAGCTGCAGCGAGTTGGTCGGATGCTCCGGCCGCAAGGCGTCGCTCACGGCGCCCACGAAGGTCGGTCCCACGCCCATGCCGGTCAGGTTCATGATCAGCAGCAGCAGGGCGCCTGAGAGGACGCGCCGGTCGGGCCGGACCTCCTCCTGGGTCAGGGTCACCGAGGCGGAGAGATAGAAGTAGTTCAGCGTCGTCGGTCCGGCCAGGAAGGCCAGGGCCACGGGCCAGGTCGGGGCGAAGATGAAGCCGAAGAAGAAGGGTGCGGCGGCCAGCAGCGAGACCGCCGGAATGAGGGCGTAGGCCGGCTTCCAGCGGGTGGCGTAGCGGTCGAGCACCCGGCCCGAGACGAAGATCCCGCCGCCCATGCAGATCGCCACCAGGATCGCGTAGTAGAGCGCCACCTCCTGCAGCGTCATGCCCTTCTCGCGCATCAGGAAGAGCGTGGAGAAATTGCCGGCGCCGTAGGTGATGATCTGGGTGACCCCGCCGCCCAGGGCGACGAGCACCAGGGCAGGGTTGGAGAAGAACGCCTTCACGGTCGGCCAGAATCCGGCCTTCGCCGCGCCGACGTCCGCCTTGGCCGGAGCGTCGAGGCCGCCGCGCTTCGGTTCGCGCACCACGCTCACGACGATGAGCGCCGCCAGAATCCCGGCGGCGCCGAGGACGATGAACGCCGGCCGCCAGCCGTAGGCCGCGGCGATGGAGGCGCCGATGGCGACGCCCAGGGCTTGCCCCACCGGCGGACCGAGGTTGAAGATGCTCAGCGCCGTGCCGCGGCGGCCCGGCGGGAAGTAGTCTGAGATGATGGCGTAGGAGGGCGGCACGCCGCCGGCCTCGCCGACCCCCACCGCCATGCGCGAGGCGACGAGCTGCGGATAGCTCGCCGACAGGCCGCAGGCCATGGTCGCCGCGCTCCACAGGCCGCAGGCGACCGCCAGCAGGCGCACGCGGTTGGTGCGGTCGGCGAGCCAGCCCACCGGGATGGCGATCAGGCAATAGAACAGCGCGAAGTAGAGGCCGCCGATCTTGCCGAGTTGGCTGTCGCTGAGGTGCAGGCTGTCCTGGATCGGCTTGGCCAGGATCGACAGGAGCTGCCGGTCCAGGAAGTTGAGCACATAGACGAAGGCCAGGATGCCCAGAACCACCCACGCCCTGGCACCGGTCCGCTGCTCGGCAGCGGCCATCGGCACGCCTTCGGATACCTGGCTCGTCAACCCGGCGCCCTCCCCCATTGGTTGCCGCATCGATCTGTCCGCCGACGCTCTGGTGGAGCATGCCGCCCCTCGGCGCGCGGCGTCAATACTCACTCACGCGAGGATGAATGTATTTCGGACTGCCCATCCAACGCTGAGAAGGGTCAGGTCTCCTGCAGCGCCAGGAACCCCGCCGCCATGAACTTGGCCATGCGCCGCTTGACCGCCTTGAAGTCGTCCGAGTGGCACAGCCCCCCCGACAAGCGGTCGATCCGTCCGGTCCGCGCCAGGGTGTTCATCAGGGACCCGGTGACGAAGTGGTATCCCCAGAAGATGTCCTCCTCCGGGGTGTCGGGCAGCGCCCGCTTGAGGATCGACACCAGCTTCAGGACCACCGGATCGAAGTGGACGTCCATCAGCGCCGCGCCCTCCGGGGTGTTGCTGACCCGCGCGCAGAAGGCCGCGTAGTTCATCCACGGCTCGCCGCCCTCGACGTAGAGGTCGAGGTCGGTGTCGAGGAAGGCGTGCAGCGCCCCCTCCACGGTCGGCTTGTCGCCGGCCTCCGCCTCGTAGGCCTCCAGCGCCGCCATCCGACGGCCGCTCGTCGTGCTCGCGCGCCGCGCGAAGACCGCCTCGAACAGGCTCGGCTTGTCATCGAAGTAGTAGTGCAGCAGCGTCGTGTGCACCCCGACGCGCTCGGCGACGTCGCGCAGCGTCACGCCGTGCAGCCCATGCTGCGAGAAGAGGTACTCGGCCGCATCGAGGATCTGTTCGAGCGTCTCCGCCCGCTGCTCCGCCTTGGTGCGGCGAACGCGCTTCGCCGTAGGACCCTCGGCCATCCCGCCAACCCCTTCACTTCACGCGGGATCCAGGCTCGCGCCGCCCCTCAAGATCCGGAGCCGTGCTGCGCCAAGTTCCCCTCTGCGTAGTCGGCACGCAGCCTGTTCTTGTCAATCTTTCCCGTCGCCGCCAGCGGCATGGCGCCGATCTGCACCACCTCGTCCGGCAGCCACCAGTCGGCGACCTTGCCGCGCAGCCCCTCCACCAAGCCGCGAGGATCGATCGATTGCCCCTGCCGCGGCTCGACGATCAGGACCGGGCGCTCGCCCCATTTGGGGTCGCTACGGCCGATCACCGCCACCTGTCCGACGGCGGGATCCCGGCCGACGATGTCCTCGATCTCCGCCGGATTGATCCACTCGCCGCCCGACTTGATGAGGTCCTTCGAGCGGCCGCAGATCGTCAGGGCGCCGGACTCGTCGATGCTCGCGAGGTCGCCGGTGTCGAAATAGCCCTCGTCGTCGAGCGCATCGCTCTGCGCCTTGAAATAGCGGTCGACGACGCTCGCCCCCTTGACCTTCAGATGGCCCACCACCCCACGCTGGCGCGGCAAGGTCACGCCGTCGGCATCGGTGAGCTTGAGGTCGAGCCCCATCGGCGGCCGCCCCGAGGCGCGGACAGCGCTCGCCGGCGCATCGGGCGGCGCGATCGTGCCCACCGGCGAGAGCTCGGTCATGCCCCAGCTGGTCTGAACCTGCGCCCCGAGCCGATCCTCCAGGCGCCGGATGAGCGCCTCCGGACAGCTGGAGCCGCCGATCAGCACCCGCTTGAGGTCGGGCAGTTCGCCGCCCGTGGCGTCCAGATGGTCGACGACGCCCAGCCACACGGTCTGGACGCCCGCGGCGATCGTGACGCCCTCGTCGCGCATCAGTCTCGCCAGGCTCGCTCCGTCCGCCTGGCGTCCGGGCAGGACCAGCTTGGCCCCCACCGCCGGCGCGGCGAACGGCAGGCCCCAGCCGTTGGCGTGGAACATCGGCACCGCCACGAGCAGGCTGTCGCTTCCGGTCAGGGCGATGGCGTCGGCCTGCAGGGACCGGAGGGTGTGCAGGTAGTTGGACCGGTGGGTGTAGAGCACGCCCTTCGGCTGCCCCGTCGTTCCCGACGTGTAGCAGAGCCCGGCCGGCGTCTCCTCGTCGAAGCCGCCCCACGCGGCTTCGGCGCCCAGGGTGGAGAGCAACGCCTCGTAACCCCAGACCCGCGCCGCGTGGCCGGCCAGATCAAGGGAAGGCGGAACCGGATCATCGAGCAGGATGATGTGCTCGAGACGAGGACAGAGGGCGGCGAGCTCCGCCGCCAGCGGCTGAAGATTGCCGGCGGCCGCCAGCACCCGGTCCTCGGCCTCGTTGACCATGGCGGCGAGGTGAGCCGCCGTCAGGCGCGGATTCAGGGTGTGGCAGACCATCCCCGCCCCCATGGCGGCGTAGTAGGTCTCGAGGTGATGCTGGGTGTTCCAGGCGAGCGTCGCGATCCGATCGCCGAACCTCAGCCCGAGCGCCAGAAGGGCGCCGGACAGGCGATTGCTGCGGGCGCGCAGGTCTTCGTAGCTGGTTCGGCTTGGCCCCCTTCCACCATGCGCCGCGACGATCTCTCGATCCCCAGTCCACTTGGCGGCGTGGTCCAGGAACTTGTCGACGGTAAGGGAGTAGGACTGCATGAACCTTGGCTACGAACCGGAGAAGAAGACGGCCGCCGGCTGGGACCAGCGCGGCGGCCGTGGGGAGCGTCGTCAGAACGGCTTCATGATGCTGATGCCGAACTGCCGCGGCGCGCCGGCGATGCGGATCGGCGACAGGAGAGCGGCGACGTAGTGATCGTCCGTCAGGTTGTAGCCGTAGAGGGTCGTGACGAGATCGCCATGCGTCCAGGCGAGCGAGGCGCCGACGATGTCGCGCGGGTCGAGATGGTCCCCGGCCGCGCGATTGTCGAACAGGGTGCCCCACTGCTCCGAGATGTGGCTGTAGGTGACCTGAGGCGTCAGGGTGTCGCCATTGGCCAGGTGGTAGTTGTAGCGGGCGCTGGCGTTGAAGGTGAACTCCGGCGCGTAGGTCTGGGGATTGCCGCCGAGATTGATGCAGCTGGCGCTGGCCGGACCCGTCCGGGGATCGCAGGGCCCGGAGCGTGGCAGCCGCGGATCCTGGGTCCAGAAGGTCCCGATCTCGCTCTTCGTCCAGCCCGCCCCGAGATCGAAGGAGAGGTCGCCGAACACGGCCTGGGCCGAGGCCTCGATCCCGTAGAGCTTGCTGGGATTGGGGTTATTCTGCTCGGTCGTCTGCAGCGGATTGTTGGGGATCGGCAGGATCACCTGGAAGTGCTTGAAGGTGTTGTAATAGACGCCGATCTGGGTGCGCAGGTGGTTGTCGAGCAGGTTCGATTTCCAGCCGGCCTCGTAGTCATAGACCAGCTCCTGGCGGAACGGCGGGGGCAGCACGCCGCCGCCGAAGTAGAGCGGACCGTTGAGGCCGCCCGGCTTCGCCCCTGAGGCCACGAAGGCGTAGAGGAAGTTGTTCGGGTCGAGCTGCCAGTTCAGCGTGACCTTGCCGGTCAGGTTGTAGCCGACCTCGGTCTCGTTGTCGGGATAGTCGATGGTCGGGAACTGCGGCACGTACCAGCGCACGTGGTTGACCGTGCTCCACTTCGAATACCGGGCGCCCACCTGCAGTTCGAAGCCGCGCGGCAGCTCGAAGCTCACCTGGCCGAAGGCCGCGGCGGTGTAGGTCTTGTTGACGCCGTCGAGCCGCTCGTCGACGACGCCCGGGGGCACGCCGATCAGGAAGCGGTTCTTTGGGAAGGTGTAGTCGTTGCTCTGATAGTAGGCGCCCAGCACCCACTTCATCGGCCCGGTGTCGGGCGAGATGAGGTTGAACTCCTGACTCCAGAGCCGCTCGTTCACCGCCTCGGCGATCCAGTAGTTGGGAGCCGCCGCGGCCGTGCCGTCGATGTCGCCCTTCCAGGCGGTGCGGCCCTTGGCGTAGCTGGAGATCGAGCGGAAGGTGATCCCGTTGTCGGCCACGTAGTCGACCTTGGCCGTCGAGCGGATGAACTGATCGGTGGCGAAGGTGTGGGTGTTGTTCGCGAACCGGAACAGGCTGTCCGTCGTCGGCTTGGTCATGGCGTCGCCGAAGTAGCCGCCATTCTGCAGGTAATCGTAGTCGGTCTTCCACAGCACCTTGAGCTTGTCGCTGGGCGTCCACAGCAGCGACAGGCGGACCGCGCCCCACTTCAGGGTCGGATCGCCCGTCCAGGGTCCGGAGATGTGGTAGAAGCTGTCGCGGTAGTTGGTGAAGAAGGCGACCCGCGCCGCCGTGGTGTCGTTGATGGGAAGGTTCACCGCCCCCTGCAGCCCGACATCGTCATAGTTGCCGTAGTGGCCGAGCAGGTATCCCGAATGGCCGCCGCCGATCTTCGGGTCGTTGGTGTTGACGATGACCGCCCCGCCGGTGGCGTTCTGGCCGCTGAAGGTGCCCTGCGGGCCGCGCAGCACCTCCACCCCTGAGATGTCGAAGTACGGCTCCTCCTGGATGTAGCCCGGGAAGGTCGTCGCGCCGTCGCGATAGGTGACGACGCCGGTCGAGGTCTGGGTGTTGTGCTCGCCCTTGCCGATGCCTCGGATGTTGATGTTGTTGCCCTGACCGAAGTTGTTCACCGTGATCGAGGGGCTGACGAACTGCAGCTGATCGACGGTGACGACGCCCTTCTTGGCCAGGTCGTCGCCGGTCAGAACGGTGGCCGCGATGGCCGTCGACTGCAGGTTCTCGGTCCGCCGCTCGGCGGTCACCACGAGCTCCTGAAGGGTGTTGGCGTCGACCGCCTTGGTCGATTGCGCGGTCTGAGCCTGAGCCAGCCCGCCCCATCCGAGCGCCAGCACAGAGGCGCTCAACCACATTGCGTGGATCCTCACGATTCCCTCCCCAACCCAAATTCGCCAGCGCTCTTCGGCGCGCGCAGTGACGCTAGTTGAGTTCGCGAGAACGTCAATACTAATTCACGCGTGAACGAATATCATGCGGGCAGTGGACGATCGCGCATACGAAAACACGCGGGCCGGAGACCGGCCCGCGTGCTCTGGAGTTCCGTGCTGGAAGGGCTGAGCCGGCCTCAGGCGGCCTTCTGACCGTCTCCGAAGACCGGCGCGTCGTCGGGCGCCAGCGCGGCGCGGCCGCGGATCATGTCGGCCGCCTTCTCCGCGATCATGATGGTCGGCGCGTTGGTGTTGCCGCCGACCAGGGTCGGCATGACCGAGGCGTCGACGACGCGCAGGCCGGCGATGCCCTGCACCCTCAGCTCGCCGTCCACCACGGCCATGGCGTCGCCCGCCGCGCCCATCTTGCAGGTGCCCACCGGGTGATAGATCGTCTCCGCGGAGCGGCGCACCCAGGCGTCGATCTCGGCGTCGGTGCGGACGTCCTTGCCCGGCGAGAACTCCGGCCCGCGATAGGGATCGAAGGCGGCCTGGGCCCCCACCTCGCGCATCATCTTCACGCCCTCGCGGATGGCCCGGCGATCCTCCTCCGTGGCGAGGTAGTTGGCGAAGATCGCCGGATCGGCGAGCGCATCGGCGCTCTTCAGGCCTACGCGGCCGCGGCTCTCCGGACGCAGCTGGCAGACGTGGAAGGTGTAGCCGTCCTTGTTCACCTGCACCTTGCCGTGGTCCTGCATGATCGCCAGGACGGTGTGGATCTGCAGGTCGGGGCGATCGAGATCGGGACGTGAGCGCAGGAAGGCGCCGCTTTCCAGGAAGTTCTCGCGGCCGATGCCCTTGTTGAACAGGGCGTAGTTCAGGCCGACGCCGAGGGTTTTGATGATCCCCTTGCGCATCGAATAGATGGTGATCGGCTTGGGGCACTCCCAGCTGATCGTCACGTCCAGGTGGTCCTGGAGATTGGCGCCCACGCCGCGCAGGGCGTGCACGGTCTTCATCCCGAGCTTGCCGAGCTCGTCCGGATCGCCGATCCCGGAAAGCTGCAGGATGTGCGGCGACTGCACCGCACCGGCGGAGAGCAGGACCTCGGCGTCGGCATAGACGGCGCGCGGCTGCTGCGACTTGCCCTCGACGACCTCGACGCCGACGGCGCGGCCGTTCTCGACCAGGATGCGGGTCGTCCGCGCGCCGGTCAGGCAGGTGAGGTTCGGCCGGCTCAGCGCCGGATGCAGGTAGGCCCGCGCGGCGCTCCAACGCTGACCGTCCTTGATGGTCATCTGGTAGGGCCCGAAGCCCTCCTGCTGGAAGCCATTGAAGTCGCCCGTGACGGGATAGCCCGCCTGACGGCCGGCCTCGATTGCGGCCTTGTAGATCGGGTTCGGCGAAGCCGCCTTGGAGACGTGGAGCGGCCCCTCCCCGCCGTGCCAGGCGTCGGCGCCGCCTTCGAAACTCTCGGCCCGCTTGAAGTAGGGAAGCACGTCCGCATAGGACCAGCCGGCCAGGCCCATCTGCCGCCACTGGTCATAGTCGCGCGCGTGGCCGCGGATATAGATCATGCCGTTGATCGACGAGGAGCCGCCCCAGCCCTTGCCGCGCGGCCACCACAGACGCCGGCCGTCGAGGTTCGGCTCGGGCTCGGTCCAGAAACCCCAGTTGTATGGCCCCTGCTTGCCGATCAGGCCGCCGACGCCCGCCGGCATCTTGACCATCAGCGAATTGTCCTTGCCGCCGGCCTCGAGCAGCAGGACCTTGACGGACGGATCCTCCGACAGTCGGGCGGCCAGGACGCAACCGGCGGAGCCGGCGCCGATGATGATGTAGTCGTAGCGATCCATGGCGTTTCCCGATGTCGGAGACCTGTGGTTATTGGCGCGCGAAAGTGACGGAGGCGTCACTTTCTGGCAAGAGGCGCCGTCTGCGGCCCTCCCTCAGCGGCCCTTCCATTGCGGGGCGCGCTTCTCCGCGAAGGCTTTCGGCCCCTCCACGAAGTCCTCCGAGGTGAAGAGCGCGCGGATCGCCGGATACTTGTTCTGGGCGGTGATCGCTGCCTGGAGGCTCGGCTCGGCGAGGCCCGTGTATACCGCCTCCTTCGACGCGCGGATCGACATCGGCGACAGCTCGCAGATCTGCTGCGCCCAGCGCTTGGCCGCGGCCATCAGGTCGGCGGCGGGGACCACCTCGTTGACGAACCCGAGCTCCTTGCCCTCGGCTGCCGAAACACGGCGGCCGGTGAGGATCATCCCCATCGCGCGCTTCGTGCCGATCTCGCGGGGCAGGCGGTGCAGGCCGCCGGCGAGCGCCGCCAGGCCGACCCGCGGCTCCGGAAGGGCGAAGGTCGCCGCCTCCGAGGCGACGATGATGTCGCAGGCGAGCGCGATCTCGAAGCCGCCGCCCATGGCCACGCCGTTCACCGCCGCGATCAGCGGCTTGTTGAGGTCGAAGCGCGAGGTCAGGCCGGCGAAGCCCGAGGCCGGGCTGCCCATCTTGCCGCCGCCGGCCTGGTGCTTGAGGTCGTTTCCGGCCGAGAACGCCCGGTCGCCGGCGCCGGTGACGATCGCCACCCACTGCTCCGGGTCGTCGCGGAAGGCGTTGAACGCCTCGTCCAGCTCGAAGTGCGCCGGCGAGTGCAGCGCGTTCATCACCTCCGGCCGGTTGAGGATGATGGTGGTGATCGGGCCGTCCCGCTCCACGCGGATGAATTCGTACGCCATGAGCGCCCTCCGTCAGGTTTGGCAGCGACGCTTCGTCAGGCGCCGCTAGGTCCGTCAACCGGCCTCAGCCACCGGCCATCTCGCGCTTGTAGCGCTTCCAGTTCTCCACGTAGTGCGCCGAGCCGCCGACGATCATCGCCGCCTGCTGCGGGGTGATCTCGCGCACGACCTTGCCGGGGGCGCCCATGACCAGCGAATTGTCCGGGATCTCCTTGCCCTCGGTGATCAGGCAGTTGGCCCCGATCAGGCAGTTCTTACCGATCTTCGCGCCGTTGAGGACGATGGAGCCGATGCCGACGAGGGAATTGTCCCCGATCGTGCAGCCGTGAAGCATCACCATGTGGCCGACGGTGACGTTGGCGCCGATGGTCAGGGGGGAGCCGGTGTCGGTGTGCAGCACGCTTCCGTCCTGGACGTTCGAACCCTCGCCGATGACGATGGGATCGTTGTCGCCCCGAAGTGTCGCACCCCACCAGATCGAGGCGTTTTTCTTGAGCACGACTCGGCCGATCACGGCCGCGCTCGGCGCAATCCAGTATTCGTCATCATTCGGCAATTCAGGTGTCACGTTTCCTAAATTGTAGACAGCCATCCGAACTCCCCTCTTCTTGCGACAATAGCGCTGTTTAACCGTTCCGAAAGGACGATAGGATCATTCTAGTCGGGCGATTCGAGGGGGTGATAGCCGCCTCGGCTCGCCGCGGGAACCTTCATCGGTCCCACGCCTCGCGCTGGACGGAGTTTGATGGCGTCGCGTCTGTTGTCCTTCGGGGCCTCACCGCCCGGACCAGAGCCTACCGAGCCGCCGGGCCGGGCATGCCGCCGCCGCTCTCCTTCATTCCCAGTCACCCCCAAGGGCGATCCGTTGCGGATACGCCCTTTTTTCTTGTCCCCACGGAGGCCTTGATGAGCAAACGAGCCTTGAAGCGACAGCTGCGCGAAGGCGCCTTCGACGCTGGTCAGTTCGAGGGGGACGATAAGATCCGCCGGCTGCCGGTCGATCGCGGCGGCTGGACGCCTCTGGGACATCACAACGACGAGCGCGAGCAGGGCTACCTCAAGACGATCAAGGCGAAGTCGCCCGGACAGGAAGAGCTGATCAAGGCGATCGACGAGAAGAACCTGGTGCTGGCGCTGGGTCCTGCGGGCACCGGCAAGACCTACCTGGCCATCGCCAAGGCGGTGGAGGCGCTGGAGAGCGGGCGCGTCGGGCGCATCGTGCTGTCGCGCCCGGCCGTCGAGGCCGGCGAGTCGATCGGCTTCCTGCCCGGCGATGCGGAGGACAAGCTCGCGCCCTACCTGCGGCCGCTCTACGACGCCCTCTCGGACAGGCTGTCAATGAAGCGGGTGCGGGCGCTGATGGCCGAAGGCGCCATCGAGATCGCGCCGGTCGGATTCATGCGCGGCCGGACGCTCAACAACGCCTTCGTCGTCATCGACGAGGCCCAGAACTGTACCTACGTCCAGCTGAAGATGCTGCTGACGCGGCTGGGATGGCACTCGACCATGGTGGTGACCGGCGACCCCAACCAGTCGGACCTGCTGCCCGAGCTGTCGGGCCTCGCGCCCGTGTCGGAGCGGCTGGAGCAGCTCTCCAACATCTCGGTCGTCAGGCTGGAAGAGCGCGACATCGTGCGCCACCCGCTGGTCGCCGACATGCTCGGCGTCCTCTAGGCAGGCATCCTGGACCAGACCTGCGAGCGGGGTCCTCGCGGACCCCGCTTTTCTTTTGGCCGAATGGCGCTTGCGCCGAAAAGGTAGTTAGCCTACCTAACTACCCACATGCCCGACAGCGATCCCGACATCACCCGCCTGGCCGACGCCCTTCGGCCGGCGCTGCTGCGCGTCTCCCGGCGCCTCAGGCAGGAAGCCAACCGCGTCGGCCTCTCGGCCCAGGACGCCCTGCTGCTGGGCGCGATCCTGAAGCGCCCGGGCATCGGGGTCAGCGAGCTCGCGGACCTGGAACAGACCTCCAAGCCCACCATGTCGGCGCACGTGAAGCGGCTGGAGGCCGCCGGCTGGGTCGAGCGTCGCGGCGACGCCCAGGACGCCCGGCGCGCGGGGCTGGTCGTCACCCCCGCCGGCGCCAAGCAGATCGAAGCCATCCGGCGCCTGCGGAACGATTGGCTGGCCGCGCGCCTTACCCGGCTCGGCCCCGCCGAGCGCGAGCGCCTCGCGGCCGCCGCCGAACCCCTCCTCCAGCTCGTGAGCCTCGAGCCATGAGCCCTGCCGACCGCGTCCTGGAAGCCCCCGAGATCACCTCCGACGCTCTCGAACGAGCCGGCGAGGCCGACGCGCTCGCGCGCGGCTGGCTGATCCCGGCGATCATCGGCTCGGCCCTGCTGATGCAGACGCTGGAAGCGACGGTGATGTCCAACGCCCTGCCGACCATCGCCCGGGCGCTGCACGAGGACCCGCTGCGGCTGAACATGACCATGACCATGTTCCTGCTGGCCTCGGCGGTCTGCCTGCCGGTCAGCGGCTGGATGGCCGACAAGCTGGGCGCCAAGCGCGTCTTCATGACCTCGATGGTGCTGTTCGCCGTCTCCTCGGCCGGCTGCGGCTTCGCCCAGAACCTGCCCGAGCTGATCGTCGGACGGATGTTCCAGGGCGTCGCAGCCTCGATGATGGCGCCGGTCGGGCGCCTGGTGCTGCTGCGCACCACGCCCAAGAGCGAGCTCGTCGGGGCCATGTCGGTGCTGACCATGCCGGCGTTGGTCGGCCCGGTGATCGGACCCATCCTCGGCGGCACCATCGTCACCTTCTTCAACTGGCGCTGGATCTTCTACATCAACCTGCCGGTCGCCCTCGTCGGCGTGGCGCTGGTGCGCGCCTTCGTGCCGAACGTGAAGGAGCAGGAGGTCTCGCCCCTCGACTGGGCGGGCATCGCGCTCACCGGCGTCGGCCTCGCCAGTCTGATCTTCGGCTTCGAGAACCTCGGGCGGGACTTCCTGCCGCCCGGCGAGGTGGCCGGCCTCTTCGCCCTCGCCGCCGTCTGCTTCGGCCTCTACTGGCGACACGCGCGCGGCAATCCGCACGCGATCATCGACCTCTCGATCTTCCGGGTGCAGACCTTCCAGGCCGGCGTGGTCGGCGGCGGCTTCTTCCGCATCGCCATGGGCGCGACGCCCTTCCTGCTGGCCATGCTGCTGCAGATCGGCTTCGGCATGTCGGCCTTCCGGGCCGGCCTGATGACCTTCATCTCGGCGGCGGGCGCCCTCGTCATGAAGACCACCGCCCCGCCGATCCTGCGCCGCTTCGGCTTCAAGCGGGTGCTGATCGCCAACGCCGTCATCTGCGGGGCGACCTTCATCGCCTACGCCTTCTTCCGGCCGACGACGCCGCACTGGCTGATCATGGCGGTGCTGGCCGGGGGCGGCTTCTTCCGCTCCCTGCAGTTCACCAGCCTGAACGGCCTGGCCTATGCCGAGATCGACCAGGACCGGATGAGCCGCGCCTCGACGACCTCGTCCATGGCCCAACAGCTCGTGCAGTCGGTGGGCATCGGCCTGGCGGCCATGCTGATCCACTTCATCGGCCAATGGCAGGGCGCGCGCACCCTGACCTGGCATGCCGTGGCGCCGGCCTTCGCGGCGATCGGCGCCATCACCTTCGTCTCGATCCTCTGGTACGCCCGCCTGCCGGCCGACGCCGGCGCCGAGCTGC
Organism: Phenylobacterium soli; assembly: GCF_003254475.1. Taxonomy (NCBI): domain Bacteria; kingdom Pseudomonadati; phylum Pseudomonadota; class Alphaproteobacteria; order Caulobacterales; family Caulobacteraceae; genus Phenylobacterium; species Phenylobacterium soli. The sequence goes on from NZ_QFYQ01000001.1 coordinate 3,208,260, forward strand.
ACGGCCGTCCGCGCCGGCGGGTTTGATCGGTCGGGTCGGGTCAGGCGAAGTCTGGTCGGATCAGTCGCAGGGCTCGGTCTCGCCACTCGCCACGTCGACGCGAAAACACTGGCGCTCGCCCGTTTCGCAGTCCTCGACCATCAGGGCGACCTCGCCGTCCTCATCGGCGACCGGGTGGGCGTCCACGAACTCGAGCGCGGCGGCCTCGAAACTCGCCGCCTGAAGCTGGCGTCCCCTCGAGGGCGCATCCTCGACGCCATGGACGGAAAAGCGGCGCAGGGTGGCGTTTGGAGCCATGGAGTCCTCCTTTTGGGGACAACGCCTCACCCGAGCGATGGATTCAAAGGAACGCTCGCGCCGCTCATGGCTTCTCTACTGTTGAGCTTGCCGATGGAACTACAAACCGGACCTTTGAAACCCCTCGTTGGAAGTCGGGCGACCCCCAACGTCAAGTGGCTTCAAAAGGGGTTGTCTTATCTTTCATGCGTCGGTAGCGAAATGATCGTCGGCTGATCTGGATTCCGGGTCGGCGACATGTGTGGTGTCTCGGGATCGAACGACCATGGTCGATCGGGGCGACGCCCACTACGGGGGCCGTTTTCCCGGGTGTGAATTGGATGAACGACGAGACGAATTCAGAAGCGCAGAGCGAGGCCGAGGGCTTCGAAACGGGTGAACTCGGGGCCGAGGAGACAGCGAACTCGTCCCACGTCGAGAACCAGGCCGAGGCCGACCGGGCCGCCGAGGGCCTGCGCGAACAGATCGCCGCCCTGCGCCAGCAAGTGCGCGATGCGCAGGAGACGCTGCGGGACCATCAGCGCAAGCGCGAGATCCGCAACCCCAAGCGCTAACCCTGCCGGCGCGGAAGCGCCGCTTCGGGAAGCTCGTCCGCCTCGCCCGCAAACTCGGGGCCGATATCGATCTGGTGATCCGCCTGGGCGGCGAGCCGCGTCCAGAGCGCGGCCAGTTCGAGATGGGAGGCGCGCGCCTCGGGCGCAGATACGCGCTGAGCCATACGCAGGTGCATGTCGGCGAGTTCGCGGTAGCGATCGGCGCGCTCCGCAGGAGTCCTCCCCGACAGATCCCCACCCTTCGAATGTTGGGTTTCCGACATAGGGGCACAAACGCCGTCCGCGGCATCGGGTTGCCGACGCCGCGGGATTTTTTTTCAGGCGCCGCCGGATCAGCGGAAGATCCAGTCCCCGGCGGTCACGCTCGATGGGCCGACGTGATCGAGGGTCGTGACCAGGGTTCCCCACTGGTCCGCCGTGCCCTTTCCGTCGCGATCGAAGTAGAGCCAGGTGTCGCCCTGTCCGTCCGACAGCAGCTTGATGTAGCCGTCGGCGATGGGGTCCGAGCCGGCGTAGCCGACCTTGGCGAGCATCCCGGAGACGTCGATCTTGTCGGTCCCGTGGGTGAAGTCGGTGACGTGACCCGCCTGCCAGGGAACAGCCTGGAAGGCGAAGTGGTCCGCGGCGCCAGCCCCGGTCATGGTGTCCGGGCCCGTGCCGGCGATCAGGGTGTCGTTCCCCGCGCCGCCCACGAGGTTCGAGCCGCCGGCTTGACCCTGGAGGGTGACCCCGCCGGATGGGGGCGGCGGCGGCGGCGGCGGCGGCGGCGAAGGCGGCGGCGGGCTCGTCGCGCCGCCCGCGGTGAGCTGCGACCAGGTGAGGCCCGCGACCGGCACCCCCTGCAGATCGATGATGTAGTCCGGCCACTGGTGCGCCGTGCCGGTCCCGTCGGGATCGAACAGCACCTCGGTCCCGCCGTGCCCGTCGTCGAGCAGCCAGATCACCTTGTCGGCCACCGGATCGGAGCCCGTATAGCCCGCGTCGTGGAACAGGCCCGAGACGTCGAGGCGGTCGGTCCCGACCACGAAGTCGGTGACGTGGCTCGGCGCCCAGGGCTCGTGGGCGAAGACGAAGGCGTCGGCCCCACCGCCGCCGGTGAGCTGGTCGCCGCCCTGGCTGGCGTTGAGGGTGTCGTCGCCGGCGCCGCCCGTGAGGGTGTCGGGCGCGCGCGTCGCCGTGATCACCTGGCCGCTGCCGCTCGGGGGCGGAGGCGGAGGTGGCGGAGGCGGTGGGGGCGGCGGAGGCGGCGGTGAAGGCGGCGGCGGGCTGGCGCTCGCCCCGCCCGTGAGCTGGGCGTAGGTCAGGCCCGCGACCGGCACGTGCTGCAGGTCGATGACGTAGTCCGGCCACTGGTGGGCCGTGCCGGTCCCGTCCGGATCGAACAGGACCTCGGTCCCGCCCTGCCCGTCGTCCATCAGCCAGACGTACTTGTCGGCGACCGGATCGGAGCCCGTGTAGCCCGTATCGCGCAACATCCCCGAGATGTCGAGCCGGTCGGTCCCCACCACAAAGTCGGTGACGTGGCTCGGCGCCCAGGGCTCGTGGGCGAAGACGAAGGCGTCGGCCCCGCCCCCGCCGGTGAGCTGATCGCCGCCCCGGCTGGCGTTGAGCGTGTCGTTGCCAGCCCCGCCGGTGAGGGTGTCCGGCGCCGTGGCGGCGGTGATCACCTGCCCGCCGCTGCTCGGCGGCGGCGGAGGAGGCGGTGGTGGCGGCGGCGGTGGCGGTGGCGGCGGCGGGGGAGGAGGACTGGGCGGCGGCGGGGGCGAGGCCGTGCCGGTGTGGTCGTTGAACGGGTCGGCCCACACGTCATAGAGCTGCGAGTGCTGGCCCGAACCGTCGGTCCAGCTGACCACCACATCGCCCTGGGCGTCGATGCCGGCGACGTCGCCCTGCACCACCACCTTGGAACCGAAGTAGCCGTAGCCGTCGTAGCCGCGGGCGTCGATCTCGGCGCCGTTGTGCCAGGAGACCGCGAAGCCGCCGTGGGCGGTGGCCGCCTCGGTGATCGGGCCGCTGGCGGCGCCGAGCTGCTGCTTGGTCTGGCTCATGTCCGAGGTCTTCACGACGTCGGCCCAGGCGTTCTGAACGCCGCTGTCGCTCTGCACCCAGGTCAGCACGGCGTTGCCGTCGGAAAGGAAGGCGCCCTTCATCTGCAGCCCGGCGATCGTGCCGGTCGCCACGGCGGTGTTGGACGAATAGGTCGTCCCGTCCTTGTACGACGCGAAGACCGCCCCGCCTTGGTCCCAGATCAGCAGGGCCTTGGTCCCGGCCGCGTCGAGTTCGGCCTGCGAGGCGTGCTGAGGATCGGACGAGATCTGCACCACGTGGCGCGTCGTCACCGCGGTCCCGTCATCGGCGAAGGTCTGCACGCCGAGCGTCGGCTGGCCGGCGACGACGCCGCCGTTGACCTTCAGCGTGCCGCCGGGCGCGAGGGGCGTCAGGTGCTCCACCGTGCTCGAGCCGTCCGGCAGGGCGTAGGCCCGGATGTAGTCGATCTGCATCTGGGCGGGGAACTTGGCCGGATCGGGCGTGCCGCCGAACCCGCCGATCGCCATGTTGGCGATCAGGTACATCGGGTTGGTCCAGGTGGAGGGCGTCGGGGCCTGATAGACCGCCTGGTCGTCGTAGTAGAAGGTCACCGTGCCCGGCGTCCACATCATGCCGTAGGTGTGGAAGCCGGTGAGGTCGCCGGTCTTGAGCACATTGGAGAAGGCGGCGGCCTGGCCGGATCCGCCATAGCCGCGGACGAAGTCGATGTTCGACTGCCGGGCGATGTTCTCGGTGATGTCGGCTTCGATGCCCGAGTAATTCGGGTCGGGCGCCATCCAGAAGGCGGGCCAGGTCCCCGTCGCCGTGGTCGGCAGGGCCATGCGGATCTCGAAGAAGCCGTACTTCTGCTCGAAGATGCCGCGCGTATCGAGAAGACCCGAGGAGTAGCTGCCGCCATAGGCGTACTGCTGCAGGTCCTGCGGGATCGGCTGGGCGGTGATCGTCAGGGCGCCGCCGGAAACGCTGAACGGGTTGAGCCCCAGGGGGTGGTCGGACGTGCCCTGGAAATCGGCGCTGGTGTACATCTGCAGCTCGCCGTTGCCGAGCAGGCTGTAGTTGTTCGGATTGTGCGGATCGAAGCCGAAGGTCGCCTGCCAGAGCCCGGCTCCCTTCGAGAAGTCGTAGAGCTGCAGGCTGTTGAAGTCGTCGTTGAAGGTCTGGGGCCCCAGCTTCGAGCGGTCGAGCGGCAGCAGGAACTGGCCGGCGGTGAACGACGAGGCCGTCACATTGCGGAAGGTCAGGGTCTCGGTCGGGTCGAGCTTCAGCACCAGGTCCTGGCCCTGCTGGGTCATGGCCGCCTGGACGTCGGCGTACGACTTGAAGGCCGTGCCGATCAGCTGGATCTGGTCCTGAGCGTTCCAGCCATAGATGACGTCGTTGCCCTCGCCCGCCTTGACCATGAAGGTGTTGGCGCCGGCGCCGCCCACCAGCACGTCGTTGCCGGGCCCGCCGTAGATGGTCTCCGCGTCGTTGCCGACGACGATCAGGTTGTCGAGGCTGTTGCCCACCGCATAGTTGAAGGCCCCGGACGAGGTCAGGTTCTGGACGTTCGCCGGCAGGGTGAAGGAGTTGTAGGCGACGATCGTCTTGATGCCGGACAGGCCGTTGTCGACCCGCACGATGTCGCTCGGGTCCTTCACGTAGAAGATGTTGTCGCCGTTCGAGCCGATCAGCAGGTCGCCGGTGCCGCCGTTGGAATCGACAGACGACGGGCCGGTGGGCGCGGTCAGGGTCTCGTTGCCGGCAGAGGTGCCGTAGACATTGCTGGTGGGCGATGCGCTCTCGGGCATCACCTGGCCGAGGTAGTTGAGATAGGGCACGATCGGAAGCCTCCAAAGACGGGAAGCACAACTGTCGGGCCACGGCTCCGGTTCGCCGGATTTCGGCCAACCTGCGCAATTTTTTCCGTTGCGATCTCAGGGGTTTGAGATCGCCCACACGGCCAAGCTCGCGGGGCGATGACAACCGATCGAGCGCTGCCGTTGTTCCCGCGGTGAACGGGAATATTTGGCGGCTGCCGAAGGTCCCCGCCGCTCGGCTCTCGGCCGAACGGCGAGGGTTCGCGACTACCGGATGATCCAGTCCCCAGCGGTGAGGCTCGCGGGATCGACGTGGTCGAGGGTCGTCAGATGCGTCCCCCACGGGTCGCCGCTGCCGGGCCCGTCGCTGTCGAAGTAGACCCAGCTGCCGCCCTGCCCGTCGGCGATCAGCTTGATGTAGCCGTCCGCGATCGGATCCGAGCCGGCGTAGCCCACCTTGGCGAGCAGGCCGGAGACGTCGATCTTGTCGGTCCCGTGGGTGAAGTCGGTGATGTGGCCGGCCTGCCAGGGGACAGCCTGGAAGGTGAAGTGGTCGGCGCCGCCGGCTCCCGTCATGGTGTCCGGACCCGTGCCGCCGATCAGGGTGTCATTCCCCGCCCCGCCGGTGAGGTTGGAGCCGCCGGCCTGGCCTTGGAGGGTGACCCCGCCGGACGGCGGCGGCGGTGGAGGCGGAGGCGGCGGGCTGATCCCGGCTGCGGTGAGCTGGGACCAGGTGAGGCCGGAGACCGGCACGCCCTGCAGGTCGATGACGTAGTCCGGCCACTGCTGCGCCGTGCCCGTCCCGTCGCGGTCGAACAGGATCTCGGTCCCGCCGTGCCCGTCGTCCAGAAGCCAGATCACCTTGTCGGCCACCGGATCGGCGCCCGTGTAGCCGGCGTCGCGGAACAGGCCCGAGACGTCGAGTCGGTCTGTTCCGACCACGAAGTCGGTGACGTGGGTCGGCGCCCAGGGCTCGTGTGCGAAGACGAAGGCGTCGGCCCCGGCCCCGCCGGTGAGCTGGTCGCCGCCCTGGCTGGCGTTGAGCGTGTCGTCGCCGGCGCCGCCGGTCAGGGTGTCGGGCGCGCTGGAGGCCGTGATCACCTGACCGCCGCTCGGCGGTGGGGATGGAGGCGGCGGGGGTGGAGGCGGCGGGGGTGGAGGCGGCGGGGGCGGAGGCGGTGGCGGCGGGCTGACGCTGGAGCCCGCAAGCTGCGACCAGGTCAGGCCCGAGACCGGCGTGTGCTGCAGGTCGATGATGTAGTCGGGCCACTGCTGGGCCGCGCCGGTCCCGTCGCGGTCGAACAGCACTTCGGTCCCGCCCTGGCCGTCGTCGAGCAACCAGATGACCTTGTCGGCCACGGGGTCGGCGCCCGTGTAGCCGGCGTCGCGGAAGAGGCCCGAGAGGTCGAGTCGGTCGGTCCCGACCACGAAATCCGTGACGTGGGTCGGCGCCCACGGCTCGTGGGCGAAGACGAAGGCGTCAGCCCCCGCCCCGCCGGTCAGCTGGTCACCGCCCTGGCTGGCGTTGAGGGTGTCGTCGCCGGCCCCGCCGGTCAGGGTGTCCGGCGCCGTGGCCGCGGTGATGACCTGACCGCCCGTCGGCGGAGGTGGCGGCGGAGGTGGCGGCGGAGGAGGTGGGGGCGGTGGCGGTGGCGGCGGGGGTGGCGGCGAGTTCGGCGCGGTGTCGGTGATGACGCCGGTGGCGCTGGCCTGGGCGCCGAAGCCCGTGCCGATCGGGTTGTAGAGGGTGATGGTGAACTGCTCGTCCGTCTCGGTCAGGGCGTCGCCGGCGATCGGCACCGTCAAGGTCTCGGACCCGGCGTTGATATCGAAGGTGATCACCCCGCTCGGCAGCACGCCGCCGGGGAAGTCGGCGGCGCTGACCGGATGGTCGCCGCTGGGCGTGACCTTCCAGGCGACGGTCGCCTTCTGCCAGAGGTCCCCGGCCCGGTTGACGGTGAAGGTCATGGCGCCGACGCCAGATCCTGGCTCGGCCTGGGTGACGCTGGGCGCGGAGAAGGAGACCGCGCCGACGGTGTTCAGATAGGCGTTGAACAGGCTGTAGAGCTGCTGGCCCGAGCCGGCGGCGGCGATCACCTCGTTGTTGGCGGTGACCCCGCTGACGTCGCCGGTCAGGGTGGTCGTGGCGCCGTACCAGCCGTGGCCGTCATAGGCGAAGCTGTCATAGCTGCGGCCCAGGTGGGCGCCGGACGGATCCTGCCAACTGGCCGTGAAGTCACCATAGGCGGTCGCCACGAAATGGACGTCGCCGGTGGCGGCCCCGAGCTCGTTGCGGCTCAGGGTGTGGGTGGCCGGATCGAACACCAGGGCCCAGGCCGACTGGCCGTGGACGCCCGATCCCCAATAGCCCAGCACCACCTTGCCGTCGGTGAGGAAGGTCCCGGCCCCCATCAGGGGCGAGGTGTCGCCGGCCATCAGGCCGGTCGGCTGGTCCAGCACCTTGCCGTTGGAGACGGCGCCGAACACCGCGCCGGAATCCTGCCAGACGACGAAGGCCTTGCCGTCCGGAAGCTGGCTGGCGTCGGGCCGGGCGTTGAAGATCAGGATCGGCGCCGCGGTGACCGGCTGGCCGGTGTCCTGGAAGACCGCGGGCGTCGCGGCGACGCCGGAGGTCGGGCCGCCGTCGGCGCGCAGGGTGCCGAGCGGCTCCTCGAACTGGCCGGTGGTCACCTGGCTGGAGCCGTCGGCCAGGGCGTAGGCGCGCACATAGTCGACGTGCATGTCGGCCGGGAACTGGGTGGGGTCGGGCGTTCCGCCCCAGCCGCCCACGGCCATGTTGAGGATCAGGGCCATCGGCCCTGTCCAGCTGGCGGGCGTCGGACCCTGCAGGACGGCGGTGTCGTCGTAGTAGAAGGTGACCGTCTGGGGCGTCCAGAGCAGCCCGTAGGTGTGATAGCCGGACGGGTCGATCTTGATGCCGTTGTCGAAGACGCTTTCGCTGCCGCCGTAGGCGCGGCGGTAGTCGACGTTGGGGGTCGAGCCGAGCGCCTCCATGATGTCGGCCTCGCCCTGGCCGTTCATCGGATAGGGCGCCATCCAGAAGGCCGGCCAGGCCCCGCTCGCGGTGGGCAGCTCGGCGCGCATCTCGAAGTAGCCGTACTTCTGGGCGAAGGCGCCGAAGGTGTTCAGCATGCCCGAGGAATAGGAGGCGCCCCACACCTGCGGCGCGAGCTCGCTCGGCAGCTGTTCGGCGCGGATGGTCAGGGTTCCATCGGAGACCGAAAAGGGGTTCAGCCCGAGGTCGTGGTCGGCGAGGCCCTGGAACCCGGCGTGGGCGTAGACCTCGCTCTCGCCGTTCTGCAGCAGGGTGTAGGTGCCGGAGGCCTTGAGGTTGCCGCCGAAGTCGGTGCGCCACAGGCCGGTGTTCTTCGAGGGGTCGTAAAGCTTGAGCGTGTCGAACTCGTCGTCGAAGGTGAGCGCCCCCACCTTCGCGCGGTCGAGCGGCAGCAGGAACTGCTTGTCGGCGAAGGACGCCGGGGTGGTGTTGCGGACCGTGAGGGTCTCGGCGGGCGAGAGCTGGATGACGGTGTCGGGGCCGACCTGCTTCATCGCCCCGCGGATCTGGGCGGCGGTGGTGAAGCCGTAGTCGACCAGCTTGAGCTGGTCGTACTGGTCCCAGTTGTAGATGACGTCGTTGCCCTCCCCGGCCCGTACGAGGAAGGTGTTCTGGGCCGCGCCGCCCACCAGCACGTCGTTGCCGGCGCCGCCGTAGAGCCACTGGTTCTGGTCGTCGCCGACGATGATCAGGTTATCGAGGCTGTTGCCGTAGGCGTAGTCGTAGCTGCCGTAGACCTTCAGGTTCTCGACGTTGTCGGCGAGCTTGATCGGCATCCAGCCGATCTCGGTGTCGATGCCGGCGTTGGGCTGCTCGACGACGATGTCCTTGGGGTCGGTGATCCAGAAGGTGGTATCGCCCGAGGCGCCGATCAGCTTGTCGCCGCCGCCGGCCCCGGCCACCGAGGAATTCACCTCCGGAGCCTGCAGGGTCTCGTTGCCGGCCGAGGTCCCGAGGATATTGTTCTTGCCGTTGTCCTCGGGCGCGGTCTCCGGCATCGGCTGACCGAGGTAGTTCAGGTATGACATAGGTTAGGCTCCCAGCGCGCGCGGGGGCTCAACCCAAAAGCGGCGCCAGGGTTGCCCCGGCGCCGGCTTGGCCATTCAAAACATTAGCGTGATCGGGGCTTTAGGCCCCGAAAGCCGGCCTATTCGGCGGCCATCGCAAAACGCCGGTGCGTGAGCGCGACCTTGGCTTGGAGCTCGGCGATGGCTTCGTCGTACTCGCCCGAGAGGCGGGCGACGAGTTCGCCGGCGGTGGGGATGTCCTTGACCGCGCCGATGCCCTGGCCGCAGCCCCAGATGTCGCGCCAGGCTTTGGCCTTCTGGTTGCCGCCGGAGCCGAAGTTCATCTTCGACGGATCGGATTCGGGCAGGTTGTCCGGATCGAGGCCGGCGGCGATAACCGAGGGCTTGAGATAGTTGCCGTGCACGCCGGTGAAGAGGCTCGAATAGACGATGTCGTCGGCGGCGCTGTCGACGATCATCTGCTTGTAGTCCTGCTCGGCGTTGGCTTCCTGCGTGGCGATGAAGGCCGAGCCGATGTAGGCGAGGTCCGCGCCCATCGCCTGGGCGCCGAGGATGGCGTGGCCGTTGGCGATCGAGCCCGACAGCGCCACCGGGCCGTCGAACCACTCGCGGATCTCCTGGACCAGGGCGAAGGGCGAGAGCCGGCCGGCGTGGCCGCCGGCGCCGGCCGCCACCGGTATCAGGCCGTCGGCGCCCTTCTCGACCGCCTTCTTCGCGAAGCGGTCGGTGATCACGTCGTGCAGCACGACGCCGCCGTAAGAATGGACCGCCGCGTTGACGTCCTCGCGCGCGCCCAGGGAGGTGATGACGATCGGCGCCTTCCACTTGGTGGAGGCCTCGAGGTCGTGCTCCAGGCGGTCGTTGGTCTTGTGGACGATGTGGTTCACCGCGAAGGGCGCGGCGGGCGTGTCCGGATGGTCGCGGTCCCAGGCGGCCAGCTCCTCGGTGATCCGGTGCAGCCACTCGTCGAGCAGGCTGGCGGGCCGGGCGTTGAGCGCCGGGAAGGAGCCGACGATGCCGGCCTTGCACTGGGCGATCACCAGATCGGGCCCGGAGATGATGAACAGCGGGCTGGCGATGACGGGCAGACGCAGGCGGTCGCGGAGCACGGGCGGCAGGGCCATGGGCGGTCAGGTCCTCGAACGGATGTTGGATTTACAACGTACGCAGGTCACGGAGCGTCAGGCAACCGGCTAATCGTCGCGCCACGCCCGCGGCGCGGGATTCCACGCGCGCCTGACTGACCTTGCGGGACCTTGACGCCCGCGGCCCGCGCGGCCCATGTCGCCCCATGGCCGAAGCCCTGACTTCCCCCTTTCCGCCCGCCTCCGAAGAGGCCTGGCGCGCCCTCGTCGAGAAGACGCTGAAGGATGCGCCCTTCGAGAGCTTGCGCAAGACGACCGTCGAGGGCTTGCCGATCGAACCGCTCTACGAGGCGGCGAGCGGGCCGGCGCGATTCCCGACCCGCCCGTTCGACGCGGAGCGGGCCTGGGACCTGCGCGTCCTGACGGCCCATCCGGACGCCGTCGCGGCCAACGCCGAGATCCTGCGCGACCTGGAGGGCGGCGCGGCCTCGGTGGTGGTGCGGATCGATCCGACCGGCCAGTCCGGCGTCGCCGTGGGCTCGGCCGACGGCCTGGCCCAGGTGCTGAAGGGCGTGGTTCCGGAGTTCGCCACCCTTGGCCTCGACGGCGGCTTCCTGGGACCCAAGGCCGCCGACTGGCTGGGCGCCTTCGCCAAGGCCTCGCCCGGCGCCCTCCTGGCCTTCAACCTCGATCCCCTGAGCGCCTTCGCCGAGACCGGCGTCAGCCCGGGCCCGGTCGAAAGCCACCTCGTGTCCGCCGCCACCGTCGCCGTGCGGCTGGGCGAGACCTATCCCAAGGCGCAGCTCTTCATGGCCTCCGGCCGCGTGGTCCACGAGGCCGGCGGCGGCGAGGCGGCGGAAGTGGCCTTCGCGGCGGCCTCCGCCCTCGCCTACGCCAAGGCGCTGGTGCGCGCCGGCATGCCGGTGGCCGAGGCGTTCAAGCGCATCACCCTGGGCCTGTCGGCCGACGCCGACTACTTCGCCACCATCGCCAAGTTGCGCGCGGCGCGCCTGGTGTGGGCGCGGATCGCCAGCGCCTGCGGCGCCGAGCCCCTGGCCCACATCGAGGCCCGCTCGTCGCGCCGGATGCTGGCCGCCAAGGACGCCTGGACCAACATGATCCGCCTGACCGCCGCCGGCTTCGGCGCGGCCGTCGGCGGCGCCGACGCGATCGTGCTCGGCGCCTTCACCGACGCGCTCGGCCTGCCCACCGCCTTCGGCCGCCGCCAGAGCCGCAACACCCAGCTGGTGCTGATGGAAGAGGCTCATGTCGGCCGGGTGGCCGACCCGGCCGCCGGCTCCGGCTACATCGAGACCCTGAGCGAGGAGATCGCCCGCGCCGCCTGGGCCGCGTTCCAGGCGATCGAGGCCAAGGGCGGGATCATCGCCGCCCTGAGCGCCGGCCTCGTCGCCGAGACCGTGGCCAAGGCCAACGCCGCGCGCGGCCCCCTGAAGATCGTCGGCGTCACCGCCTTCCCGCCGGAGAAGGAGACGCCGGTGGAGGTCGAGACGGCGCAGGCCAAGCCGGTCGAGGCGCCCTCGCCCCGCCTGCCCGGACCCGACGGCGCCTGTCCGCCGCTCAAGCCCATCCGGCTGTCGCAAGCTCACGAGGCCGTCCAATGAGCGCCTTCCCCGATTTCGCCACCCTGTCGTTCGACGGCGAGGCCGCCGCGGCCCCTGCGCCCACCGGCGCGCCCTGGAACACGCCGGAAGGCATCGCGGTGAAGCCCGCCTACGCTGCGGCCGACGCGGCGGGGCTCGAGGCCCTGGCCGGCTACCCGGGCCTGGCCCCGTTCGTGCGCGGGCCCTATCCGACCATGTACCTCACCAACCCGTGGACCATCCGCCAGTACGCGGGCTTCTCCACGGCTGAGGATTCCAACGCCTTCTACCGCCGCAACCTAGCGGCCGGTCAGATGGGCCTGTCCATCGCCTTCGACCTGGCTACCCACCGCGGCTACGATTCCGACCACCCGCGGGTGAAGGGCGATGTCGGCATGGCCGGCGTGGCGATCGACTCCATCCTCGACATGCGGACGCTGTTCGACGGCATCCCGCTCGACAAGATGAGCGTGTCGATGACCATGAACGGCGCGGTGCTGCCGATCATGGCGCTCTACATCGTGGCCGGCGAGGAGCAGGGCGTGGATCACGCCAAGCTGTCGGGCACGATCCAGAACGACATCCTCAAGGAGTTCCTGGTCCGGAACACCTACATCTACCCGCCGTCGCCCTCGATGCGGATCATCTCGGACATCTTCGCCTACACCAGCGCCGAGATGCCGAAGTTCAACTCGATCTCGATCAGCGGCTATCACATCCAGGAAGCCGGAGCGACGCTCGACCTGGAGCTCGCCTACACCCTCGCCGACGGCATCGAATACGTCCGCGCCGGGGTCGCCGCCGGCATGACGGTGGACCAGTTCGCGCCGCGCCTGTCGTTCTTCTGGAACGCCGGCATGAACGTCTTCATGGAAATGGCCAAGCAGCGCGCCGCGCGCTTCCTCTGGGCCAAGCTCATGAAGGAGGAGTTCGACCCGAAGGACGCCCGCTCCCTCGCCCTGCGCGCCCACACCCAGACCTCGGGCTGGTCGCTCGCGGCCCACGACGTGTTCAACAACGTGGCCCGCACCGCCGTCGAGGCGATCGCCGCCACCAGCGGCCAGACCCAGAGCCTGCACACCAACTCGCTGGACGAGGCGCTGGCCCTGCCGACCGACTTCTCGGCCCGGATCGCGCGCAACACACAGCTCTTCATCCAGCTCGAGAGCGGTCAGACCAAGGTCGTCGACCCGTGGGGCGGCTCCTACTACGTGGAGCGGCTGACGGCCGATCTCGCCGCCCGCGCCCTGGAGCACATCGCCGAGGTCGAGAAGCTTGGCGGCATGACCAAGGCGATCGAGGACGGCCTGCCCAAGCGCCGCATTGAGGAAGCTTCGGCCCGCACCCAGGCGCGGATCGATTCCGGCGTGCAGAGCGTGGTCGGCGTCAACCGCTACCGGCCGGAAGGCGCCGACGAGATCCCGGTGCTGAAAGTCGACAACACCGCCGTGCGCGAGCGGCAGCTCGAGAAGCTGAAGCGCCTGAAGGCGGAGCGCGACCCCGAGGCCCTGCGCCAGGCGCTGGAGGCCCTGACCAACGGGGCGGCCGGCAACGGCAACCTCCTGGAGCTGTCGGTCAACGCGGCCCGCGCCAAGGCCACGGTCGGCGAGATCTCGGACGCGCTGGAGAAGGTGTTCAACCGCCACAAGGCCAAGGCCGACGCGGTGAAGGGCGTCTATCTGCGCGAGAGCGGCGAGACCCCGGCGGCCCAGCGCGCCAAGCAGATGGTCGAAGCCTTCGTCCACGCCGACGGCCGCAAGCCCAAGGTGTTGATCGCCAAGATGGGCCAGGACGGCCACGACCGCGGCCAGAAGGTCGTGGCCTCCGGCTTCGCCGACCTCGGCTTCGACGTGGTGATCGGCGACCTGTTCCAGACCCCCGCCGAGACGGCCGCCGAGGCTGTCGAGAAAGGCGTCCACGTGGTCGGCGCGAGCTCGCTGGCCGCCGGCCACCTGACCCTGGTCCCCGAGCTGAAGGCGGAGCTCGCCAAGCTCGGCCGGCCCGACATCATGGTGGTCGTCGGCGGCGTCATCCCGCCGGAGGACTTCAAGGCCCTGGAGGACATGGGCGTGGCGGCGGTCTTCACCCCCGGCACCGTGGTCCCGGAAAGCGCCGTGGTCATGCTGGAGCGGCTGAACGAACTGCTCGGCTACGCCCAGGAGCAGGCGGCGCAGTAAAGCCGGTCTATCGCTGTGTCATGGCTGGCCCGTGTGCGGGTCATGACGTCAGGCTTGGGCCGCCGGCGCCTATGATGTCCGGTAACCGCCAGCGGCTTTCGGCGACCTCCGGTATGCGGACCTCCTCGAGAGGGAGGTGGCGATGCGCGCGATCATGATGGGCGTTGGGCTGGGACTGGCGCTGGCGGCGGGCTTCGCCGGGATGGCGGTAGCGGCGCCCGACGACCGCGCCACCGTGGCGGCCCTCGACCTCGCCTACCAGGCGGCCGTGAAGGCCAATGACGCCGAGTCCATGGGGCGGATCCTGCATCCCGATTTCGTGCTGGTGGTCGGCTCCGGCGCGGCGGCGAGCCGTGAGGACCTGCTGCGCGAGGCCCGGGCCAAGTCCATCGCCTGGGAGATCCAGGACGAGGAGCCGGGCACCCAGACGGTCCGCCTGTTCGGCGACACGGCCGTGGTCACGGCGAAGCTGCGGCTGAAGTACATGGCCGGCGGCAAGGGCTATGACCGGCGCCTGTGGTTCAGCGACACCTATGTGCGCACCCCGCAGGGCTGGCGTTACGCCTTCGGCCAGGCCTCACTGTCGCTTCCGGACTAGGCCAGCGGCCCGTTCCCGGCGCTCGCGGCGACTGGCATTACATCGTTCCACGATATGACTTGACTTAAGTCCGGCGCGGTCGGAACACCAGCTTCGCCCTGTCGGTTGCAGTGGCGCGTGCGGGGGCGGCCGCGATGGCGCACGCCCGGCGCCGGAACGACGCGCGCGAGATGCGCCGCACGCCAGAGACGCAGGACCAGAGACGCAAGGTCAAAGCCAGGAGTCCCCCATGTACGAGCTGCCGCCGCTTCCCTACGCCTACGACGCCCTGGAGCCGACCGTGTCGGCCGAGACCCTCCACTTCCACCACGACAAGCACCACAAGGCCTACGTCGACAAGACGAACGACTTCGCCGCCAAGGCCGGCTTGGACGGCCGTCCGCTCGAGGACGTGGTGCGCGAGGCGAGGAAGCGCGGCGACAACGCCCTGTTCAACAACGCCGCCCAGGCCTGGAACCACGCCTTTTTCTGGAACTCCATGGGCCCCGAGGGCGGCCAGCCGGGCGGCGCCCTCGCCCAAGCGATCGACAAGGCGTTCGGCGGCATGGACGCCTTCAAGGAAGCCTTCGCCAAGGAAGGCGTCGGCCACTTCGGCTCCGGCTGGGTGTGGCTGGTGACCGGCGCGGACGGGCTGAAGGTGATCTCCACCCATGACGCCGACGACACGCTCGTCCGCGAGGGGGTCTTCCCGCTGCTGGTCTGCGACCTGTGGGAACACGCCTACTACCTCGACTACCAGAATGACCGCGCCGGGTTCCTGAAGTCCTGGCTCGACAAGGCGGCCAACTGGGACTTCGCCGAACGCCAGCTGGCGGCGGCCGAGGGCCAGGGCGAGGGCTTCCGCTATCCGGCCCCGGGCGGCGGCGCCGGCCGCGGCGGCGAGGCCGGCCAACAGCCGGGCCAGACCGCCTGAAGGCCGTTTTCAGGCGGCGGGAATTGAGCGGGCGCAAACCGGGCGCCCGCGTTCCCGGTTAGGTTGGCGCCCTGCCCGCGGGAGACGCCGCATGCTCGACTTCGCCTACGCCCGCCACCGGATGGTCGAACGGCAGCTCGCCGCCAGAGGCGTCGGCGACCGGCAAGTCCTCGACGCCATGGGCGAGGTTCCGCGCGAGGCTTTCGTGCCGGACGGCATGGAGGAGTTCGCCTACGAGGACTCTCCCCTCCCTATCGAGTCCGGCCAGACCATCTCGCAGCCCTATATCGTCGGCCTGATGATCCAGGCCGCGGGGATCCGCCCCGGCGAGCGGGTGCTGGAGGTCGGCGCGGGCTCCGGCTACGCGGCGGCGGTGATGAGCCGGATCGCCCAGGCGGTCTACGCCATCGAGCGGCACGAGCCGCTGACGCGGCTGGCCCAGTCGCGGATCGACAGGCTGGGCTATGACAACATCCATCTGAAGACCGGCGACGGCACGCGGGGCTGGGCGGACGCCGCGCCGTTCGACGCGATCCTCGCCGCGGCCGGCGGACCTGAGGTCCCGGCGGCGCTGAAGGCGCAGCTGGCGATCGGCGGACGGCTGGTGATGCCGGTGGGCGAGGAGCCGCGCCTGCAGCGCTTGAAGAAGCTGACCCGCATCTCGCAGGCCGAGTTCCGCGAAGAAGACCTCGGAGAGGTGACCTTCGTCCCGCTGATCGGCGAACAGGGCTGGGGAGAGGACGAGCAGCGCCGGCCGCCCGAGCCGCGCAGCTTCCGCGCGCCTTCGCCTGCGGCCTCGATCCCGAAGCTGATCGCCCACGCCGCAGAGCCCCTGCCCGACCTCGACGACCCGGCGTTCGGCGCCCTCTTCGACCGCTTCGCCAAGGCCAAGGTCGTGCTGCTTGGCGAGGCGAGCCACGGCACCTCGGAATTCTATCGCGCGCGAGCGGCGATCACCCGACGCCTCATCGAGCATCACGGGTTCAAGATCGTCGCGGTCGAAGCCGACTGGCCCGACGCCGCGCACTTCGACCGCTATGTGCGCCACCTGCCGCCCCCGAAGCATGACGAGCCGCCGTTCCGCCGCTTCCCGACCTGGATGTGGCGCAACGCCGAGGTGGAGGGCTTCATCGAAGGCCTGCGCGAATGGAACCTGGCGCGGGCGCCGGACGCGCGGGCCGGGTTCTACGGGCTGGATCTCTACAACCTCTCGGCCTCGATCCGGGCGGTGCTGGACTATCTTGACCGCGTGGACCCGCAGGCCGGCGACATCGCCCGCCAGCGTTACGGCTGCCTGACGCCGTGGGCCAAGAACCCGCAGAGCTATGGCCGGATGGCGCTCTCCGCCGGCTACCGGGCCTGCGAGGAAGGCGTCGTCAGGACCTTGACGGAGCTGCTTGGAAACAGGCCCGAATACGTCAAGGCGGACGGAACGGCCTTCCTCGACGCCATGGGCAATGCCCGGCTGGTGAAGAACGCCGAGGCCTACTACCGGGCCATGTACTACGGTTCGGCGGAGAGCTGGAACCTGCGCGACACCCACATGTTCGAGACCCTCTGCTCGATCCTCGACTCCCAGGGTCCGGACGCGAAAGCGGTGGTCTGGGCCCACAATTCGCACATCGGCGATGCCTCCAAGACCGAGATGGGCACCGAGCGCGAGGAGCTGAACATCGGCCAGCTCTGCCGCGAGCGGTTCGGCGCCGAGGCGGCCCTGATCGGCTTCGGCACGCACGCGGGGACCGTGGCCTGCGCCAGCGACTGGGACGAGCCGATGGAGGTCAAGCCGGTGAACGCCTCGCTTCCCGACAGCTACGAGCGGCTGGCGCACGAGGCCGGCGTCGGGCGCTTCCTGCTGGATCTTCGGGAGGGCGCGCACGACGAGCTGCGCCACCGACTCCTGGAGCCGCGGCTGGAGCGCTTCATCGGGGTGATCTACCGCCCCGAGACCGAGCGCTGGAGCCACTATGTGGCCTGCTCCCTGCCCCAGCAGTTCGACGCCTATGTCTGGTTCGACGAGACCACCGCGGTGAAGCCGCTGCTCACCGAGGCGCGGCCGGGCGCCGAGGAGACCTACCCCTTCGGGCTCTGAGCGGATCTGCGGGCGGGCGGCTGCTCGCCGCCCGGCCGAATTGACGCTTGGCGCGGCGTCCGATTGAGTATAGTTTTAACTGCACTATCCCCAAACTGGCCCGCCGACGCTCCGCGGATCACGCCCCCGCTCCGCAGCCCTCCCCGGCGACGGACGCATCCGGCGGGCCACCCTTTCTCCTGCGATTGGAATCGGGCGGTCGCAAGGGGCGATGCGGCTGACGGGCCGCTGGTGGGGACACCGGGAATCGAACCCGGACGGGCCAAGCCCGAGCGATTTTAAGTCCCACACGCCTGCGATAGAACGCTGATTATACGAGAGTTTTTTCCACAGAACCAGCGACTGTGAAAGGAAATGTGTAAGAGTCCGGCCTCGGGCTCAGACACGCACTCCTTCGGCTTCGTCCTCGCCGAGCCCTTCCATGACGGCCGCCAGCAGCTTCGGGCGGACCGCGACGAGCGGGGCCTCCAGAACCGTCAGCCGACCAGGGCTGAAGATCACCTCTTCGCCCTCGGCGTCCACGAAGGTCATCGCCTCCTGGTCATCGCCGGTGGCTTCTAACGTCGTCAGCAACCACTGCAGCTCGGCGTCGCGCTCGGCCGCGTCATCGGCGATGTCGACCTGGTCGGGCTCCACCTCGAACTCGTGGGCGTCGGGCTCGCCATCGAAGTAAAGCTTCAGCCGGCAATCGAGCACCGCCTCGCCGACGGCCTCATGCTCCTCGACGTCCACGCCAGGATCGGAGAGCACGGTGGTCCAGAGCAGCTTCCCGCAATTGACCACCACCGCCTCCCGATCCGTGTCGAACGCCAGGAAGCCCTGAACTCCGTTCGCGAGGGCCGATCGCACGCGGCGCGCCGTGGCGGCATTGACCGAGTAGTACTTCGCCAGCCCGCCCGCGAACCGGATCTTCAGGGCATGGGAACAGCCACTGTAGTCGATGGTCTCGTCCGGCTTGTGGTCGCCCCTTCGGTTCGGCGGGCCGATTTCGGGGAACAGCGTCCTCGGCCCAACCTTCAGGGCTCCTGCAAGCGCCATCGCCGTTTCGAACCGAACGGTTTGCGCTTCCGCCTCAATCCGCTGGATCGTCTGTTGCGAGACCCCCACCATGGCAGAGAGGGCGCGTTGGCTGAGCTTTGCCTTCGCCCGGTATCTAGCGACATTGTTCATGGCCAACCCATCTATGGATCACACGATCCGGATCTGGACGCCCCGAATGAGTACAGATCAAGACACTGCCCAGACTCTTCGTTGGCTAGGAACTGGGACAGCGCCAACGCGCATTTTGCCGGCCCACCCCACGCACAATCGATCGAGAAAGCTCCGCTTGGGGAGCAGCGCCTACCGCCAAGGTAATCGAAGCCTGCGGCACTCGGCTTTTCTTGGGGTAGAACCTCATGTCATTCAGCGAAAAAGCCTTCGTCGATGGCCTTAATCTCGACGGTATGCCGAACGACGACGCCCACTCCGTGACGGACCATTAAATCGGCCAGACGGTCACCGTCGACCAGCACAACGTGAGTGGTCGACCGCTCCGCGTGTTCACGCGCCTGCTTCGAGAATGTGGACGCGGTTACGAACAGGCCTTTATTCGCCCGCTTGATGTTCAGAGCTCCGATGAAGCTGTTGATCGCGTCAGGCCCTACGGTATTCCCATCACGATATCGCTTGGCCTGTATGTACACCCGATCGAGCCCCAGGCGGTCCTGGTGGATTACGCCATCAACACCGCCGTCCCCCGCGCCTCCGAGTGCCTGCGCCATCTCCTCACGGCCCTGACCATAGCCCATCCTTAGGAGCAGGGTGACGACGAGCTCCTCGAATTCCGCTGGCGGCATTGCACGGACGCGGTCGAGGAGATCAGCCTTGAGACTGGCCTCAAGCTCCTGCCGGGCGGCTTCGATTCGCTCTTCCGGCGTTGCGCCTGGCGGCTCAAATTCGGCTGCACCGGCCACCTCATTTCCGGTCACAGTGTCGCCACGCGCTCTGAGCCACGCCACAAATTCTGGGTATCTGGCGAGTGTCTTGTTGTTCACCACTGGCGGACGTTCAGCCAGCAGCGCTTGACCTCGATTGGTGACCTGAAACCGACCACGTTCAGTTGCCTCGAGCAGCCCGGCTCTCGTTAGATACTGCTTGGCCCAATGCAGCCGATTGTGCAGCAAGCCCTGACGCCCACTAGGCAGGCGTTGCGCACGCTCATCAGCACTTAGCCCAAGGTCGGACGCGATCACTGGCTCCAGTTCAACCACCCTCGCCGGGTGCGTGAGCTCCGCAGTTCTCTGTAAGACAGGCAGCATCAGGGACTGATAGTCAGGGACAGGCACGCGTATTCCCCCGCAGCGTAGGCAACCGTTGATTGAAGTATGGCGGCCAGCACAAACAGTCCAGGTGCGTGGAGGGGCCGCTGTTCGTCGGTGAGCCACCGGGAGCGGACACGATGGACAATTCAGGCCCGGGCCCGGTGGCTACATTGAAGGGAAACCTGGGCACCCAGCCGGGCCTATTCGTCGATACGCCCGCGCCGCCGTGCCCGCCGGACGTACGCGGTGAGCGGCTCGGTGGCCTTGAAGTATCGATCACGCTCGACAGGCTGCCCCAAGGGACCACGCACGGCGGCGAGTTCGGATAAGCGAACGGTGCCAAGCTCGGGCGCGCCGAGGCCGAGATCGCATAGACCAAATGCAATGTCGGGATCCTCTGTATCGAGCTCCGTGAGAAGCCACGTTGCGCTGGCGTCCGGCGTGAACAACTTCACCACAGGGACGAGGTCGAGGTCGTGCCCACGGGTTCGGCGGCGACCGTTTGCGAGTAGAACCTGGATCTGCAGTTGGGTGAGAAGCGGCATCGGAACCTCCTTGGCCCTCGACTGCGAGGGTGAGGAGGCACCGGGCCGCTGCGCTGCGGCCGGTCAGGCCCGCGCCGCGCCGAAGGGGAGGCTTGATCGGTCGCGGACAGCGGCCAGCCTCGTAACTCTCGAAAGAGGGCTAAGGGGTTTACGCCGCTCGAATACCGAGATGCCGGCGTCGATCGTTTGCCGCCGGGCTCCGCAGTGCATCCGAGCTGGGACAAAGCACTGAAGCAAGGGGATGGTCGGAGAGGGACACCTAAGCCGCGACAGGCTCATCGATCCCGTCGAGATCGTCGTCAAACGTCCGCACGAGATTGTCCAGGCGCTCAAGGACCCGGTCGACCACCTTACGGCGCGTGAGCAGGCTTGGAGGCACCCGCAGCGCTGCTACCACGTCCTCGCGCATTACTGTCTGCGAGAAGACATAAGCTCGCATGAGTTCCTCGAACTTGGCCCGCTCAAGTCCCTCTTCGTCGCAAAGCGCGTTCATCGCAGCGGACCGCTCCGCAAGCCAAAATGCTCGAAACGCCGGCTGCACGTCGTCGCCTTTGCGAAGCGGTGGCATGTTCTTCTCGATGAACTTCTCGATAAGTTCGCGCTTGCTTCGCAGTTGAGCCTCGCCCGAGATCATGTCGAGCGCGCTCGACAGGCGGGCACGGCTCTCCTCAGTCGGGGCTCCGGAAGTCTCCTCTTCCTTAATCTCCCGAAGAAGCTGGAGGATGTAGGCGACGTTAATGCGATCCTGCCGGATCAATTCCAATTCGAAGTCGACGTCGCCGACAATGGAGACTACCCCCTCCTGTCGCGTCTGTCGGGTCAGCTCGTGCAAATCGGTGTACTTGCTCCGATAATCATCAAAGAGCTGAGGGTTCATGGCCAGATCCGCCCAGTCGAACTCCGCGAAGCTAGCTAGAACATTCCGCAGTCGCGCCAACTCGCGGAACGACCGGATAAACAGCAGTTGAGCATTCTCGTCCGCCAGCCGATCGACGTCGGCGGGCGTGGGCGCGATCGCCAATAGCTCACCCACGCGCTTATTGAACTGCGTGACGAACGAAGAATATGGCGGAATGAGGATCTGTTCTTCGGCACCCTTGTTGGCGAAGAGCCGAATAGCATCGTCTGTCGCAGACTTTAGATTACGAAACGCGACGATGTTACCCTGCGACTTTACCTCGTTAAGGACTCGGTTGGTGCGAGAGTATGCTTGAATAAGGCCATGGTACTGAAGATTTTTATCAACGTAGAGCGTGTTGACCTTCTTCGCATCAAACCCGGTCAGGAACATCCCGACGACGAGGAGTATATCGACGCGGTCAGACGGCTTCGCATCCTCCCGCTCTCTCAGCTTAATCCTTCTCCCAATATCTCTATAATAATTGTAGAAACTCAGGCTGTCCTTCGTTGAAAACGAGGTCCCGTACATAGCGTTATAATCGGCTATGAAGCTGTCGAGAGCATCTCGACTATGTCTATTCTGCGGCGTCTCCGGCCCAACTTCAAACTCGGGCTCACCAATCAGCCCGTTGGCGTCCTTATCGTCCTCGTTGGCACCGTAAGTGAAGATGGTCGCGACGCGCAGGTCGTGAGATCCGACAGCCTTCTTGGCGCGGAACGCCTCATAATAGGCAATCAATGCGTCGACGCTACCCACCGCAAGCATCGCAGTGAAGTCACGATCGTGCGTCTTTCGAGCGTGGTTCGCGATGATCCAGTCAACGATCTTTTCGATCCGGACGGAGTCCTCAAAGAACTCCTTCGTGTCAATCCCCGCTACCTTCTCATCTACTAGGGAACCGTCTCGCCGCCGAAGACTTCCCCAGTACTCGACGGAGAAGCGCAGCACGTTGCCATCACGGATGGCGTCGGTGATCACGTACTTGTGCAGGCACTCGCCAAACAGGTCGGCCGTGGTACGCGGCACCGCTTCGCTGCGGTTGGCGTTTTCCCGGAAGATGGGGGTACCCGTGAAGCCGAACAGTAGGTGCTTGTGGAAGAACCCGGTGATCCGTTTGTGGGTCTCCCCAAACTGGGACCGATGGCACTCGTCGAAGATGAACACGACCCGTCGCTCAGCCAACGGGGCCATCTGCTCCAGGAACTGATTTCGCGAGATAGCCGCGTTTAATTTCTGGATGGTGGTAACGATCAGCTTCGTGTGGTCCGTAAATTGCCGGACTAGCTTGTGCGTATTGTGAGTCCCGTCGACGCTACCATCACTAAACGCGTTGAATTCACGTGTAGTCTGGTAATCTAGGTCGGCCCGATCGACCACAAAGACGACCTTATCCACCCCTTCTTGTTCAGTAATGAGCTTCGCCACCGCGAAGCTCGTAAGCGTCTTTCCGGAGCCAGTGGTATGCCAGATGTAGCCGCCGCCTCCCCCAGCGGCAACTCGCTCCAAGATCCCTTCGACGGCATAATACTGGTATGGCCGCAGCACCATGAGCTGTCGGTCACCCTCATGGAGCACCATGTAGCGCGAGATTATCTTCGCCACCTGGAACCGCCCAAGAAAAGCGTCCGCGAACTCGCTCAACTGGCTCAGCGGCTGGTTATCGGGGCCGCTCCAGGTGAAAGTTTGACGGAAACTCTGCTTTCGATTGTTGGCGTAATATCGCGTATTCATCCCGTTCGAGATAACGAAGATCTGAACGTACTGAAATAGCCCCCGGCCAGCCGAGTAGCTGTGTCGATGATAGCGGTTTACCTGGTTGAACGCCTCTTTGATTTCAACCCCTCGTCGCTTCAGCTCTACCTGAACGAGAGGTAGCCCATTCACGAGGAGAGTAACATCGTAGCGGGTCTTGTAGGTGCCGGCCTGGGACACCTGCTGAGCCACCTGATAGCGATTCCGCCCCCACTCCCGCGAATTGAAGAACTCCAAAAAGACTCGGCTGCCGTCCTCACGTGTGAGCTCGTAACGATCGCGTAGGATTTTGGCTCGGTCGAATACGCCGCCACGATCCAGATGGTTGAGCACCCGCTCGAACTCGCCGGCCGTCAGCTTCACGCCGTTATACGCCTCGAGCTCGGCCTTAAAGTTGGCGATGAGAGATGGCTCGTCCTGGATCCGGACCTTGGTCCAGCCCATTTGTTCGAGACGGCCAATGAGGCTTTCCTCGAGTTGGGCCTCAGTCTGCGTCATCGGACAAACCCTCCCCCGTACCGTCCGCTTCGAATTCCGCCGACTGGTCCAAATAATCTTTCAGCTGGATCAGGTAGTCCTCGGGGTATTGGTCATAGAGAGCTCGGCTGTAAAGCACCCTGCCGGGAACAGCATTTTGGTCATCAAGCCACGAGTTAAAACCGGCATTGTCGTCGTAATCTGGCATCACCGGTCGTTCGGGTTGCAGCGCGAAGAAGGTGGCGAGCATGTAGCGAAGGAGCGGCTCGGTGAGGTTCAACACCAGACGCGCAAGGCTGCGATCGCTCTGTAGCTCCTTGGGTACGACCCGGCCATGGCTGATATCCCCTCGCTGGTTTCGCAGCTCTCCTACGACCCGCACGAGGTTCTCCGCCGCAACCGGAAAAGCGAGCTCGACAGTGGCGTCACCGGCGGCGAGACAGCGGAGAGCTGCTTTCACTTGTCGACCGATGGAGAGGTTCTCGAACTCGGGACCGAACTGCTCCGGATCTAGGCGCTTCACGATTGTCTTAGCGATGCCCTGAAAGAGGGCAGCACAACACTCGATCGTCACGTCCGGATGATCGATTTCGTTCCGCTCGGCCTTCTCGATGTTGCCGATGTAGTAGCGGAATTCGCTGTTCTCGTCGCTGTGTCGCTCGATGAGCTCACGAAGGCTCTGCACGGATCACCTACACTAGTAGACGCGCGGCCAAGGCCGCCTTGTAGGTACGCGTGGAGCTGGCCTGGTGGCGGACAAGGGCAATTTTTTCGTCGATCGCCCGTAGGAAGGCGGCAATGCGGCGCTGCTCTTCGAGCTGAGCCGGAGCGCGGATCTTCAGGCTTTTCAAGTGATGACCATAGAGATGCACGACCGAATAGCCCTGCGCGAGGCGTGCGATCTCGCGGCGCTTGGCGCTGCGAAGCAGGTAAGCAAGGAAGACGCCATCTAACGACGAGCGGATGATGTTGAGGTCGCCTCCGAGGGCAATGCCATCCAGCGTCACGCAGGCTGCCGAGGCCATCTCGAGAGGATCTTCTCCGGAGGCCGGTACGATGACGTCACCGGCTTGGCTTAAGACCAGCCCGCGCGGATCCGCATTTGTTCGCGAGACTACGTCGCGAATCGTCTCTCCGTACGTGGTGTAGAGCTCGCCGTAGCGAATGCACGGCGTCAGGCCGTCGGTAACGACATCGTCTCGCGATACCCCCCGTCCCTTGGAGAAATCCGCGACATCGCCAAGCCGGATATCAACCCAATCATCGTAGGCGCCGCCTCCTGGCGGATCAAACCGAAGCTGCTCCGAGAACAGCTTCTGCATGGTGCCTTCTTTAAAGCGAACGAGCGTCTCGGCCCGGTGCTCCAGCGCCTGGATCCGCGCGTCGAGCGCATCGAGGACGTCAGCGATCCTCTCCTGCTCTTCGAATTCGGGCACACGGATAGGGACGCGGGCGAAGTCGCGGTAGTAGAGGCGAAGGCGGTCGTTCGTGAGACCGTAGGAGTATGCCCAGAGCCAGTATAAGGCGCGCGGCTGCTTGAACCAGTGATTGAAGAAGCGCGCAGAGTGACCCTTCCTGGCCGACAGGACCACATAGGCGGGGCTCACCATGCAATCCTCAGGCGCACGGCCGAAGGCACCCTGCCACATTCGCATCATGTTGTAGACGATGTCTCCGGCTCTTGCGCGGAGGTTGTCCTCGTCACTCGCATTTGCAGCGATTTCTCGCTCGAGGCTGTCCCGGCGAACCATACCGCGATCGATTGTCACCGCGTAGATCGGCAATCCCGCTTCACCGCGGGTACGCCGCTGCCCGAACGCGTCGCCAGCACGCAGGCTTTGCCACGCAGCGGAAAAGCCGGGGAGTCGCAGATCCGGAGAGCTCCGCTCGTTCAAACTGGCGCCTCCACGCCGAGGTCTTGGCAGAACTCCGCGATGACCCGATTGATTTCGGCGAGGCCCGATTCCTGAGCCTTGAGATCAGCGGTTACAGCCGCCAGGTCGATTTCCGGCGCTGGCTCATAGGTGTCCACATAGCGAGGAATGTTGAGGTTGTAGTCGTTCTCCTCGATCTCGCTCAGCGACGCGCGGTGACTGAACCCCTTCTCCTCAGATCGCGAGACATAGGCTTGCACAATCGCTTCGACGTCATCATCGAGGAGAAGGTTCTGGTTCTTGCCGCGATCGAACCGCCGGCTAGCATCGATGAAGAGGATATTCTCCGGCGACTCCCGGTGCTTCTTGAGCACTAGCACGCAGGTCGGAATGCCTGTCCCGTAGAAGATGTTGGCGGGTAAGCCGATCACTGCGTCGAGGTAGTTCCGCTCTGCGATGAGGATCCGTCTGATATCCCCCTCAGCCGCCCCACGAAATAGCGCCCCGTGGGGCAGAATGACCGCGGCAACCCCGTTGTCAGCCAACTGATGGACCATGTGCAGCACAAAGGCGAAGTCCGCCTTGGATGCGGGAGCCAAGCGGCCGTAGGCGCTGAACCTTTCATCTTGGGCGAAGTGTGGGTCGGCGCTCCAATTCGCTGAGAACGGGGGGTTGGCGACTACCGCCTCGAAACGCTTATGGAGATGCTGAGGCCGCTCAAGGGTATCGTCCTGCTTGATGCTGAACTTGCGGTAGTTCACCCCGTGCAGAATCATATTCATGCGCGCGAGATTGTAGGTCGTCCGGTTCGCCTCCTGGCCGTAGAAGCCGTCGGCGATGTTGCGGATCCCCACCTCGCGCGCCACGCGGAGCAAGAGGGATCCCGACCCACAAGTGGGGTCGTACACGTTCTGCAGCCGGACCTTGCCACTCGTTACGATCTTGGCGAGCACGGTCGAGACCTGCTGCGGAGTGTAGAATTCGCCGGCCTTCTTGCCCGCGCCGCTGGCGAACTGGGCGATCAAATACTCGTACGCGTCCCCGAGCACGTCACTGTCGACTTGGTCCAGCCGGAAATCCACCCGGTCGTCGTCGAGCCGGGCCAAGATTTTCGTCACGAGCAGGTTTCGCTCGCTGACGGTGCGTCCGAGCTTGGTTGATCCGAGGTCCATGTCCTCGAAGAGGTGGTCGAAGTCCTCCTCGCTGTCAGCGCCCATGGTCGAGCGCTGGATGTTCGCCAAGATCCTATTCAGGTCATCCAGAATAAAATTGTCACCCTTCCGCGCACCCTTGGCCGCCATCGCAGAAAAAAGTTCCGACGGGCGAAGAAAGTAGCCAAGCTCATCGATCGCCTCTGCTCGTAGCGCCTCGAGGTACTCTTCGCCTTCGGCCGATCCCTCTCGAAGATCTTGGAACTTGAGCCCATCAGGTTGCAACAGCCGGTCAGCGTATAATTGCATACGCTCGGACAGATACTTGTAGAAGATGAAGCCGAGTATGTAGTCCCGAAACTGGTCGGCATCCATCTTGCCTCGGAGATCATTAGCGATCCCCCAGAGCGCCGCTTGCAGCTGGCGCTTCTGCGCGTCCGTCATATACGCCCCCAGGACTAGCCGGTTTCGCCGAGACCCGCCGGCTATCCGGCTCGCTCATTGTCACAAGATTCTCATATCCGCTCATACCCAGGCGGACCGGAATCAAGGGTAGCAGGACGCTCGCCGCGGGGCGATGGCGTGGTACGCGTTCCCCCAAAATCCACCCGTTAGGACGAGCTCACACTGAGCGAAATCCACGCGGTGCCTCAGCGGCCGAGGTCAAGCCCGCGATTCCGTCCGACGGAGCGTATCAGGTCATCGACAAGGCGTCGCTGAGCCCGGCCCGAATCGCCGATGCCCAAATCCGCACGCCGCGCAGAAAGCGCGGCGCCAAGTGCCGGGTCGCGATCAACCCGATCGGTGAGCCGGCGGAGGTCGCGTTCGAGCGCACGGCGTTCCAAGACGTCCCTGCCTGCCCCCCGCCCCATGCGCAAACTGAGGGCCGCCCACTCCTTCACGAACGCGGCCACGCGCAGCTCCAGGTCGTCGGCCCTGCGGATGCCGCGCCGAGTGGCGAAGCCGGCGCTGTAGTCCAGTGTCGTGTCCTTAGGTCGCTCGCGGCTGAGGGTGCGGGTGAGCTCGACACGATCTCTAAACTGGTCCCGGCCGAAGTGCACCGCGATCGCCTGGCGGTGCCGCGTCATGGCGACATAGGCCGCGTGCCGGTCGAGCCCGCTGGTGGCCAGCACGTGGACGCGGTCGACCGTCACGCCCTGCGCCTTGTGGATGGTTGCGGCGTAGCCGTGATCAATGTCGGCGTATTCGGAGATCGAGAAGGTCACCTCGCGTCGGTCCGTGCCGTCCAGGCGGACGACCAAGTCGCCACGCTCAATGCGCTCGACGCGGCCGAGCGTGCCGTTCTTCACGCCCAGGGACTTCTCGTTGCGCAGGAACATGATGCGATCGCCCGCCGCGAACATGCGCTCGCCCCGTTCGGTCGCGACCGCTTGGTCCTCACCAAGGCTGCCGGCGGAGCGTAGGCTCGCTCGGGCGAGGCGGTTCAGCTCGGCGACATCGGCGCGCGTGTGCGCGAGCATGAGCTGGCTGGCCTGGGGTTGCGAGACGCGCGCCCTCTCCCACCCCGCCGCCAGGCCCGCGCGTGCGTCGGCTGTCGTCGCGTAGTCGTGCACCGCGCCGGCCGCCTCGTAACGCGCCAGGGCCTCGCTCGTGCGCCCCGTCGCGAGTTCGCGCGTGGCATGACGCTGCCAGCCCTCCGCTTGACGGCGGACTTCGGTGATCTCGGCGGCGCCATGCCGTTCCGCGAGCGCGCGGAATGCCGCCCCCGCCTCGATCGCCTGCAGCTGCTCGACATCGCCGACCAGGACGAGCTTCGCGCCAGCCTGTTCGACCGCAGCAACCACCCGCGCCATCTGTCGCGAGCCGATCATCCCCGCCTCGTCCACGACGAGCACGTCGTTGGCGCGCAGCAGGTCGCGGCCGTTCGCCCAGCTGTGCTCCAGGCTCGCCAGGGTCCGCGAGGGGATGGAGGAGCCGGCCTCCAGGCTCTCCGCCGCGATGCCGGACAAGGCCGCGCCACGGACCGTGAGCCCATCCGCCGCCCAAGCCTCGCGCGCGGCTCCGAGCATCGCCGTCTTGCCGGATCCTGCGTAGCCGACGACGAGCGCCAGGTCCGCGCCGGTCGTGACATGGGCCATCGCCGCGCTCTGCTCGTCGCCGAGCCCAGGCCCGGCCGAACTCCACTCCCTCACCTCATGGCCGCCGCGGTCCGCCAGCCTCGCCGCTGAAGCCTCCAGCGCCTCCTCCACGCGGAGCATATCCCGCGTGCTGAAGCGCTCGCGTCCCGCGGCGTCCTTACCCAGGCCCACCAGTTCCGGCGAGGTCTTCAGCGCCGACACCGCCCGCTGGAACTGCGCGGCGTCATCGGTGTGCCGGTGCGCGAAGCGCATCAGGTCATAGTCCGTGAAGGTGCTCTGGCAGCGGGTGATGGCGTCGAAGGCCAGGGACGGGTTGGCCGCGATCAGCTCGCCGTTCCGCCGGGCGATCGCGCGGTGCTCGGCGATGCGCTCGGCCAGCTCACCTCGCGCCGCTCGTCCTGATGCGGCTGCCCCGATCTTGTTCTGGGGCTCGAGGTCGATCCCCTGCGCCTTGAGGCTCCGGTGGTCGATGGCGGCGTCGATGTCGAGCGCCGCAAGCCGCGCATTGGCATGCTCGGCCCAGGAGGAGCGCCATTCCATCAGGAGCTCGGGCCGGTTCCACGCGCGGACCTTCGCCCCGAAGCCATCGGGGCCGACATCGCGCATGCTCAGCATCACGTGTGCATGCGGCTTAGGGGTGCCATCGGCCGCCACGTCCCAATGGACATTGAGGTCGGCCACCATTCCGCGGTCCACGAACTCGCGCTTCACGAAGTCCCGTGCCAACTGAATCCCGTCTGCCTGGCTGAGCTCGCGCGGGATGGCGAACTCCACCTCGCGGACGAGCTGCGCATCCCTGCGCCTTTCCCCGGCCTCGACCTCATTCCACAAGGTCTCGCGATCACGCCAGCGCTCCGGAACGCCGTCCGGCGCCAGGATCTCCGAATGGACGACGCCAGCTTTGTTCGTGAAGTCGTGCGCCCGGCCCAGACGCTCGTCGTGCAGTCGGGATCCAGATCGGTATGCGGCGGCCGCCACCGCGCTGGAGCCGTTCGCGCGGCTGATCACCTTCGCCGAGAAGTGATAGATCGCCATGCCGGCACACCACTCGCGAGCCACGTCGGTCACGACGTATAAGCGCGCACTCAGACCTGCGGCCGTTCGTGACTGGCGGGAGACCGATGATCCTCCAACTGGCGCGCGAACACAACGTTTGGTAGCATCTTGGCTGGGGGCGCGAACCGCAAAGGACGAGCGTTCTCATGCGCAAACCTCGCGACATCGATTCAGAGCTCCGCGCGCTGGCGGAGAAGACGAAGGGGCTGAAGGCCCGCAAGATCACACAGCTCGGCGAGGTGGTCGCCGCGACCGGCGCGGACGCGCTGGACGTGGAGACGCTGGCCGGCGTGCTCTTGTCCGCCGTCGAGGCGAAGGACGGCGCGAAGGAGGAGTGGCGGCGCAAGGGCGCCGACTTCTTTCAGCGCGCACGCGGCGGCGGCGCGTCGCGCAGCCGAGCTGCTCAACACGCTCAAGGCGCTCCGTAGGAACTCCGCCGCGGTCCACCGCGCGGAAGCCTACCGGGCGCGCACAGACACGCGGAGCTGGGTCTTGGAACGCCGCGAACGCACCCACCAGCTGATCGAACTTGGCGGCCTGGTGCAGAAAGCCGGCCTCGTCGATCTGACGGACGATGACCGCGCCACGCTCTACGGCGCACTCCTGTCTATCGCCGACGCGCTGAACGGTCCCCAGCGGCAGGAAAACCTGGCGCTGTGGAGACGGCGCGGTCGGCGGGCTTTCGATGCCGACCAAACCCAGCACGAAGCGGCCGCGGGGATTGAGACGCGCGCGGAGCCGCCATGAGCCGTTATCTCGTCCTGGCCGGCTATGTGATCGCGGGGCTGTTCGTCGGCAACGTCGCGGGCGGGTTCGCCGGGATGGTGCTCGACTGGATCGTGCACTTCGGCGAGGCGGGCCGACGGCTCTCGATCTACGGCGGATCTGCGGTCGGCGCTCTCCTCGCCTTCGGCAGTTGGCGATTGCGCTACGAGCGCCAGACCGGCGACGTGCACGGGTCGGCGCGGTTCGCCGACCACGGGCGCATCAGGCGGACTCTGGCCATCGACGACGGCCTCATCGTCGGTCGGGAGGACCGTGGGGATGGACGCCTGCTCCGGCATGACGGACCCAGCCATCTGCTCACGATCGCGCCCACGCGCTCGGGCAAGGGCGTGGGCGCGATCATCCCGAACCTGCTCACGCTCGACAGGTCGGTTCTCTGCGTCGATCCAAAGGGCGAGAACACCCGCGTCACGTACGAGGCGCGCGCTCGGGCAGGCCCCGTCCATGTGCTCGATCCCTTCGGCGTGTGCGAGGTCCCGTCAGCGGGCTACAATCCGATGGACCTGCTCGATCCAGCGAGCCCGGACGTCGGCGACGACGCCGCGCTCCTCGCGGAGGCCTTGGTCTACGATCCGCCAGCCCATGTCGGCGAGGCGCACTGGAACGAAGAGGCCAAGGCGTTGATCGCGGGCCTCATGCTCCACGTGATCTGCACCAAGCCGGCCGCAGAACGCACACTGGCCGCCGTCCGCGATCTGCTCACCGACAGTCCGGACGAGTTCGACGCAACGCTGGCGGCGATGCAGAAGAGCGAGGGGGCCGGCGGATTGGTGCGGCGCGCGGCCAACCGGCATCTCGGCAAGAGCGACAGGGAAGCCGCGGGCGTGCTCTCGTCGGCCCAGCGCCACACGCACTTCCTCGACAGCGCGCGTATCAACGGCTGCATGGCGCGCTCGGACTTCCGCTTCGCCGATCTGAAGGCGGAGAAGCACACGGTGTTCCTGGTGCTCCCGCCGGAGCGCCTGGACACCTATGCGCGGTGGCTTCGGCTACTGGTGGTCCAGGCGCTTCACGAGCTGGCGCGAGCGCCATCCAAGCTGAATACGCCCGTGCTCTTCCTACTCGACGAATTCGCGGCGCTCGGCCGCCTGGAGCCCGTCGAGCGCGCGTTCGGCCTGATGGCCGGTTATGGCGTGCAGCTCTGGCCGATCCTCCAGGACATGCATCAGCTCTGGAGCGTCTACGGTGAACAGCGCGCCGGCACGTTCTTGTCGAACGCCGGCCTGGTGCAGATCTTCAACGTCGCGGACATCGAGACAGCGACCTGGCTCTCCAGGTGGATCGGCGCCGCGACGGTCGCCTATGAGACCGCGGGCACGAGTTCGTCCCGCGCCCCGAACCAGCTCCTCGCCACCCACGGCACATCCACGACGCAGCACTTGGTCCGCCGCGAGCTTCTCACGCCCGACGAGGTCATGCGGCTCGACCGCTCGCTGGAGATCCTTCTCCGGCCAGGTGAGCCGCCGATCGTGGCGCGCAAGGTGCGCTACTTCGAGGATCCGGAGTTCACGGGGCTTTTCACGCGGCCGTAGCGGGAGAGCCGGCCTCTTTCGAACCACGCCGCCGTGCCTTCGGCGCTGGGATCTTCCGGACATTGATGGCGCTGGTGTCGAGCGTGTTCTTGATGTGTGAGGCGTAGAACTTCTCGATCATCTCCACGCTCGTGCGGCAGTTCTTCGCGATCTGATAGATGTCCGCCCCCTCCATCAGGCGCAGGCAGATGTAGGTGTGGCGAAGGCTGTAGGCGGTGCGGACGGTGCCCTCCCGGTCGCGCTTGAGGCCGAGTTCCCCAAGCACGGTGTTGAACAGCTCTCGCTGCACCTTGCCGAAGATCAGGTCGGTGGCGGCCGACGCGCCCCTCTTCTTCAGGCGCTCGAAGGGGACCACAGCGCCGGGCATGCTCTTGCAGTAGCCGACGCCGCGTTTGCCCCGGACCTCGATTTCCAGGATTCGTTCGCCGGTCCGCTCGTCGGCCACGATGGACACGTCTCGGAACTGCAGGCGTGAGGCCTCGTCCGGGCGCAGGCCCGTGTTGGCCATGAACAGGACGTAGTCGTGCAGCCGCTCGCACTCGGGGCGCCATCGCTCGTTCCTGGGCGATCGGGCCCGCTCGCGGGTGGCTTCGTAGAGCTGCCGGTACTCCTCGGGCGAGAACCAGGCCCGGTGCGAGACCTTGCCCGACTGCTTGTAGGGCGCGCTCATGTCGGGAAGCGCCGAGATCCAGCCGTTCCGGTTCGCCCACTTCAGGATCTGGCGCAGCGTGACGAACTCCTGGTGCAGCGTGCTGCGGGCCGGCTTGCGGAACGCCGCGAGCTCGACGCCCTCCGGCGGCGTAAGGCGGCTGACGCGGAACTCCTGGATCCGGCCGGCCGTGATCCTCCCGACCGGCGTGTCGCCGAAGAACGGCAGCAGGACCCGCCGAACATGCCTGGCCTTGGTCTCGACGTAGCTCTGGTTCCGCTCGCCGATGGTCAGCGTCCTGTACTCCGCGAGAAAGCCTTCGGCGGCGTCCTTGAATCTTTGACCGGCGCGCGCGCGCAGCCGCGGCTGGAACGACCGGGGTTCGCCATTGAGCTGGCCGGGGTCGACGATCTCCCCTCCTCGGCGGCGGACGCGATGCTCGGCGTGCACGTCGAGATACCAGTCGCGGGCGAATTCGGTCGCGACCGCTAGATTGTCCTGGCGCGTCGATTGCCGGAGGTTCCGGCCGCCGAGGTACGTCGAGCACTGCCAGAAACGGCTGTTGGGCCGGCGGTAGACGTGCAGCCGGCCGTCCATGAGCGTGTGGTGGTCAGCGACCACCATGGCGCGTCTCCTCTCGGTCGCGCCCCCTCGAGCCACATAAATAATCGCGCCCTGGCTGCGCAGGGCAAGATGGATTCGGCAAAGTAGCGGAGCGCCGCCGCGTCGCGGCGGCGCTCCAGTCGCTCAGGCGGCGTGCTCCTGCTGGACCGGTTGGCGGCCGTGGAGGAAATCGGCGGCGCGCTGAGCGTGGGCTGCGGCGGAGAAGATGAACCGCCGATCGGACTTCAGCACCTCAAGCCAGCTCTCGATGTAGGCGGCATGGTCCTCGCGGGGCGTGAGCTCCAGGCCGAGGTCGGCGCAGAGGAATGCCGCCCCAAGCTCCGCGACGAGCTCCTCGCGGGCATAGCCTTCATCGCCCCAGCGCTTGCGGCCGAAGTCTCGATCGAGGCGCGTCGGATGCTTGGTCCAGTGGGTGCACTCGTGCGCCAGGGTCGCGTAGTAGGCCTCCGGATCGACGAAGGTCTCGAAGGGAGGGACCTGCACGTAATCGGGACCAGCGGCGTAATAGGCGCTGTTGCCGCCGTGGCGGATGTCGGCGCCCAGAGCTGCGAAGAAGTCGTCGGCGTGGGCGATGCGCGCCTGTGGATCGAGCTGGGGCTCGGCGACGGCGTAGAAGTGCGGCGGCAGGCCGTCGATCTGTTCGACGTTGAAGACGGTGTAGGCCTTCAGGAACGGGATCTCGCGCTCGACGTCGTGGCCGTCGTCGCCGGTGTCGGTCCGCTTGATGCGGTTGGCGTAGACGACCGGCGCGCCGCGCTCGCCTTTGCGGACGTGGGCGCCCAGCGTGAGGGCCTGGCGGAAGGTCATCCAGATCGGGGCGGTGTAGCCTCGCGTGGAGGCCTCGGCCCAGAGCAGGATGATGTTGATCCCGCTGTAAGCCTCGCCGCTGGACCGGAGCGGGCGGCTGATGCGGCCGGCCAGGTGCTCGGCGGACCAGGGCTGGGTCCAGGGACGGACTCCGCGTTCCAGCTCGGCGACGATGGCGTCGGTGACGCGGGCGTAGAGATCGGGGCGTGAGGTTTCGTTGGGGCGCGACATGGCGGCCTCCACTGATTGGAAGATTGTCGGGGGAGCTGCGCCCCGCGCGGGCGGGGCGCTCGCGGCGGCTAGTCGGCGGGGCGGCTGCGGGACCAGATCAGGCTGTAGCCGTCGTCGGCGTCGACCAGGCTGGCGTAGATCGGGGCGGGGAAGCTCGGATCGTCCAGCTTGACCGAGAGGTAGTCGCGGTTGTCGCGGGAGGTCTTCTTCCAGGCCGCGCCGAACTCGGTCTGGCCGGCGAAGATGCGGAAGTCGGGCGCCTTGTCGTTGTCCTTGTCGGAAGCCCGGAACTGGGCGGACTTGACGTTGAGGCTGAGGGTCTTGATCGCGCCGCTGTAGGAGCCGTCGGCCTGCTTGTGGAAGGTGCCGATGGTGGCCATGGGGAAGTCTCCTGTCGTCCTTCGGCCGCGCCCATCGCGGCCTCGATGGCGATCCGGAGCCGAGGGGCGGCCGCGCCCGCAGGCGTCAGCCCCGCAGCGCAGCGGAGGACGGCGGACGGCGACTTGTTTGGTCCGCGAGGAATGGCGGCGCAGCCGCCAGGGGAAAGAAGTCGCCGGCCGCCGTTGCGGGCGTGGACGGGGCCGTTCGGCCCTGCCCCCTCGGCCGAGATCAAGCCATCGGAGGCCGCATGGGTGCCGGTCCGAGGCAGGAGCTAGCCCCGCCCACCCGGCATCGTCCTACCGCAGTGGCGGCGGTCAGGCGGCTCTGACGTCGAAGCCCAGAAACCGGAGCGCCTTGGCCATGCGTCCGTTCATCGGAGGACAGTCGTCAGGCCTGACCGTTCCGTAGAGCTCCAGAGCGCAGAAGAACCCGAAGAGGCCCAGCTTCATCCGCGGGTCGTACAGAACATCGTGCAGGCGAGGCACGAAATCTCCCGGTCCGTGCAACAGGTAGGCAAGGGTCCGGCGCACCTTTTCGACGTCCTCATCGTTGGCTGCCCAGAACGCTGTTGGCAGAGCGGCTAGACCGCCTTTGACGAACCGCAACTGCTCGGTGAATGCATGAAGAGACATCAAGCCCTCGGTGAGGTCTTCCTTCGACGCAGCGTCGATTCCCTCGCGCGTCCCGAAGATTCGTCCGATCGTCGCTAGCCAGTCGATATACGTTTCGGGCACCTTGCTGTTGCTTGTGACCGCCCACTCGGCCCCAAGCTCTGCAATCAGCTTCTGACGCTCCTGCGGCGGCCGCAGGGGTGCTGAACGCCAGGCTTCGTCACCGATAACGTAGGTTCGCCGCACCCAATTGAGGAACCGGTTGGTCTCGTTGGCCAGCCCGATGACCGCGAGATCGGGACGCCGGAAGCCTCTTCCGGC
Organism: Phenylobacterium soli; assembly: GCF_003254475.1. Classification (NCBI taxonomy): domain Bacteria; kingdom Pseudomonadati; phylum Pseudomonadota; class Alphaproteobacteria; order Caulobacterales; family Caulobacteraceae; genus Phenylobacterium; species Phenylobacterium soli. The sequence goes on from NZ_QFYQ01000001.1 coordinate 3,243,629, forward strand.
CAGAAGGTCGCTAACCTCAGAGAAAGCGGGCCGGTACTGTTCGTAGACCTGTCGCTGCAGATCATCGAGGAACAGGCGTTCGCGGCTCTTCGTCTGACTGGCGAGGGAGACGTTGCGGGGCTCGGCACGACCGACCGCCTCTTCAATGAGCTCGTCGGGGCTGCGGCCCTTCTGTCGCGTCGCCTCCCAAGCCGACTTGAAGGTCTGGAGGTCGGAGGGCGTGAGCACTTTGGCATCGTTCCAGAGATCGAGGAACAGAGCTCGGACCTCTTCGATGGCCTCGCGATCCTCGGGCTGGTCCAGGCAGATGATCGCCTCGCGATTGGATCTTAGGCCACCGTCCGTCAGATTCGCAGATCCGAGGATTGCTGCGTCGTCGAACAGGTAAATCTTGGCGTGAAAGCGGTGGGTCAGATAGCGGATGCTGATATTCGGCGCGCGCAGGACCTGGGCCAGTGCAGAAGGGCTCGTGGCGCTGTTGAGGCCGACAAGCAGCTGCACTGACTTTCCGGCAGCGACAGCCGCGATGACGGTATCGGCAGCAGTGAAATAGGGTGCCGCCAGGTGCAGCCGTGAGGCCCTGGCAATGAGGCGCTCGAACGGCTTGATGACGTAGTCGCGGGATGCACCGTTGGAATAGATGCGCTTCAATTATCGTCCCTCGCTCCGAGACAAGTCTTGCCCGCGATCGGGGCAGCAGCCAAGCAACGTGATCGGTTGCGCCCGCTCTTCAGAGACAAGGGAGAGATCCGCGCAGCCTAGCGCCGCATCCTGCAAATGAAGCCGCTCATATTTGTTCGGGCGGGTTGCTGGCGCACCCCGCCTGCAACCCTGCCCGTCGGCGAGACCGGGTGTGCAAACGGAGGGGCGGCTTCGCGGGGAACCGGCTGCAGGGCCCCTGAGGCTCTGCCCCGTGATGCCCGGCGAAGGGGACCGAAGCTGGGCGGAAGCCGCTCCGAAGCGCGCCGAGGGCGGAGCCCTAAGCCCTCACGACTTCGAAGGCTTCCGAGCGGCCTTCGGCTGCACCGAGCCTTTAGCCGCCTGAACGACGCGATCGGCGGAAGCGTCGCTCACGGCGCCGGCGTTGCGGAGGCCCTCCGCGGTGCGAACGACCGTTCCGAGGATCCCTCCGCGGGATTTGGAGCTCGCCATCGATACCGTCTCCACAAAGCGCGTCGCCATTATGGGCTTTCTCAGCACGAACGGTCGAGCCTTCCGCGGGCGCTCAGCGATCCTTGGTTCGAAGCGCCTCAGCGTTCTTTCGGATCGCCTCGCGCACGACGGCCTCGAGCTCCGCCAGCGGTCGTGTAGGCGGGTTCACCGGCTTCTGCAGGCGCACGCCCCTGTAGAAGCCGGGACGCGACGGCCCGGCGGTAGTGACTCGACGCGCGGTCATCATCACCTCCTGCAATCTGGTGCGGGCGGCCGGGATCGAACCGGCACGAGCCTCTCGGCCCTACGGATTTTCGTACCACTTCGGCTTTCGCCGCCACCCCCGCAGGGGGCGTTCGTGGTCTGGACTATCCCTTCGCCATACCCCGGCCTGAGGCCGAGGCTTAGGCGCCGCCCGTCTAGTCTCTACACCTTCCCTACGGCTGCGCCGCCAGGGCTTGGCTCGGGATCGCCATGTGACAGGGTTCCCCGAATTTGAGCGGTTCTACGTCCGGGATTTCCCCCGGCGCACTCAGAGCTTCAGTTCAAGTCCGTTGCGTCTACCAGTTTCGCCACGCCCGCACGCTTGCCGGAATGCCATAGGAGGCGCTCGCATGCCAATGATGGATCGGAGCTCAATGCATGTGGTGACAGTCCTGCGTCCGCGGGCGCTCGGGCATCGGCTCTCCCTAAAAGGCCGCCGCCGCAACCGCTAGCTCCGCAGTCACGTCGCGTGCCCCGGGCACCAGCCACACCCGATCTTCGAGCATAAACAGCCAACTATTGGTATGTTCCCTCCGCCGAGCCCGGCTCGCTACAACCGAGTGTGGGATGATGACCGCCCGCGACACCTTGAAATTAGCGTCGAACAGAACCGCGGCTAAATAGTCGAACGTCTTGTCATTCAACCGGCGGATCGCGCTGAGTTGGCGAGATCCGCTGGGTGCACTGAGGCGTCGGGCCTTGATTTGATACCGGGTCCCCCGCCCATCTGTAGCGTCGTGCCCCGCCGCTGAGTTGCTTTCAAGCTGCCAACCGAAGGCCTTCGCGAAGAGCAACTCGCCGTAGTCGCCAACCGGCGAGTTGCTGGTCCTTACGACTTTGCGCACGCGAAGTTCATCCATGATCTGGCTATAGAGGACGAGGAGGTCACGCACGCCTGCCTCTCTGATGAGCGCAGGCACCGAGGCGGCCTTCAACGCCGCAGACTCATCGGCATGAAGGGTCGCTGGCGAAACCGAACGCCCGGCCTCGGGAAGGACGCTGTTCGCTGGCGCGCGCTCTTCGTATGCCGACAGCGGAACAAGACGTCGTAGTATGTTGCCAATGTTCATGCGCTGCTGCCCGGCATTGAGCTGCGCATATTCAGCGCGCTTGTAGATGCCGTACCGCTCCGCCACGGCGTAGAGGCGTTCCAGACTGAATTTGCCGTTGTCGTCGCGAACCTGTTCGTCGAGCCAGCGGTTGAACGGCCGCACAGCTGTATTGTCCGCCCACGCCTGGCGCTGTTCCGGAGTTACCTGCATCGTCCGCCCCGCTGCAGCTGAATGGCGTTTACCGCGAAAATCGGCATAGGCCTTGAGGGCCGAGATGCAGTCACTCGCGCTCTGCGACGTGACGCCCTCTCGTTCTAGCTTTCGGCGGAGATTCGACAGGCCGACCTCGCTGAGATCACACTCGTCGAGATCGACAGCAGCCGTCTTGCGCACGCGCCTGCAATTGGACACGTAGCTATCGATTGTGCGAGCACCCAGCCGGCCAGCTAGGAAGCGGCGAAATTCATCCTCACGCAAACCCACCCCCCCCCAAACAGCAATTTTCTGGGATGCTGACGCGCCTTGAGTTCAGAAGTTATTGCGAGCTCGCGGGTCCTCACATGTCAAATAAGGCCTCCAGTCGCACGGCTGACGGCTGTAGTCCCGTCGGTGGCAGCAGATCTCTAGGCGATCTCATCCGAACTGAGGCGCCCCCGCCCCGCAGCTCGGACGGTTTACAGATATCTGGTCATCCTCGTGCTCCGCACTGAGGTCTCGCATCACCAGCGAAAGTAGGGATCAGGGCAGTTCCGGGCGGGTCCAATCAAGGATCTGCGGGCGCCCCGGCGAAGCTGCTATGCTTGTTTGGGGGCGCGTTGAGCGGGGGCAATCGTGACGAAAAATTTCGAAGGTTTTGAGGCGATAGACCCCGAATCCTCGGTTCTCTTTCTCGGCTCGGGCTTCAGCCTGGGCGCCAGCAACCTCGACGGGGAAAATCCCCCAAATGGAGCTGAGCTTCGTCGGCATTTTCTCCGGCGTTTGAAGCTCCCGGTCGACACACCCTATGACCTACAGGTCCTGACCGAGGAATTCGCGGAAAACGACGCCGGGAAACTGGCCGAGGAACTATACCGCACATTTCGCATGAGAGGCCTGGACGGATCACAGGAGGCAATCCTCGACGAGCCCTGGCGCCGCATCTACACCACCAACTACGACGACTTGGTCGAGCTTCATCGTCTCAACAGGAAGGCGAGTCCGAATTCATTCGACGTCTCGGAAGCGCTGCCGGGAAGGTTGTCACCAGGGGCAGTGATTCACCTTCATGGAAGCATCCGCAAGGTCACGGCTGAAAATGTGACCGAAAGCTTGGTTTTAGGTGAAGCATCCTACGTCAACCAATATGTTGTTAAATCGCCTTGGTACGATCAATTCCAGCGCGACATTGCTTTTGCAAGCGCTTTGTACATCATAGGTTACAGCCTTGCGGACTATCACATCGCCGCTTTACTTTTAGAAGACCCCGAGGTCGCGACCAGGACCGTCTTCATTCAGGGACCGACGCCTGACGAAGTCTTTCGGCGGCGTACGGCCAGATACGGGCGGGTTGCCTTCATCGGGACCAATGGCTTCGCGGACGTCCTAAAGACCGCGCCCCGAGCCGAAGCTCCGAGTCTGACCATGCTGCACGCTTTCAGACCGCTCAGCCCGTTGCGGGACCGGCGCGCGAGCGGCCGCGCTACAGCGCCAGAGGTCTACGACCTGCTCGTCTATGGCGATCTGAATGTCGGGCGATTAGCCCAGACGCAGCCGGGCGAGAGCTACGCCATCTCACGCAGCACAAAGGTGCGCGAGGCGGCCGATTTGGTCGAGCGCAACGCCTCAGTTGTAATCGATGGCCGTCTCGGCAACGGCAAGACCGTCTTCCTCCATCTTCTGGCATTCGAATTGGAGCGGCGTGGATGGACTTGCCTCAGCTTTAGGCCTGGCCATCCGGACGTCGCCAAGGAACTCGCGGCACTGCGCGAGGCCAAGCGGCTTGTCCTCTTCATCGAGCAGTATGCGGCGGCTCAGGACGCCATTGATGGGCTTAAGGCCGCGCTTCCCGATGGGAGGTTCGTGGTCGAGATCCGGACCGGCACATTCGAGGTCCGGTATCACGAGCTCGCCCAGCTACTACCCAAGCCGTTTGACCGCATCAGCCTGAACACACTCTCCAGTTCTGAAATCGAAGCCTTTGGAAATCTTTGCCAAAATGCCGGTCTGCCTCGTCCGGTTGCCGGACGCGGCATCGACCTTAGGGACCTCCTGCTGGAGCTACTGAACAGTCAGACCATTCGAGAACGCATCGAGCTGGCGCTGCGGCCACTGTTCGAGGTTAGAGCAACCCGGCGGGTGGTGGGGATGACCCTTCTGATCGCGTCCCACCAGACATCTGTGGGCGCCGGCTTCGTGCGATCGGTGATCGGGACAGACCCGTTTGCCGCACTTCGCCTTCAGCACGATCTCGCAAATGAGATCTTTGAGCTGTCCGCGGACCGTTTCCGTGCGCGTTCGGCGGTGTTCTCCAACTTCGTAATCAACGCCTTCATGGACCCGAAGGAGATCGCCGACCTCGTGGTCGAGATCACGCTTGCGGCCGCTGAACGCAGGAACGAGCGACCCTATAGGCTCCTCATGTCCAATATGATGGCCTACTCCAGCTTGCGGAGAACCTTGGACGGACGGCCTGGCCCGGATCACCCGATCCTAAGCGTCTATGAGCGCCTGCGGCATGACCAGCGGGTCAACAGGGAACCGCTCTTCTGGCTGCAGTACGCAATCGCTATGGCAGACATTCCAAAGCTCGATGCGGCCGGCGAGTTCATCGACCATGCTTATCGGACGGCGCAAGCGCTGCCCGGTTTCCAGACCTTTCAGATTGATACGCAAGCGTTTCGCATCTCGATTATGCGGGCGATGGACGAGCCGAAAGGATCACCCGTGTCGAGCATCGAGCGCATCCTCGAGGGCATAGAACGAATAGACGGGATGCTCTCAAAAGATAGCCACCGCGCATACGCAGTTCGCGTGCTCGACGGGGTGGAGCCGTTTGTCCGGTCGCGGGGCACCGACCTGCAACCAGCGGAGCGGACTGCGATGCAGATTTGGCTGCATAGGGTGGCGGCGTCGCTCGCGGCTCTGCCCGACGACTTCGCTGCGACCAGCGGGTCCGAACAGGTTCGCGCTCAGATCCAAGTCGCTGCGGAGCGCTTGAGCCAACTCGGCGCGTAGTATCCCTTCGGGAGCCAGCACCTGCCCTTGGGGCACAAACCACTGGCCATTGCTGTCCGGGGCGGCGAAACCCCAGCTGCGCAAGAAAGGGCACCAGAAGGGCTGAGGGCCTCGCCCGTGCTGCGAGATCTTAGGCCTTCGCCTGGTCGGCGCTCAGGCGTTCGCCTGCGCCTCTGGCGCGGAACGTGCGTTCCGCGGGTTGGGCGTCCTGCGGACGTTGATGGCCGAGGCGTCGAGCCTCGTCTTAATGTGAGAGGCGTAGAACTTCTCGATCATGTCCACGCTCGTGCGGCAGTTCTTGGCGACCTGGTAGATGTCGGCGCCCTCCATCAGGCGCATGCAGATGTAGGTGTGACGGAGGCTGTAGGCGGTGCGGGGGTTGCCCTCGCGGTCCTTCTTCAGGCCGAGCTCCGAGAGGATCGCGTTCAGGAGCTCTCGCTGCACGGAGCCGAAGATGATGTCAGTCGGCTTCGGGGCGTTGCGCTTGTGAAGGCGCAGAAAGGGCGCGACGGCGTCGGGCGTGCTCTTGCAGTAGCCGACGCCGCGCTTGCCGCGCACGTCGATCTCCAGGATCCGCTCCCCTGTGGCGTCGTCGATCACCACCTTCACATCCCGATATTCGAGCCTGGAGGCCTCGTCCGGGCGCAGGCCAGTGTTGATCATGAAGACCACGTAGTCGTGGAACTGCTCGCACTCGCCACGCCACCGCTCGTTCCTCGGATGGCGCGCCCGTTCGCGGGTCGCCTCGTACAGGCGCTGATATTCCTCGGGCGAGAACCAGGCCCGGTGCGAGACCTTGCCGTTCGTCTTGTAGGGCGCGGACATGTCCGGCAGCGACGGCAGCCAGCCCTTGCGGTTGGCCGTCTTGAGCACCTGGCGCAGGGTGACCAGCTCCTGGTGGAGCGTGTTCCCCGCCGGACGCTTCGGCCCCGCGAGGCGGTGCACACGGTAGTCCTGGATCAGCCCCGCCGTGACCTCCGATAGCGGGCGATCGCCGAAAAACGGCAGCAGGCGGAGCCGGAGGTGGCGGGACTTGGAGGCGACGTAGCTCGCGTTCCGCTCGCCCTGGGTGATCGCCTCGTATTCGGCCAGGAAGGCTTCGCCAGCCTGCCGGAACGTCTTCTCAAGCGAGGCCGGATCGGAGCGCTTGTCCTGGGATGGCGCGCCAGCCGGGCGGCCGCGCGCGGGAGCGGCATTGCTAGGCGTGAGATCGAAGCCGCGCCTGCGGAGCCGATCCTCGGCGATGCGGTCGAGCGCCCATTCGCGCCCGACCTCGATGGCGAGCGCCAGGCGATCCTGGCGCGTGGAGGCCCGATGGTTGCGGCCGTCGAGGAAGACGGCGCATTGCCAGTGGCGGCTGCCCTGGCGGCGATAGAGGCGCGCCTTGCCGTCGAGGATGAGGTGGCTTTCGGCCGAAATGTCCCAAGCTGCTGCGATGGAGCAGGTGTGTAAGACATGTGTAAGCGTCCGGGCTCGACTAGGTGACTGATTTAAAACGCAAAATAGGAGCCTGAAGCGCTTTTAAGTCGCTTGCGTCTACCAGTTCCGCCATGTCCCCGCGGCCGCCGGCTGGACCGGAGGCTTAGCCGCGAAGACGGCGATGGTCGAGGCCACCGTTCAGTTGAAGGCGGCGCCCGGCCTCAGGCCCAGCTTCTTGAACACCATGGCCGCCGGGCAGATGCCGGTGAACGCGGCCTGGATCATGTTGAGGCCCGCGAACGCCGGCAGCAGCAGCCACCAGGGGCTCACATAGTGGGCGAGCAAGAGGCCCGTCAGGACGACGAAACCGGCGAAGACGAAGACGGCGCGATCGATGGTCATGCGGGTTCCTTCCGAGAGCCCTTGAGCTTCTTCTGGCCGAGGATGTCGAGCGCCAGGCGTTCGTAGAACGGGGCGCTCTCGCCGCGGCGGACCTTGCTGAGGAAGTATTTCTCGAAGCCGACCTTGGCGAGGTGGACCCAGCCGCCCTCGGCCGACCAGTTGACGTTGCGCGGCGGGATCTGCGGCTGGGCGACGAAGGCCACGCCGCCGTCGCCGAAGTCGGCCAGGCAGATGGCGTTCCAGGTGGCCTCGGCGGTCGCCGGCTTGCCCTCCATCAGCGCCTTCAGGTTCTCGGCGATGGCGGTGACCATGCTCTCGATCATGAAGCCGGTCTTGGGCACGCCCACCGGCACCGGCGTCTTGCCGACCGGCGGGATGGCGACGCAGACGCCAAGGCCGAAGATGTTGGGATAGGTCGGATTGCGCTGGTTCTTGTCGACGACGACGAAGCCCCGCGGGTTGGTCAGGCCCTCGATCCCGCGCAGCGCCTCGACGCCACGGAAGGCGGGCAGCATCATCGAGAAGGCAAAGGGCAGCTCGTGGGTCTGCTTGACCGAGCCGTCCTCGGCCACCTCTTCGACGGTCATGACGCCGTTCTCGGCCTTCACCACGCGGGCGTTGGTGATCCACTTCACATAGCGGTCGCGGAACTCGCTCTCGAGCATGGACTTGGTGTCGCCGACGCCGTCGAGGCCGAGGTGGCCGATGTAGGGTTCCGAGGTGACGAAGGTCATCGGCACCCGGTCGCGCACCTTGCGGCGGCGCAGCTCGGTGTCGAGGATCATGGCGAACTCGTAGGCCGGGCCGAAGCAGGACGCCCCCTGCACCGCGCCGACCACGATCGGGCCGGGAGTCTTCACCAGCGCCTCGAAGGCCTCGGCGGTTTTCTCCGCGTGCGCCACGTGACAGATGGACTGGGTCTCGCCCGCCGGGCCGAGACCGGGAATCTCGTCGAAGGCGAGGTCCGGGCCGGTGGCGATCACGAGGTAGTCGTAGGCGAGGCTCTGGCCGTCGTTGAGCTCGATCCGGTTCTCGGCCGGATGAACGCGCCTGGCGCCCACGCCGGTGAAGTCGACGCCCTTCCTGGCCATCACCGGCGGCAGGTCGATCTCGATCGCCGAGCGCTTTCGCCAGCGCACGGCCACCCAGGGGTTCGAGGGGGTGAAGTGGAAGGTGTCGCCCTGGCTCACCACGGTGACCCTGGCGTTCTGGCCGACGGCGTCCTTGATCTCGAAGGCGGCGATGGAGCCGCCGAGACCGGCGCCGAGCACGACGATGTGAGGCGTAGTCATAGCTTCATGATGCACGGCGCGCGTGCGTCCTCCTTGAGGTGCGTCAAAGCGGTCTTCTGGCCCCGGGCCTATTCGGAACAGGCTTGAACCGGCCGCCTCTATTCATATATGCGCATTCATGCATGTTATGGCAACCGGGTCGCGCCGAGCCTTTCCAGGAACCCTGCCCATGTTCGGAAAAACCAAGACCAAGGACCTCACGCCCCACGAGGTCGACGCCCTGCTCAAGAAGGGCGAGATCGTGCTGATCGACGTCCGCGAGCCGGCCGAGTTCGCCGCGGGCCGCATCCACGGGGCGCTGAACTTCCCGCTCAGCACCTTCGATCCCAAGGCCCTCCCCCTGCCCGACGCGGCCAAGAAGGTCGTGCTCCAGTGCGGCTCGGGCAAGCGATCGGCCAACGCCATCGAAATGTGCCGCCGGGCCGGCGTCGACGTCGACAGTCACCTGGGCGGCGGCATCATGGCCTGGCGGGCCGCGGGCCTGCCGACCACAGTGTTCGACCCGACCAGCGGCGCCGTGCGCGACGCCGGCTGATCCAGGACCGGCCGCCATGCGCCTTCAGCCCATCATCGGGGCGGGGATCGCCCTCGGCCTCGGCCTTGCCCTCTCCGCCTGCGGCGGCAAGACCGAGGCGCCGCCCGTCGTCGCCGCGGCGGCCACCGGCGAGCGCCTGACGCTGCAGCCGGCCGTCATCCCCGACTGGAAGCCGGTGGCGGCGGTGGTCACCACCCGCCGCATGGGCGAGGCCCGCGCGCGCATCGGCGGCACCCTGATGCGGCTGAACGTCCGCGAGGGCGATCAGGTGCGCGAGGGCCAGGTGCTGGCGCTCGTGGCCGACCAGCGTCTCAACCTGGAAAGCCGCGGCTACGCCGCCCAGGCGGCCGCCGCCCAGGCGGAGGCGGTACGCGCCCAGGCCGACTACGCGCGCGTCAAGACGCTCTACGAGAAGGGCATCTATGCGAAGGCCCGGCTCGACCAGGCCGAGGCCTCCAACAAGGCCGCGCTGGGATCCTTCGAGGCGGCCCGCGCCCAGGCCGCGGCGAGCGCCGAGCTCAACGCCCAGGGCGCGATCCTGGCCCCCGCCTCCGGGCGGGTGCTGAAGGCCGACGTGCCGGCCGGCGCGGTGGTCAGCCCCGGCCAGACGGTGGTCACCGTCACCGCCGGCGAGCCGCTGCTGCGCCTGGAAGCCCCCGAGGCCCAGGCCAGAACCCTGCACGTGGGCGACAGGGTCCGGCTTGACGGCCGCGACCTGCCCGGCCCCACGGCCGAAGGGGTCATCGTCCAGGTCTATCCGGCGATCACCGCCGGCCGCGTCACCGCAGACATCGCAGTCCCCGGCCTCGCCGCCGACCGCGTCGGCCAGAGCGTGCGGGTCATGGTCAAGGTCGGCGAGCGGTCCGCCATCGTCATCCCGAGCCGCTTCGTCGCCAACCGCTACGGCATCGACTACGTGCGGGTGCTCGACCGCCAGGGCCACGCCTCGGACGTGGCCGTCCAGCTCGCCCCCGGCCCCGACGCCGGCCGCGTCGAGGTGCTGTCGGGCGTCGGCGGCGGCGACGTGATCCTCGCACCCAAGGGCTGAGCCATGAATCTGGGTCTCTCAGGCCGGCTCGCCAAAGCGACCATCGCCTCGCCCCTGACGCCGCTGTTCCTGCTGGCGGCGATCCTCGTCGGCCTGCTGGCCACGGTGACCATCGCGCGCGAGGAGGAGCCGCAGATCAGCGTGCCCATGGTCGACATCATGGTCAGCGCGCCGGGCCTGAAGGCCCAGGACGGCGCCGAGCTGGTGGCCAAGCCCCTGGAGACCATCGTCAAGAGCATCGACGGGGTCGACCACGTCTACACCCAGGCGAGCGACGACCAGGTGATGGTCACCGCCCGCTTCAAGGTCGGCCAGGACGCCGATTCCGCGGCGATCCGGGTGAACGAGAAGATCCAGAACAACATAGACCGCATCCCTGTTGGCATCCCACCGGCCCAGGTCGTGGTGCGCGGCATCAACGACGTGCCGGTGGTCGTCCTGACCCTTTCGCCCAAGCCCGGCGCGGCCGGACACTGGAGCGACCAGGCGCTCTATGACATCGCCAGCAAGCTGCGCACCGAAGTGGCCAAGGTCGACGAGGTGGGCCTGACCTTCATCGTCGGCGGCCGTCCGGACGAGATCCGCGTCGAGCCCGATCCTGCCCGCCTGTCGCTGCGCGGCGTGCCGCTGTCGGCGGTGATCGAGGCCGTACGCCAGGCCGACCGCAGCTTCCCCGCCGGCACGCTGCGCGACGCCGGCCAGGCGGTCGACGTCGCCGCCGGGCGCTCCATGACCTCGCCCGCCGATGTGGGCCTGATCACGGTCACCTCGGTGAACGGCGAGCCGGTCTATCTGCGCGACGTCGCCAACATCGTCCAGGCGCCGCGCCAGGACCAGGCGCAGGTCTGGCGCTACGCCCGCGAAGGCGAAGGCGCCAACGCCGCCTGGAGCCAGACGCCGGCCGTCAGCCTGGCGATCGCCAAGCGCGCCGGGGCCAATGCCGTGGTGGTCTCCAAGTCGATCCTGCAGCGCGTCGAGCAGCTGAAGGGCTCGCTGATCCCCGACAGCCTGGAGGTCAACATCACCCGCAACTACGGCGAGACGGCCAACGAGAAGGCCAACGAGCTGCTGATGCACCTGGGGCTCGCCACGGTCTCCATCGTCATTCTGATCGGCTTCGCCATCGGCTGGCGCGAGGCGGCGGTGACGGCCGTGGTGATCCCGACCACCATCCTGCTGACCCTCTTCGCCTCGAAGATGCTTGGCTACACGATCAACCGCGTCAGCCTGTTCGCCCTGATCTTCTCGATCGGCATCCTCGTGGACGACGCCATCGTGATGATCGAGAACATCTCGCGCCACTGGGCCATGGCCGACGGCCGCTCACGGCGCGAGGCGGCGATCGACGCCGTGGCCGAGGTGGGCAACCCGACCGTCGTAGCCACCCTGACCGTGGTCGCGGCCCTGCTGCCGATGCTGTTCGTCTCGGGCCTGATGGGCCCCTACATGGCGCCGATCCCGGTCAACGCCTCGGCGGCGATGGTCTTCTCCTTCTTCGTGGCGGTGGTGATCGCGCCCTGGCTGATGGTGCGCTTCGCCCGCCAGACGCTGGGCGGCCACGAACATGGCGAGGGTCCCCTGGGACGCCTCTACCGGCGCATCGCCGGCCGGGTGATCGCCACCCGCCGCTCGGCCTGGATCTTCCTGCTCAGCGTCGGGGCGGCGACCCTCATCGCCTGCGCCATGTTCGCCACCAAGACGGTGACGGTGAAGCTGCTGCCGTTCGACAACAAGTCGGAGCTGCAGGTGGTCGCCGACCTGCCCGAAGGGACGAGCCTGGAGACCACCCAGCGGACCCTCGCGGCCGCGGCCGAGGTCGCCAAGACCCTGCCCGAGGTGGTCTCGCTGGAGAGCTATGCCGGCACCGCCTCGCCCTTCAACTTCAACGGCCTGGTGCGCCACTACTTCCTGCGCTCGAAGCCCGAGATGGGCGACCTGGCGGTGAGCCTGAAGCCTAAGGGCGAGCGCAAGCGCGCCAGCCATGCGGTGGCCCTCGACCTGCGCCAGCGCCTCGCCAAGCTGCCCCTGCCGCCCGGCGCCTCCCTGAAGGTGGTCGAGGCGCCGCCGGGACCGCCGGTGCTCGCGACCATGATCGCCGAGGTCTACGGCCCGACGCCGGAAGTGCGCCGCACCGTGGCCGCCGAGGTGGAAAAGCTGTTCCACAAGGTGCCGTACATCGTCGACGTGGACGACAGCTACGGCCAGCCGCGGCCCAAGCTGCGGCTCACCCCGGACCGCGACCGGCTGGAATACTTCGGCCTGAAGGAAGGCGACGTGTTCGACTCGATCGGCGCGGTGATGGGCGGCCAGACCGTCGGCTACGCCCAGCGTGGCGGCGGCCGCACGCCGCTGGAGATCTCGGTGCGCCTGCCGCAGTCCGACCGCAGCTGGACCGAGCGGCTCGCCGCGACCCCGGTGGCTGTGACAGCCAAGGACGGCAGCCAGCGGCTGGTGGAGCTGGGCGAGGTGGTCAGCGCGACCCGCGAGGCCGGCTCCTATCCGATCTACCGCCGCGACGGCCGCGACGCCGAGATGGTCACCGGCGAACTCGCCGGCCAGTACGAGGCGCCGATCTACGGCATGCTGGCGGTCGACAAGGCGATCAAGGACAAGACCTGGGTCGAGGCTCCCAAGCCCGACATCCGCCTGCACGGCCAGCCGGCCGATGAGGCCAAGCCCACCGTCCTGTGGGACGGCGAGTGGGAGATCACCTGGGTGACCTTCCGCGACATGGGCGCGGCCTTCGGGGTGGCGATCCTCGGGATCTATGTGCTGGTGGTGGCGCAGTTCAAAAGCTTCCGCCTGCCGCTGGTCATCCTGACCCCCATCCCGCTGACGCTGGTGGGCATCGTCCTCGGCCACATCCTCTTCCACGCGCCGTTCACCGCGACCTCGATGATCGGCTTCATCGCGCTGGCGGGGATCATCGTGCGCAACTCGATCCTGCTGGTGGACTTCATCCGCCACAGCCAGGGCGAGGGCAAAGCCCTGCGCGACGTGCTGCTGGAGGCCGGGGCGATCCGCTTCAAGCCGATCCTGCTGACCGCCCTGGCGGCGATGATCGGGGCGGCGGTGATCCTGTTCGACCCGATCTTCCAGGGGCTGGCGATCTCCCTGCTGTTCGGCCTCGCCTCCTCCACCCTGCTGACCGTGCTGGTGATCCCGGCGATCTATGTGGTCCTGCGCGACGACGGCCGGCCGGCCGGCGGCCAGGCCCCGGCGCTGCGGGACGCGGCCTGACGATGGCGGGACCTGACCGCGAGGGCCAAGGCGCCTATGTTGCGCCCATGGCCACCCTTCCGACCGACACCGGCGCCACCCTGCCCGATCCGGCGCAACTCGAGCAGCTCAACGACCGCGCCGCCCAGGCTTCGCGGATGCTGAAGCTGCTGGCCAGCGAGCAGCGTCTGCGGATCCTCTGCCGGCTCGGCGAGGGCGAGGCCTCGGTCAACGAGCTGGCGCACTATGCGGGGCTGGCGCAGGCGGCGACCTCTCAGCACCTCGCCAAGCTGCGCGCCGAGCACATCGTCGAGGTCCGCCGGGAGGGACAGACGATCTACTATTCGCTGAAGGATCCCGCCGCGGTGCGGATGATCGACACCCTCTGCGAGATCTACGGCCCGGCGTGAGCCCCGCTCCCTAGGCGGCCTGCGCCTTGGCCTCGGCCTCCCGCACCACCGCCAGGGTCTTCGGCAGGCTCTGCGGGTTCACGCTCATCGACTCGATGCCGATCTGGGTGAGGAAGGCGGCGATCTCGGGATAGGTGGCCGGCGCCTCGCCGCAGATGCCCACGTGGCGGCCGTTGCGCTTGGCCCCGGCGACCGCCAGGCGGAGCATCTCCAGCACCCCGGGGTCGCGTTCGTCGAAATCGAAGGCGACGACTTCGGAGTCGCGATCGACGCCGAGCGTCAGCTGGGTCAGGTCGTTGGAGCCGATGGAGAAGCCGTCGAACAGCTTGGCGAAGGCGTCGATCTGGATGACATTGTTGGGGATCTCGCACATCACATAGACCTCGAGCCCGGCCTCGCCGCGGACCAGGCCGTTCGCCGCCATGGCGGCGAGCACCCGCTCCGCCTCGTCCACCCGGCGGCAGAAGGGCACCATGACCTTCAGGTTGGTGAGGCCGAGATCGGCGCGCACCCGGCGCAGCGCCTCGCACTCGAGCGCGAAGCCGTCAGCGTACATCGGATGGGCGTAGCGGGCCGCGCCGCGGAAGCCCAGCATGGGGTTCTCCTCGTGCGGCTCGAAGCCCGCGCCCCCGAGCAGGCGGGCGTACTCGTTGGTCTTGAAGTCCGACAGGCGCACGATCACCGGCCGCGGATAGAAGGCGGCGGCGATCACCCCGGCGCCCTGGGTCAGCTGGTCGATGAAATATTCCCGCGGCGTGTCGTACCCCGCCGCGAGCTTGGCGATGGTGGTGCGGTCGCGCGGCGAGATCACCTGGTCGGGATGGGCCGCGGCCATGGGGTGCATGGCGATCTGCTCGCCGATGATGAACTCGAGGCGCGCCAGACCGACCCCGGCGCTCGGCAGCAGGGCCGAGCGGAAGGCGAGGTCCGGATGGGCGAGGTTGAGCATCACGTGGGTCTGCGGCTGGACGAGGTCCCTGGCCGAGAGCCGCTCGACCTCGAACGGCACGTCGCCGCGATAGACATGGCCCTGATCGCCCTCGGCGCAGGAGACGGTGACGCGGCCGCCGCGGGCCAGCTTCTCGGTGGCGTCCCCCGTCCCTACCACCGCAGGAACGCCGAGTTCGCGCGCGACGATGGCCGCGTGGCAGGTGCGCCCGCCGCGGTCGGTGACGATGCCGGCGGCGCGCTTCATCACCGGCTCCCAGTCGGGGCTGGTGGATGAGGCGACCAGCACCTCGCCGGTCTGGAAGGCTTCGAGGTCCCTGGCGTTGCGGATGACCCGCACGGCGCCGGCCGCGACCCTCTCGCCCACCGCCTTGCCGGCGACCAGCACCTCGCCCTTGCCGGTCAGACGATAGGTCTCGATCTCCGCCCCGCGCTGGGAGGCGACGGTCTCGGGCCGCGCCTGGACGATGAACAGCTGGCCGCTGACGTCGTCCTTGGCCCACTCGATGTCCATCGGCATCGGGTGGCCGCCGCGCTTGGAGTAGTGGTCCTCGATCCGGATCGCGACGTCGGCGAGCTTGAGCACCTCCTCGTCGGCCAGGCAGAACTCGGCCTGCTCGGCCTTGGCGATCTTCACCGTCTGGATGGCGGCGCCACGGCGCTCCTCGCGCCAGGCGAGCTTGGTCTCCTTAGAGCCGAGGCTGCGCTTGAGGACCTTGCGATAGCCCTGCCGGAAGGTCGGTTTGTGGACGTAGAACTCGTCCGGATCGACCTTGCCCTGGACGATGCTCTCGCCCAGGCCATAGGCGCCGGTGACGAAGACCACGTCGCGGAAGCCGCTCTCGGTGTCGAGGGTGAAGATGACGCCGCTCGCCGCGTCGTCCGAGCGGACCATCTGCATGACGGCCACGGAGAGGTAGACCTTGAAGTGATCGAAGCCGTTGTTGGCCCGGTAGACGATCGCCCGGTCGGTGAAGATCGAGGCGAAGCAGCGCCGGCAGGCCTCGATCAGGCCCGCGTCGTCGCGGATGTGCAGATAGCTCTCGTGCTGGCCGGCGAAGCTGGCGGTCGGCAGGTCCTCCGCCGTCGCCGACGAGCGCACGGCGACGCTGAGCGCACCGCCGCAGATCCGCTTCAGCTCGTGGAAGGCCGCGAGGATCTCCCGGCGCAGCGCCTCGCCGCCCGTGGCCCGGTAGACGATGTCGCGCGCCTTGGCGGCCCGGACGGACAGCTCCTCCACGTCGTCGACGTCGAGGTCGTCCAGGAGGCGGTGCAGCGGCTCCCAGGCGTTCGCCTGGGTGAGCGCCTCGCGATAGGCGTTGGCGGTGATCGCAAATCCGCGCGGCACCCCGACCTCGGCGCCCTCGAGCAGCCGGTAGAGCTCTCCCAGGGAGGCCGTCTTGCCGCCCACCAGCGGTACGTCGCTCAGCCCCAGCGTCTCGAAGGGTCGGATGTCGTCAGCCATGTCGCCGCCTGCCCGTGGGAATCCGGCCGAGCCTAGGCAAGCTGGGCGGCGCGATCCTTGAGCGACGTCAATTCCCGCGTTCGCGCACCCGACCGCCGTCGCGGACCTTGTCGGAGGGGAAGACGATGACCGCCTGGCCGGGCGAGAGGCCCTTGCGGATCTCGGCCTCGCGGTCGGTCAGGGCGCCGACCTCGACCGGCGTCAGCCGCGCCCGGCCGTCGACGAACCGGTAGACCGCCCAGCCGCCGTCCTGGCGGACAAGGGCCCCGAGCGGCGCCTTCAGGGCGTCGGCCTCGCGCCGCAGGATGACCCGGCCCCAGACGCGGTAGCCCGGCCCCAGCTTGCGCCAGGTCTTCGCATCGCCGGTGAACTGCAACATCACCAGCACCCGTTGTTCCTCGACCCCGAGGGCCGAGGTCTTGGTGAACGCCTGCGGCTCGACGCGCCGGACGAGGGCCGGCAGCACGCCCGGCCCGCCCCAGTCGTAGATCTCGGCCGGCATGCCCTCGCGGATCCGCACGGCGTCCTGGCTGAGGAATTCGATGGCCGTCTCGAGGCCGCGCTGGTCGCTGACCTCCACGAGGGGCGCGCCCATCTGCACCGTCCGCTCGCTCTCCTGCAGCACCCGGGTGACGTAGCCGGAGGCCGGTGAGGTGACCGTCACCACCTGGGCGCCGGCGGCTTCCGGGCCCAGCAGGGCGGCCTGGGCGACGGCGAGTTCCGAGCGCCGCACGTTGAGGGTGGCGGTGGCCGCGCGCACGGCGGCCCGGTCGGCGCGCGCCGTGGATTCGGCCACGTCCAGCGCCTGGCGGGAGGCGAAGCCCTTATCCGCCAGGATGCGCACGCGGACGAGGTCGTTTTCGGTCTTGCGCGCCTGGGCGGCGAGCTGGTCGTGCTGGGCCTGGGCCGCGCCGACGGCCGCGCGCGCGGCGGCGACGCCCGCCTGGGCCTGCGCCCGCGCCCGCGGGTCGAGGAGGTCGGGGGACGCGGGCCGGATGCGGGCGACCGCCGTCGCGCCGGCCTCCACGCGGTCCCCGACCTTCAGGGGCACGCGCTCGAGGCGGCCGGACACCGGCGCGGAGACCACATAGGCCTCGCGCACCCGGGCATAGCCCTGGTCGGCGACGGTCTCGGCGATCGGGCCGCGAGCGACCTTGGTCACCACGACCTCGGCCGGCCGGGGCGCCAGGGTGAGGCCGAGCAGGCTTGCGACGATCGCGACCACGACCCCGCCCAGCACCCATCGCGTCCATCTGGTCTTGGCCACGCCCTACTCCCGCGTCTTGAGAACGGCCACGAGATCGAGGCCCCAGATCCGTCGTGTGACCAGCACGCCGCCGAGGAGGACGGCGGCGAAATAGGTCGAGAAGGCGACACCATAGCTCTGCAGGGTGATCACCGCCGGCAGCCGCACCTCGTCGCGCGAATAGGCCGCGCCGAGGCCGTGCGCCAGCGCCTGGCCGCCGAGCACGCCGAGCGGCGCGGCGAGGATCGCCAGGATCGCCAGCTCGCCCGCCAGGATGTAGGCGCACTCGCCGTGCCCGAATCCAAGGACGTGCAGGGTGGCGAGGTCGCGCGCCCGCTCGGAGAAGGAGATGCGCAGGGTGTTGTAGGCGACCCCGAACGCGATCGCCCCGGCGAAGCCCACGTAGAAGGAGATGGTCACCCGGAACGCCTCGGCCATGGCCAGGCGCCAGGCCGCCACCGTCTCGTCCCGCGACGAGGCGCCGACGATCTGCGGGATCGCCTCGATGGCGCGATAGAAGGCGGGCCGCTGGTCGGCGGCCACCAGCAGCTGGGCGCCGTTGGCCACGTCTCCCTCGCCCATCAGACGGTTGAGGGCGCGGCGCTCCATGTAGGTGGCGAAGCCGGAATAGTCGCGGGTCAGGCCGGTGACGGTGACCAGGCTCTTGGGCCCGCGGCCGTCGATCACCTCGACCCAGATCCTGTCGCCCTGCCTGGCGCCGAGACGGCTCGCCAGGGCTTCGCTGAGGATGATGCCGTCGCCCTTGAACGGGACCGGCCGGTCCGCCCCGTCCAGCGGATGCTGGAAGCGCGGATCGGCTGGCAGCCCGATGATCCGCGTGAGCTCTTCGCGCCCGCCGCCCTTCAGGCGCGCGGCGACGACGCGGGTGGGATCGGCGGCGAGGACGCCGGGCAGGCGCGCCACCTCGGCGACGCCGGCGATGGCCTTAGCCTCCTCGAAGCCCACCTGCTCGCTCCAGCTCTGGGTGCGGTAGTAGGCCTGCTCGACCACCTTATCGAGGCTGTCGAACATGAACTGCGTGCCGACCAGCAGGCTGAGGCTGGCGGCCAGCCCCACGGTCGAGAGCGCCGCCCGGCCGGGAAAGCGCTCCAGGTGGCGGACGATCATCCGGGTCGCCTGGTCGACGTGGCCGCCCTTGGTGAGGCGGTCGAGCAGGCCCTCGCGATAGACCGCCGGCCGCGGCGGCTGCATGGCGACGGCAGGGGAGAGCCCCGCCGCCCTGCGGACCGCCAGCAGGGAGCCGATCAGCGCGGCCGCGATGGCGACCGCCGCGGCGCCGGCGAACGCCTCCCAATGGAAGGTCACGTTGAGCACGGGAAACCGGAAGTAGCGCCGGTACTGCTCGACGATCGAGGCGCCCAGGGCCGCGCCGGCGAGGCCGCCGGCGAGGGCGCCGACGAGCCCGATCGCCATGGCCAGCTTGACGTAGGGCGCAGCGGCCTCCGCGTCGCCGTAGCCGAAGGCCTTCAGCAATCCAATCTGCTCGCGCTCCGCTTCGACGAGGCGCGTCACGACCAGATGCACCAGGCTGGCGGCGATGATCAGGAAGATGGGCGGCAGAACCGACGCCGAGGTCGACAGCTCCTTCAGCTCCGCCTCGAGGAAATTGTTGGAGGGCTGGTCGGCGCGGGCGTAGGCGGCGCGGCCGCCGTAGGGCGCCAGGATGCGGTCCAGATCGCGCAGGACCGCGCCGGTGGAGGCGCCCGGCGCGACCGTCGCGGCCACGGTGTTGAACGCGCCCGTCATACCGCCGGCCCGCTCGACCGCCGCCCGGGGCGCCCAGAAGACCCCCTGGTGGGCGTCGTCGGGCATGAAGGACTCCGGCGCCGGGACGTAGACGTACTCCGGCGACAGGGCGGCCCCGACGACGGTGAAGGCGTAGGCGCGCCCGCCGATCACCGCGTTCAGCCGGTCGCCGAGCTTAAGGTGCGCCGCCTCGAGGAAGGTCTTCAGCGCCACCACCTCGTCGGTGCGGCCGGGATCGGGCAAGCGCCCCTCGGTCAGCCGGAGCCGGTTGAGCGCGTGTTCCTCGGCCGTCGGCAGGGAAATCAGCCGGGCGGTGGCCGGACGGGTCAGTCCCGGCACATGCATCAGGCCGGCCGCCGAGATCCGCACGTCCACGGCCGTGACGCCGTCGATCTGCGCCAGCTCGCGGGCCAGCGAGAGCGGCGCGCGCTTGGCCTGGGCGAAGACATCGGCGAAGCGGGTCTCCGCGTAGTAGCGGGCCTGCGCCTGGGCGAGGGCCCGCTGGGCCGAGAAGCTCATCACCGCCACCGAGACGCCGCAGGCGATCAGCAGGGCGATCGCCAGGGCCTGCAGCTTCATCCGCCAAAGGTCGCGCAGCACCTTGCGGTCCAGGGGCGAGGGCCTCACCAGCTCATCTCCCGCGGCGCGACCTTGCGCGCGTTGACCACGGTCTCGGCGATCTGGCCGTCGCGGAACTTCACCACGCGGTCGGCCATGGCCGCGATCGAGGTGTTGTGGGAGACGATCATCGTCGTCGCCCCGACCGCGGCGGTGACCTCGGCGATCGCCTCCAGCACCTGCACGCCGCTCTCGCTGTCGAGGGAGCCGGTGGGCTCGTCGCAGAACAGCAGCTGCGGCCGCTTCGCGATCGCCCGCGCAACCGCCACCCGCTGCTGCTGGCCGCCGGAAAGCTGGGCCGGGAAATGGTCCATCCGATCGTCCAGGCCGACGCGCGCCAGGGCCTCTTCCGGCGACATGGGGTCGGCGGCGATCTCGGTGATCAGGGCGACGTTCTCGCGCGCGGTGAGGCTGGGCACGAGGTTGAAGAACTGGAAGATGAAGCCGACCGAGGCGCGGCGGTAGCGGGTGAGCTCGACGTCGGTGGCGGCGGTCAACTCGAAGCCGTGGAAGCGGGCCGAGCCGGAGGTCGCGCGGTCGAGGCCGCCGAGGATGTTGAGCAAGGTGGACTTGCCCGAGCCCGAGGGCCCGATCAGCACCAGTGTCTCGCCCTGAGCGATGTGGAAATCGACGCCGCGCAGGGCGTGCACCTCCCCCGCCTCGGTCCGATAGACCTTGGCCAAGCCATGGATGTCGAAGGCGGGAGCCGCCTCCGCGGATGAGAGATGAGCGGGCATGGACCGGAAGCCCGGAGCTCCTCTTCGGCGCGTCGTGGCGGAAGATGCCGCGCGGGCCGGCGACAATCCTTGATTCCGGTCAACCGCAGCGCGATCCCCGGTTTGGGGAATTTGACGGAGCGCAAGGCCGGCGCCGCGCCCGGACCTAGGTTCGCCGTCCAACCAGGCATCAGCGCGAGCATCAGGGAAGCTTCATGGACCGTCTGAAGGGCAAGGTCGCCATCATCACCGGGGCCGCGCTCGGCCTCGGCCGCGCCACGGCCATCCGCATGGCCGAGCAGGGCGCGGCCGTCGCCCTGTTCGACGTCCAGGACGCGCCGGGCGGCGCGCTCGCCCGCGAGCTGCACGACCGCGGCTTCAGCGCCCATTACTGGCGCTGCGAAGTGAGCCACGAGAAGGAGGTCGCCCGCTGCATCAGCGAGGCGGCGGCCCACTTCGGCCGGCTGGACATCCTGGTCAACAACGCCGGCGTCGCCGGCATCAACAAGCCCACCCACGAGCTCACCGAGGCCGAGTGGGACTTCGTGCAGGCGATCAACGTCAAGGGCGTGTTCTTCTGCACCAAGCACGCCATCCCGCACCTGAAGCGCGCCGGCGGCGGGTCGATCATCAACCTGAGTTCGATCTACGGCCTCATCGGCGCCGGCGACGTGCCGCCCTACCACGCCTCGAAAGGCGCGGTGCGGCTGATGAGCAAGAACGACGCCCTGATCTATGCGCACGACAAGATCCGCGTGAACTCGGTCCACCCGGGCTTCATCTGGACGCCGATGGTGGAGCACCACCTGGAGGGCCTCGGGGACCTCGAGGAAGGCAAGAAGGCCACCGGCGCCTTGCACCCCCTCGGGCACATGGGCGAGCCCGACGACATCGCCTGGGGCTGCGTCTACCTGGCGTCGGACGAGGCCAAATTCGTCACCGGCTCCGAGCTGGTCATCGACGGAGGCTACACCGCCCGCTGATCGCGCCAGCACCTCTTTACGAAGGGCCCGGGCCAGCCGCCCGGGCCCTTTTTCTTTTCAGATCAGTCCGTTGATCCGGATCAAGGGCGCAGGAAGGGCAAGCCAATAGGTTGAAATTCAGCTTCCACACCCGGTCTGAGCGTACCAATGCTTCGAACCTGGATGACGGCGGGCGTCCTCGCCCTCGTCGCGACCCTGCCGCTGGAGCCTGAGCCGATCGCCCTCACCGGAGCGGCCGACGCCGCCCCGCGGGCCACCGTCGCCAGCGCCTGGACCGGCGAGGCCGCGTGCCTGGCCCCGGACCGGCTGAACGCCCGCTCGGTGGAGGCCCGGCTGGCGCGGCTCGGCGCCGGCGAGCCCAGGGTCGACCGGACCGTGGCCGGCTTTGAACTCAAGGACGAAACCCGGCCTTTGGCCGAGGCCCTCAGCCGGCTCGTTCCGACGGACGCCGGCGCGTCGCCCGACCCCGCCTGCCACACGGCCGCCTGCGCCGCCGCGGCGGTGTTCGGCGCCGACATCGGCCCGAAGCTGCTCTACCTGCTGGCGCGCTACGGCTACAACGGCTCGCCGCTCGTCACCGGCGGCAAGGCCTGGGAGCCCAGCGAACTGGACGAAGCCCTGGCCGCGTTCGGCGACCTGCCGCCCAATCTGGCGCCCTTCGATGACAGGGTTCGGACCCTGGCGCACGACCACGACGCGGCGCTGATGGAGCGCAGCGACCGCGATCCGATGGACGACCAGCCGATGGCGGCCAGCGGCGGCCAGATCGACGGCATCCTCATCGGCCACGCCTGGCACGCGGCGACGCCGGCGGAGCGCCGCGCCTCGATCCTTCACGAGCTCGCCCACCAGTTCATCGAAAGCCAGGGGGCGTCCTTCGGCTGGCCGGACGCCTGGCGGCGCGCCATGGACGCCGACGCCCGCTTCGCATTCGCGACGGGGCAGTCCACGAGCGTCGTCTCGCTCTACGCCCAGCGCAGCCAGGACGAGGACTTCGCCGAGAGCGCCACGGCGTACCGCTACATGCCGCACCTGCTCGGTATGCGGGCCCCGAACCGCTACGCCCTGCTCAGGGAATGGATGTTCGACGGGCTCGAGTACGCGGCCCCCGACCAGTGTCGTCCCGAGCTCGCCAGCTCCGAGCGCGAGCACCTCGCGGCGGGCGAAGGCCTGGGGAGAGGGCAGCTGAGCCATTGACCCACATCAACGCCGAACAGCGATACCGCGGCTAAGCCCAAGCCATGTCCCCCAACTCTCTCCGCACCGGCCATGACGCGCGAAAACCCCAATAAATTGAATGCGCAAATGCACAACCGCGGCGTGCTGCAGAACCAGCGCGGCGCGATCGCCGTGCAGGCTGCAGTGATCCTCGTGGTGCTGCTGGCGCTGGTGTCGCTGGGGGTCGAGATCACCCTCGTGTTGGTCAAGCACCGCCAGATCCAGCAGACCGCCGACGCCGCCGCCATGGCGGGCGTCGCGGCCCTCAACATGAACGCCAGCGCCGATACCGAGGCCCGCGCCGTCGCGGCCGCCCACGGTTACATAAATGGCCAGAACGGCACGGTCGTGACGGTCAACAACCCGCCCTCGAAAGGGCCCAACGTCGGCAACGGCAACTACGTCGAGGTGATCATCAGCCAGCCGCAGGAGGTCACGCTCGCCAAGCTGCTGCGGCCCGGCGACTACGACGTCGGCGGTCGCGCGGTGGCGGTCCGCAACCCCGGGCAGAACGGCGCCTACTGCCTCCTGGCGCTCGATCCCACGGCCGGGGACTCCATCTACATCAAGCAGAACGTGATCCTGGCCAACCCGGACTGCGGCCTCGCCTCGAACTCCGGCAGCGCCAGCGCCATCCACCTCTACAACAACTCAAGCGTCAGCGGCCCGATCTGGAGCCACGGCGGCCTGGTCCTGGAGAACGGCGCGACCGCCTCCAGCACCGACAAGACCACCTATGGCGCGACGATGATCGACCCCTACGCGAGCGTCAGCTTCCCGGCCGCGCCGAGCTGCCAGGCCGCGGTGACCGGCAGCGGATCGCTGACCCCCGGCTGCTACAACGGCCTGACGCTGAACAACGGCGACACCCGCACCCTGTCGCCCGGGACCTACTACATCCGCAACACCCTGAGCTTCGGGAACAACTCGGTCCTCAACGCCACCGGCGGCGTGACGATCGTGATGGACAACAACTACCAGATCCAGATCGGCAGCAAGGCCAAGCTGAACATCACCGCGCCGACCAGCGGCGCCTTCTCGGGCATCGCCCTGATGAGCTGGGCGAGCAACACGCTCAACACCCAGATCTTCTGGAACAACGCGACCATCAACATCGTGGGCGCGATCTACATGCCGAGCCAGAAGGTGCTCTTCTCCAACAACGTCGACACCAGCGCCAGCCGCTGCACCCAGGTGGTCGGCCGGTACCTGGAGTTCGATAACAACGTGACCTTCAACTACAACTGCACGGGCACCGGCATCCGTCCGATCGGCCCGTACGGCGCGAAGCTGGCGGAGTAGGCGAGATGCGTCCCCTCCCCCGCCTCACCTTGCTCGCGCGCCTGCGGCGCGACCGCCGCGGGACCGCAGCCATCGAGTTCGCGGTCCTCGCACCCCTGCTCGTCCTCCTCTTGGTGGCGACCGTCGAGCTCGGTTTCATGATGCGCGCCAAGATCCTCGCCGAAGAGGCCGCCTCCGCCGGCGCGCTCTACGCCAGCCAGCACAGCTTCAACGCCACGGCGATCGCCAACGCGGTGACCTCGGCCAGCAGCGAAGCCGCCATCTCGGCGACCCCGGCGCCCGCCGATTGGTGGGGCTGCCCCAGCACCACCGCCATCACCGCCGTCGCGGCGGGCTCGCTGTGCGGCGACGGCAAGGCCGCGCGCCACTATGTGACGGTCAGCGCCGCGGCGCCGCGCACCTCGATCCTGGGCTCGTCCTTCGACCTGCCCGCCAACGCCACCGCCAGCTCCGTCGTGAGGCTCCCGTGACCGCCCTTCCCTCCGCCCGGCGCGACCGGCGCCCGCGGCTGCACGCCCGCCTGACCCGGCGGCTCGGACAGCGCGGCGCGGTGGCCGTGGAATACGCCATCCTGCTGCCGGTCTTCCTGCTGTTCGTGCTGGGCGCCATGGACATGGGCCGGCTGCTCTGGACCCAGGTGTCGCTCGACCGCTTCGTCCAGCAGGCGGCGCGCTGCGCTGTGGTGACGCCGGGGACCTGCGGCTCGTCAGCCCAGATCGAGACCTTCGCGACGACGACCAACTACGGCCTGCCGTTCACCGGCGCGGCCTTCGCCCTCACCAGCCCGACCTGCGGCAGGCAGGTGAGCGTGACCCTGCCCTACAAGTTCTCCGCGCCCCTGATCTCTCCGGACATCAGCCTGTCCGCCAGCGCCTGCTACCCCGTCATCCCCTAGTCCTCGCGGCAGTGGCGGATCGTCAGCGGGCGGCCCTCCGCCCGTTGTGGTTTGAGCGACACGCGCCCTGCAGTCCTGGCCAAAGAAGAAGGGCGGCGCAGAGGCTGCGCCGCCCTTTCCGTGGTCTCGCGACGGGGAACCCTCAGCGCGGCTGGGCGCGGGCGTAGTCGAAGAACTTCGCGTTGGCCTGGGCCTGGGATTCGTCGAGGTCGACCCGGCTCATGGCCAGGGCGTCGGCCTTGTCGCCCTTCAGCCCATAGACGAAGGCGAGGTTCTGACGGTCCTGGGCGCTGGCGCCGGCCGAGCGGGCGATGGGCTCGAGGATCTCGAGGGCCTGGTCATACTGACCGCTGAGCGCCAGGGAGAGCGCCAGGTCGGTGCGCGCGGCGACGCTGCGCGGCTCGCGCGACAGGGCCTTGCGATAACTGGCCTGGGCGTCGGCATGGCGGCCGAGTCGGTCGAGCACCACGCCGCGACCGACGAGGACCCGGACATTGGTCGGAGCGAGCTGGACGGCGCGATCCATGTGGGCCAGCGCGCGGTCGGCGCGGTTCAGCTTGAGCTGGGCGCGGGCCAGTCCGAGCTCGGCGTCGCCGCCGCTCGGCGAGGCCGGGTCGACAGCCGTGTAGAGGCCGATCGCGTCATCGATCATGTCCGTGTCGAGCAGAGCATCCGCCAGCTCGACCTGAACCGCCGCGTCGTTCGGGCGTCGCGCCAGGAGGGTGCGGTAGACCGGCACGGCGGAGCGGGCGTCGCCAGCGGCGCGGAAGCTGCGCGCAATGCGCAGGGCCGCCGCGCCGTCGGGAGCGGCCTGCTCGGCCTTCGGCGCGGCCTGAGCCGGGACGGCGAGGCCGGCGATGGCGCCCGCGAGGCCGACGGAGATGGCCAAGCCGGCGTTCTTCAAGCGCAGGCGTCGTCTGGCGTCGCGCGTTCCAGTTGCATGCAACTCTAGCATCAGCACCCCGAGTGCTTGGGATTCATAAGGTGTCGCGCACGCAGCGCGTGTCATCCTTCTCCTCCAATAAAAACCGTTGCTCGTTGACGTGGGTCAAAGTGGTCAAGCTTTGCGGCCGGTAATCAAAAGATCGTCGGTTCAACTCAACACAGAGACCCTCCTTATGAACAAGATCGTCAACACCGCCCTGATCAAGGCCGGCAACTTCCTGCACGCCAAGAACGAGAAGGGCGTCACCGCCATCGAGTACGGCATGCTCGCGGCCCTCATCGTGCTGGCCATCATCGGCGTGATCGCCACGCTGGGCGGCAACCTGAGCGGCGTGTTCAACAAGGTGGCCACGAACGTCCACGGCTAAGCCGGGCGCTCAAGCTCCGCGCGTCGCGCCGCCAGATCTTGGCCGGGCACGACGCGCGGCGGCCTAAATCATCGAGAGAAAAGCCAAAATAATGCGCAAGATCGCCACCACCGCTCTGGTGAAGACCGCCGCCTTCCTCAACGCGAAGAACGAGAAGGGCGTCACCGCCATCGAGTACGGCATGCTGGCCGCTCTCATCGTGCTCGCCATCATCGGCGTCGTCGCGACGGTCGGGACCAACCTCTCGGGCGCCTTCAGCGCCGTCGGCAACCAGGTGAAGGCGCCGTAACGCGCCGCACCGAGGCCAGGTCGAGACCCAGCTCCAACGGGCCGGCCTGGCGATCTGGAGTTTCGCCGGATGACCGAATTCGGCTCCCCGGCAGCAGTCCTGTTCGAAGGCGCAGGCCTCCTGGGCCTGGTCGCAGCGACCTTCACCGATCTGAAGTCGCGCCTGATCCCCAACCCCCTGGTGTTGGGCGTGCTGGCGGCTGGCTTCGCGGCGCGGATCGTCACCGATGGGGCGCTGTCCTGGATCAGCCTCGGGGTCGCCCTCGCGATCTTCGTGCCGCTCGCCCTGATGGCGCAGCGGGACGTGATCGGAGGCGGTGACGCCAAGATGATCGCCGCCGCCACCTTCCTCGTCGAGCCTGCTCACGTCCTGCAGCTGCTCGCCGCCATCATCCTCTCCGGAGGCGTCCTGGCCGCGGGCTTCTGGCTGGCGCGCAAGGCCCGGCTCGCCTCTACGGGCCGCAAGCCCGCCCCCGCCGGATCCGGACTCGCTCCGGAGCCTGCCTCCACCGGCTCAACCCCGAGCGCCGACCACGAGCAGCTTCCCTATGCGGTCGCGATCCTCGCTGGCGTCGCCATAACCCTGACACGGCTGGCATGACCCCCTTCGTTAGAAACATCCTCCTGGCCGTCGGCGCCCTCGCCCTCCTCACCGGAGTGGCCATCGGCGTCGTCTGGCTCCGCAGCGGCGGCCCGCAATCGGGCTCCGTCCAGGCCGAGAAGGCCGGTCCCGCCGTCCTGGTGGCCGCCAAGGCCATCGAACCCGGCACGCTCCTGCGCCCGGAAGACCTGACCTGGCGCGAGATCGGCGAGGCCAAGGCGCCGGCCGGCGCTTTCGTGCGCGGCCAGACCTCCGAGACCGAAATCGCCGGCTCCGTCTCCCGCCGCGCGTTCGCCGCGGGAGAGGTGATCGCCCAGGCGGGCATCCTGCGGCCGACCGAGCGCGGCTTCCTGGCCGCCACCCTGCGTCCAGGCTACCGCGCCGCGACCATCTCGGTCGACGCGCCGCAGACCTCCTCGGGCCTGGTGCTGCCGGGCGACCGGGTCGACGTGATCCTGGTCCAGCAGCTCGACGGCAAGGACGCCGGCCGCAAGTCGGTGGGCGAGACGGTCCTGCAGGACGCCCGCGTGGTCGCCGTCGGCCACGCCATGCAGCCGGCCAACGAGCAGGGCCCCAACGGCGCTCAGCAGACCGCCGACACCGCCCCGCGCACTCTCACCCTGGAAGCCCTGCCGACCGACGCCGAGCGCCTGTTCGTCGCGAGCCAGCTCGGCAAGCTCGAAGTGGCGCTGCGCCCCGTGGCCGAGCCGAAGATCGAGGTGGCCGACCGCCGCCCCGTCTGGGCCGGCGACGTCTCCGCAGCCCTCGGCCGCGGCGCGGCTCCCGCTCCCTCGGCCGCCGCCGTCACCCCCAAGCGCGCCCCGCAGGCCCGCCGCGCGGACGCCTATCCGCCGGTCCAGATCCTGCGCGGCTCCAAGTCCACCCAATAGCGACAGGCGCAACGATGCCCAACAGAAACCCCCTCCAAGAGCTGCAGTCGGCGCCCAAGGCCTCGACCAGCAGCCGCGCCCTGGCGCTGTCGGCTCCCATCGCGGTCCTGGCCCTGGCCACCGCGGTGGCCGCCCCGACCCACGAGACGGTCCGCAAGACCAAGGTTCGCCCGGTCTCCGCGCCGGCCGCCACCGTGGTCTCCGGTTCGCTGGCCGTGGAAGTCGGCAAGGCGCAGATGCTGATCCTGCCGGAAGCCGCCAAGACGGTGTTCATCGCCGATCCGGACGTCGCCGACGTGCAGGCCACCGACCACCGCAAGCTGGCCATCTACGGTCGTAAGCCGGGCTCCACGACGATCCACGTGACCTCGGTCAGCGGCAAGGTGGCGTCCTACACGGTCAACGTCGAGCGCTCGGCCGGCACGGTGTCGGCCGCCATCCGCGCCCAGGCGCCGAGCGGCGACCTGCGCGTCACCGCCACGCCCAAGGGCCTGACGATCAACGGCCTCGTCGCCACCCCGCGCGAAGCCGAGGCGGTGAAGTCCACCGCCCAGCAGTTCGTCCAGGACAAGGACGCGGTGAACATGAACGTCGGCGTGATCGGCGGGAACCAGGTGAACCTGCAAGTCCGCGTCGCCGAAGTCTCGCGCTCGGTCGGCCGCCAGTTCGGCTTCAACTGGGAAACCCTGATCAACAACGGCTCGACGGTGTTCGGCCTCGGCTACGGCCGCGACTTCATCCCCTCGGACTCGCCGAACACCTTCACCCGCGATCCGTCGGTGGGCTCCCTGGTGCTCGGCTACCGCTCGAAAGGCGGGTCGGCGAACATCAACGCCATGATCGACGCCCTCCAGTCGGAAGGCCTGATCAGCATCCTGGCCGAGCCGAACCTGACCGCCGTGTCGGGCGAGACCGCCAGCTTCCTGGCCGGCGGCGAGTTCCCGGTGCCGGTGGCCCAGCAGCAGAACACCGTGACGGTGGAATGGAAGAAGTTCGGGGTCGCCCTGGACTTCACGCCCACCGTGCTCGACGCGGGCCGCATCAGCGTCCGCGTCCGGCCGGAGGTCAGCGAGATCTCCACCAAGAGCGCGGTGACCATCAACAACATCACCATTCCGGGCATCTCGGTGCGCCGGGCGGAGACCACGGTCGAGCTGGCCAGCGGCGAGAGCTTCGCGATCGCCGGCCTGTTCCAGAACAACGTGGCGAGCACGGTGAAGCAGTACCCCTGGCTGGGTGAGATCCCGGTGCTCGGGCCGCTGTTCCGCTCCTCGCAGTTCACTCACGACCAGAGCGAGCTGGTGATCATCGTCACCCCCTACATCGTGCGGCCGGTGAACAAGACCGCCGCCCTGACCACCCCCGACCAGGGCATCGTGTTCGCCAACGAGCTCGAGCAGGTCGTGAAGGGCAAGGTCGCCGCCGCTCCTGGACCGCAACCCCACCTCGCCGGGCCGGCGGGCTTCAAGATGGAGGAAAAGCGTTGATCGCCTCCCGCACCACCCTGCGCCGCGCCGCGCTAACCGCGACCGTGGCGGGCCTCGCCCTCTCGCTCGGCGCCTGCGCCGAGAACAGCAAGGTCCTCTCCGAACATGTGCAGGCCGCGCCGCCGGTCTGCACGTCCAACCCGGCGGGCCCCAGCCTGGCCGCTCCGATGCTGGGCTGCGCCAACAAGGCCAACCTCGCCGCCATGGTCGCCGATCCCGCCGACCTGGTCCGTGGCCGCGCCGAGACCCCGGCGCTCGGCAACCGCGAGGCGGTCGCCGTGGAGAACCTGAAGAAGGGTCCGGACAAGAAGGTGCTCGCGGTTCCGACCACGACCCTTCTGACCACCAACACCTCGACCTCGGGAGGCAACTGATGGCTGACCAGCTCCAGTACGGCTCGGCCGAAGCCCATACGCCGCGGGTCGTCGCCTATATCCGCGACGACGACTCGGCCGGCGTGGTGCGCCAAGCGCTCAGCGATCTCGGCGCCGCCGACACGGTGATCAAGACCGGCGGCGTGGCCACGGCCCTGACCGACGCCACCGAGCACACCTCCGGGCGCCTCCTGATCGTCGACGTCAGCGGCGAGGACGATCCGGGCGCGCGCATCCGCGAGCTCGCCAACATGATCGAGCCGTCGATGGCGATCCTGGCGGTGGGCGAGACCAACGACATCCGCCTCTACCGGAATATCCGCGAGGCGGGCGCGGTGGAATACTTCTTCAAGCCGCTGGTCACCGCGCTGGTGGCCCGCACCTGCCAGGCCGTGCTCTCGGGCGAGGCCGAGGCGCCGCAGTCGCGCACGGGCCGCACGGTGTTCGTGGTCGGCGTCCGCGGCGGGGTAGGCGCCACGACCGTGGCGGTCCGCACCGCCCTGCGGCTGTCGGAGAATCCGCCGCGGCCGGTCCTGGCCGTCGATCTCGACCTGCAGTCCGGCGACGCCGCCCTGCAGCTCGACGCGACCCCGAACCACGCGCTGACCGAGGCGCTGAGCCAGGCCGACCGGGTGGACGACCTGTTCCTCGAACGGGGCCTGATCCACGCCACGAAGCGGCTGGACCTGATGGCCGCCCTGGAGCCGCTGGACGCCCAGACCGGCTATGACGAGTCGGCGCTGATCGCGCTGCTCGACAAGGTCTCGCGCCGCTACCGCTACGTGGTGGTGGACGTGCCGGCCGCCCAGGCCGCGAGCCTCAGCCGCACACTGCACATGCCCTCCACCCTGCTGCTCGTCTCCGACGCGCGGCTGGTGTCGGCCCGTGAAGTGGCGCGCTGGCGCGAATGGTTGGGCGGCAACACCGCCGAGCGGACCATCCTGCACGTGCTCAACATGAACGGCGCGCCGGGCAGCCTGCCGCTGGCGGAGTTCACC
Organism: Phenylobacterium soli; assembly: GCF_003254475.1. NCBI lineage: Bacteria > Pseudomonadati > Pseudomonadota > Alphaproteobacteria > Caulobacterales > Caulobacteraceae > Phenylobacterium > Phenylobacterium soli. The sequence continues at coordinate 3,274,744 of NZ_QFYQ01000001.1, forward strand.
CGCGCCGCCGACCAGGCGCCGGACGTGGTGATCCCGTGGGCCAAGGACGTGGCGTCGGGCGCTTTGCTCGGTGTCAAAGCCAAGCCCGAGATTCCGACGCTAGATCGGGGCCTCGAGCCGGTGCTCGCCATGCTCTCGGGCGACGTCGGCAATCACAAGAAGTCCCTGTTCGAACGAGTCCTGGGTTGAGAATGCCGCCCGCTGATACGATACCGAAAGCTCGCAGCAACTCCGCGACCGACCAGATCCGCGACCTCGTCCTAATGCGGATCGAGCCGGCGGTCGCGGTGCGGATGGCGGCTCAGGACCTGACCGCCCGGATCGATCAGCTGGTGGCCGCGATCGCCGACGAGCGGCGTCTCCTGCTCAACAAGACCGAGCAGCGGACCCTGACCGCCGACATCGTCAACGACATGATCGGGCTGGGCCCGCTGGAGCCCCTGCTCCGCGACGAGACCGTCAACGACGTGCTCGTGAACGGGCCCAACAAGATCTACGTGGAGCGGCGGGGAAAGCTGGAGCTGACCTCGCTGCGCTTCCGCCACGACGCCCACGTCATGCACGTGGCCCAGCGGATCGCGTCGACGATCGGACGCCGCGTCGACGAGTCCAGTCCGATGCTCGACGCGCGCCTGCCGGACGGCAGCCGGGTCAACGTCATCATCCCCCCGCTCAGCCTGCGCGGGCCCTGCATCTCCATCCGCAAGTTCGCCAAGGAGATGATGGACTTCTCGCGGTTCACGAGCCTGGGGACCGTGTCGCCGGACCTCGGCCGGGCGCTGGAGATCGCCTCCCGCTGCCGCCTCAACATCATCATCTCGGGCGGCACCGGCTCGGGCAAGACGACCCTGCTCAACGCCCTCTCGCGGATGATCGACCCCAACGAGCGGATCGTCACCATCGAGGACGCGGCCGAACTGCAGCTGCAGCAGCCGCACGTCATCCCGCTGGAGACGCGCCCGGCCAACATCGAGGGCCACGGCGAGATCGCCCAGCGCGACCTGGTGCGCAACGCCCTGCGCATGCGCCCTGACCGGATCATCGTCGGCGAGGTCCGCGGGTCCGAGGCCTTCGACATGATGCAGGCCATGAACACCGGGCACAACGGCTCGATGTCGACGGTCCACGCCAACTCCTCTCGCGACGCCTTGGCGCGGATCGAGAACATGATCCTGATGGCCAACACGGCCCTGCCCGTGCCGGCCATCCGCGCCCAGATGGCCAGCGCCCTTGACCTCATCGTCCAGACCGAGCGGATGCGCGACGGCGTGCGCCGGGTGACAGAGGTCTACGAGGTGACCGGCATGGAGGGCGACATCATCTCCCTCGGGTCGCTCTTCAACTACCGCTACGTCGGCGAGAACCCCGACGGCACCTTGAAGGGCGTCTTCGAATCCCACCCCGTGCGGCCGCGGTTCTACCGGCGGCTCGACTACTTCGGCCTGGGCGAAGCCTTCATGAAGGCGCTCAGCGGCGACAAGGAAGGCAGGAGGCCCTGATCCCGTGGGACTGCTCATCGTCACCATCATCCTGGTCGGGCTCGGCGCGATCATGCTGGCCACGGCCTTCGCCGGCGCCCAGAGCGCCAGCCGCACCCTGGCCCGGCGCGTCGACCTGATCGCCCACGCCTCGCGCACCTCCGCCGCCGAGGAGGCGTTCTCCGCGGCGCGCTGGCTGGCCGGCGCCGAGGAAGCGCTCAAGCGCCTGTTCAGCCTCGGCCTTCGCCGCCGCTGGGGCGCGCCGACCCCCGGCCGCGTGCTCCTGCTCTACGCCCTGGGCGCGGCCGCCGCCGGCTGGCTGCTCGGCCACGCCGTGCTGCGCCTGCCCGACTGGATCGCGGGCCTGGTGGCCGCCGCCGGCTTCCTGCTGTTGCCGCGCTTCGTGCTCAGCCTCGAGCAGAGCCGCGCCGAGGCCAAATTCACCGATCTGTTCCCGGACGGCATCGACATGGTGATCCGCATGCTGCGCGCCGGCCTGCCGGTCAGCGCCGCCATCCGCACCGTCGGCAACGAGGCGCCCGAGCCGGTCAACCACGTTTTCACCGAGCTCGCCGACCAGGTGGAGATCGGCATTCCCCTGAGCGACGCCCTGGCGACCTCGGGCGAGCGCATCCAGCTGCCGGACTTCCGCTTCTTCACCGTCGCGGTCTCGCTGCAGCACGCCACCGGCGGCAACCTGGCGGCCTCGCTGGAGATCCTCTCCGAGATCATCCGCCGGCGCCGGGCGCTGCGGCTGAAGGCGCGGGCGGTGACCGCCGAAGTGCGGATGACCGCCTACATCCTCGGCTGCATCCCGTTCGTCATCATCGCCGGCCTGCTGTTCATCCAGCCCGGCTATCTGGAGCCGCTCTACGTGGATCCGCGCGGCCAGGTGATCGCGCTCTCCGCCATCGGCAGTCTGGTGGCCGGCTTCCTCACCATGCGCAGCATGATGCGCAAGGTCCTCAAGGTCTGATCGAGGCTCCCCGATGGAATTCCTCCAGTTCTTCCCGGCCATCCTGTCGCTGGGCCTGATCTGCGGCGGCGCCTTCATGGTGATCGAGGCGGCGCGCTCCGAGCGCAAGCTGATCGCCGAGCGGGTGGCCTTTGTCTCCGCCCGCGGCGCGGCCCAGCGGCCGTCGCGCGCCGACGAAGGGCCCGAAGCGGGGCTGGTGCGGATCTCCGCCGCCGGTCTCGACGACGCCGACCTCCTGGAGATCACCCGCATCTGCCGCCGCATCGGCGTGCCGGACCGCCGGGCGCCGTTCGCCTTCGCCATGGCCCGCCTGCTGCTCGGCGGGGCGATGATCCTCCTCACCCTGACGGCGCTCCACTCGATCGGCCAAGCGAGCATGGTCGGCGCCCTGGCCGTGGTGGCGATCACCCCGCTGGCCGCCGCCGCCGGCTGGCTGCTGCCGTTCGTGATCATCCGCCGGATGACCCGCGAGCGCGCCGACGAGGTCACCCACGGCCTGCCCGAGGCGCTGGAGCTGCTGGTGGTCTGCGTCGAGGCTGGCCTGTCGCTGGAGGACGGCCTGGACCGCATCACCGAGGAGCTGAAGCGTTCGCAGCCGGCGCTGGCCGAGGAGCTGGCCACCACCGCGGCGGACCTGAAGGTGCTGCCCGATCGCGACGCGGCGTTCAACGCCATGGCCGAGCGGGTCGGCTCACCCGCAGTGCGCTCGGTGATGAAGACCCTGTCCCAGACCCTGCGCTTCGGCACCCCGCTGGCCAACGCCCTGCGCACCGCCGCGGCGGAACTGCGCAACGAGAGCCTGCTGCTCATGGAGGAGCGCGCCAACCGCCTGCCCAGCCTGCTGACGGTTCCGATGATGCTGTTCATCATGCCCACGATCTTCATGATCGTCGGTGGCCCGGCCGTGCTGCGCCTGATGGCGGTGCTCCACCGCTAGGCGCGAGCCGCCGCCCGACAAAGCAAAGGCGCGGCGCCTGCGGGCGCCGCGCCTTTTTGATGGGTCGCGCCGCGCCGAAGCCTGCGTCAGGCGACCGGCGCGCTGGCCGGCTTGACGGTTCGTTGGGCGAGCAGCTTCTCCACCTCGTCGGCCGGCAGCGGCCGCGCGAAATAGAAGCCCTGAACTTCGTGACAGCCCCAGTCGGCGAGCATCTTGGCCTGGTCGGCCCGCTCGACGCCTTCGGCCAGCACCCGCAGCTCCAGGGCCTGGGCCAGGCTGATCGCCGCCCGCACGATGGCCCCGTCGCCCCGATTGTCGACCATCCGCTGGACGAACTCCTGGGCGATCTTGATCTCATCGACCCGGTAGCGATGCAGGTAGTCGAGCGAGGAATAGCCGGTGCCGAAATCGTCGAGCGAGATCTTCAACCCTTGCCGGTGCAGACGGTCGAGCACGTCGGCCTGGGCCATCGAGGCCTCCATCAGGGCCGACTCGGTGAGCTCGAGCTGCAGCACCCCGCGCGGCAGCCCGGTTTCACGGACGAGCGCGCCGATGAAGTCCTCGAGTTGCTCCGGGTGACGGAACTGAATGGGAGACACATTTACCGAAACCGAAGGCGGCGCGAGGCCGCGGTCCATCCAGGCCCGGGTCTGATAGGCCGCCGCGCGCAGGACCCACTCGCCCAGCTGGACGATGAGGCCGTTGGACTCTGCGGCGGGAATGAATTCGGCCGGCGAAACGACGCCGCGCGTCGGGTGGCGCCAGCGGACCAGGGCCTCCACGCCGATGATCCGGCCTTGGCGCATGTCGACCTGCGGCTGGTAGACCAGGAAGAACTCACCCCCGGCCAAGCCCCTGCGCAGTTCGTCGGCCAGAACCACGCGGCGGCGGGCCTCGGTGTCCATGGCGGCGGTGAAGAAGCGATAGGTGCGTCGCCCCTCGGCCTTGGCCCGGTAGAGGGCGAGCTCCGCGTGGGACAGCATCGTCTCGGCGCGGGCCGCGCCGGCCTCCTGCAGGGCGATGCCGATGCTGGCGCCCATGTGCAGGTTGTGCTCGGCGATGCGGAACGGCTCCTTGAGCACCTCGATGATCTCGCGGGCCATGCCCGCCGCGTCCTCGGGCCTCGCCACCCCGAACTGCAGGACGGCGAATTCGTCGCCGCCGAAACGGGCGACCACGTCGCCTTCGCGGGTCACCGAGCGCAACCGCTCGGCCACCGCCTGGAGCAGCACGTCGCCGACCGGATGGCCGAGGGTGTCGTTGACGTCCTTGAAGTGGTCGAGGTCGACATAGAGGACAGCGAAGCGCGGTCCGCCGGAGGCCACGGCGCCGATCGCCCGGTCGAGGCGCTCGCTGAACAGCTTGCGGCTGACCAGACCCGTGAGGGTGTCGTGATGGCTCGAGAGGTTGAGCGCCTGCTCGGCGCGGGCGCGCTCCAGCTGGTGGCGTTCGCGCAGGATCGAGGCGCCCACGATCTCGGCGAACATGGTGAGGACCTCCTTCTCGGCGGCGGTCCATTCGCGGGCCGACTTGCAGTCGTCGGCGGTCAGCGTGCCCCACCAGTCGCCCGCCACGGAGATCGGCGCGAAGAGGATGGTCTTGGCCCCGGCGAAATCCAGCAGCTGGCCGATCAGGCCATCGACCTCGCCAGCCTGCGCCACATAGGCGCGTCCCGCCCGCATGGCCTGGGTCCATTCGCCGCCGTCGTCCTGCAGGGGCTCGCCCAGCGGGGCGTCCTTGGCGGGAACCTCGGATGCGGACCAGTTGAACAGCAGCGCCACCGGCCCCGGCTGCTCGGCGCGGTTCTCGAACACCAGGAGGCGGTCGAGCTTCATCGCCTCCCCAAGGATGCCGAGCGCGCGGGGCGCCCCCACCTGGACGCTCGCGGCGCCGACCAGTTCGCTGGCCGCGCGGGCCACCGCGACGCGCAGGCGGTCGCGGTATTCGAGTTCACGCCGGCTGGCGCGGATGTCGCCGACCTCCCGGGCAGCGCCCAGATAGCCGCGGAAGACGCCGCCCGCGTCGAAGATCGGGCGGGCGCTGACCTCCAGCGTGGTCTCCACCCCGTCCTTGCGCAGGACCAGGATGTCGAGGCGATCGACCGCCGCGCGGGCGGCGAGCTGTGAAGAGAGCCGCCGTCCCAGCGCCGCGCGCGCGCCCTCCGGCGTCAGGTCCAGCACAGGCCGGCCGATAAGCTCGCCCGGCTCGTACTGCAGCGGGAGGGAATCTCGCGCGACGAGCTCGCGCAGGACGCCATCGGCGTCGACCTGCCAGAGATAGTCGGCGGTCGCCATCAGGAGGTCGCGATAGGGCTCCTCGCCGAGGCCGACGTCCCGGCGCAGGACCTCTCCGCCCACGTCGGGCGGCTTCGGGCCCAATGCCCTCTTCGGGAGCGCCTTTGGCGACGTCGTGGGCACTCGTCGTCCCTGATTGGTGACCGGTTCGGCGCGCCCACCCCCGTGTGCAAGCGTCGCGAGATGATCAGCTTATGACAGCCCTGGGTATAGTCCGTTGAGCTAGATCAAGCTTCGCCGCGTCTTGAGCTTCACCGCAACTTCAATTCTCACGCGATTGACGCAAGTCAACACGCCCAGCGAGCGATCATGATTTGCTCAAAGCAATCCGGGGTTGCTTCGAGCACACATGAACCATGCCGCCAAAACGACGTCGGCCGGACGTCTGAGACCTGCCCTCCTGGCCGCCGCCTGCCTGACCGCGCTGGCGGGTTCGGCGCATGCCGCCGAGGCCGGCGCCACGGCGGCCGGCGCGTCCGCCAGCGCGGCGCGCGACACCCCGCCGACCCTGGCGGAGATGAGCCTGCAGGAGCTGATGGACGTGGAGGTCACCAGCGTCTCGCGGCGGCCGGAGAAGGTCGGCGAGGCCGCCGCGGCAGTGTTCGTGATCACCGCCGACGACATCCGCCGCTCCGGCATGACCACCCTGCCCGACGTCCTGCGCCTGGCGCCGGGGGTCAACGTCGCCCAGGCCCACACCGGCCAGTGGGCGGTGTCGATCCGCGGCTTCAATGACGTCTATTCCTCGAAGCTGCTGGTGCTGATCGACGGCCGGCCCATCTATTCGGCCGCCTACGCCGGCGTGCTCTGGTTCGTCCAGGACGTGCCGCCGGAGGACATCGAGCGGATCGAGGTGATCCGCGGGCCGGGCGCGGCGGTGTGGGGCGCGAACGCCGTCAACGGCGTCATCAACATCATCACCAAGTCGGCGGACGCCACCCAGGGCACGACCGTGAGCCTCACCGGCGGCGACGGCGCCTCGCGCGAGCAGGCGACGGTGGTGTTCGGCGGCCGGATCTCGGACACCGCCGCCTACCGCGTGTTCCTCCGGGATGTCCGCGATCCGGCGCTGAAGACCGCGGACGGCCGCGACGCAGGCGACCCCCTGCGCACCTGGGACGCCGGCTTCCGCCTCGACTGGACGCCGAGCGCCGTCGATCACGTCACGGCCGAGGGCCAATACCTCGCCGGCCGCACGCGCGTGACCGCCGGCCCGTTCCCCGCGAGTCTGCGCGCCTTCATCCCCCTGCCCGTGCAGCCCGACGGCCGCCTGATCCTCGATGAGCGCAACCAGACCTGGTTCGTGCAGGCGGCTTGGGAGCGGTCGCTGGCGAATGGCTCGGTCTCGGCCCAGGCCTATTACGAGCGCGACCGCATCGGCCAATTCGGCGGCATCCTGCGGATGGGCACCCTCGAGGGCGAGGGGCGATACAGCTTCGCCCTCGGCCAACATCATCAGGTCGTCCTCGGCGCCGGATACCGGCAGCGGGACTTCTCCACCCTGGACGGCCTGGTGATCTCGATCGTCGCCACGGCCCCTGCCGAGCCTCTGCGCCAGGTCAGCCTGTTCGGCCAGGACTCCATCTCCGTCGCGCACGATCTGACCCTGACCGCCGGAGCCAAGGCCGAGCACAGCACCGAGACCGGCTGGGAGTTCGAACCGAGCCTGCGCCTGGCCTGGACGGCCACGCCCAACCAGACGTTCTGGGCGGCCGCCTCGCGGGCGGTGCGCTCGCCCTCGATCGCCGACCGCGGCCTGCGTCTGCTGGCCCCGCTGAGCTACGAGCCCATGTTGATCGGCCTCCAGACCCTGGGCGATCCGAACGCCAAGTCAGAGGTCGAAGTCAGTCTCGAGGCGGGGTATCGCGCCATGCTCAGCTCGCGGCTGAGCATCGATCTCGCCGTCTTCGACACTCACTATCGCAAGCTGACGACGCTGACCCAGGGCGCGTCGGTCCTGGTCACCAGCCCGCCGCCGCCGATGATCGTCATTCCGGCCCAGGTGGCGAACCTCGGCAAGGGCCAGACTCGCGGGCTGGAACTCAGCGCCAACTGGCAGGTCACCCAGGCCTGGCGGCTGATCGGCAGCTACAGCGCGCTGTCGATCAAGGCCGAGACGCCGGCGGCCAACATCTCGCCCGAGCGCTACAACGACCCGGGATCCTCCCCGCGCAACCAGTTCCAGCTCCGCTCGCAGCTCGATCTGCCGCACGACTTTGCCCTCGATGCGGCGCTGTTCCGCATCGGCCGCCTGGCGACGGGATCGATCCCGGCGCACACGCGGCTGGACCTGCGGCTCGGCTGGCGGCCGACCCCGCGGCTGGAGATCGCCGTGGTCGGCCAGGACTTGCTGAAGGCGCGGCATCCGGAGATCACTCCGATGGCGCTGCGCGATCTGGAGGAGATCCCGCGGACCGCCTTCGTCCAGCTGCGGACGAACTTCTGATGCGCCGGCCCCGCACCGTCGCGGCCGCACGCAACTGGCGCCTCGCCGCTGCGCTGGTCGTCGCGCTGCTGTTCGGCGCGCCAGCGGCCGCCCAGACCGAGTACCAGGTCAAGGGGGCGATGCTCTACAACATCGCCCGCTTTGTCGACTGGCCCCAGACCCGACGCGGCCAGACCAGCGTGCAACTCTGCGTACTGGGCTCCGATCCCTTCGGTCCGGCGCTGGACGCCTTCGACGGCCGGCCCGTGGGCCAGGGCGTCCTGAAGATCCGGCGCGTCACGCGGACCGAGGAAACGGGCCTCTGCAACATGCTGTTCATCCCCGGCTCCGAGGCAACGCGCCTGCCCGGCGTCCTGGCGGCCCTGCACGGCCGGCCCGTGCTGACGGTGTCCGAGACGCCAGGAGCCGCCGAGCGCGGCGCAGTGCTCAACCTCTTCCTCGAACAAAGCCGCGTGCGCTTCGAGATCAACATCGACGCCGCCCAGCGGTCCGGCCTCACCATCAGCTCCCAGCTCCTCAAGCTGGCGCGCATCACCCACGACAGGACCTGATGCCCATGATCAGCCTGAGCGCCCTGCGGGACATGCCCATCGGGCGCAAGCTCTTCGCGCTTTCGGCGGGGATCACCGCCCTGCTCCTCGCCGCCTTCGCCGGCGTCGGCATGGTTAAGGAGGTCAGCGACTGGGGCCAGCGCGCGTCGGTGCAGCTGGAGACCTCCGGCCACATCATCGCCGCCAACGCCGCTCCGGCCCTGCTGTTCGGCGACAGCCGCGCGGCGACGGAGACCCTGGCCGGCCTGAGCTCCACGCCGCATGTGGTCTATGGCGCGATCTACGACCAGCAGGGCGCGCTGTTCGCCGTCTATGGCGACGCGAAATCCGCCGCCGCCCACCTGGCCGGGCCGCCGCCCGCCGCGGCGCGGCTGCAGCGCAGCGGCACGCACGCCCTGCGCGTCGAGCCGATCGTCTTCCAGGGCCAGCGCCTCGGCGTGCTGTACCAGGAGATGGACCTGGCGGAGCTGTACCAGAAGCTGCTGAACGACCTGGTGGTCATGGTGGTCGTCGCGCTGATGGGCTTCATCACCTACGCTCTGGTGGTCGGCCGCGTGCAGCGCGGCATCGTGCGCCCGATCGGCGATCTGACGACGACCATGGAGCGGGTGTCGCGGACCAGCGACTACAGCCTGCGCGCCATGCCGGCGACGCGCGACGAGATCGGCGTGCTCGCCCAGTCGTTCAACGCCATGCTGGCGGTCGTGCAGGACCGCGACACCAAGCTCGCCCAGCACCAGCAAGTGCTGGAGGAGACGGTGCGCCAGCGCACCGCCGAGCTGCAGCAGACCAACGTCAAGCTGGAGAAGGAGCTGACCGACCGGCGCATCGCCCAGGAGGAGCTGCACGCTCACGACGCCATGCTGAAGGCGGTGACGCGCAGCGCCGGCGAGCTGCTCGGCTCGCTGAACCTGGACGACGCCATCGCCCGCGTGCTCGAGCTGATCGGACAGACCCTGGCCGTGGGCCGGGTGCAGCTGACCCAGATCACCGTCGGGCGAGACGCTCACCTGTTCTCCAGCGTGGTTCAGGAGTGGTGCGCGCCCGGCGTCGAACGCCTGCGTGACCATCCGCTGCTGAACGGCGCCGACCTGACGCTGGCCCTGCCGCGGCTGGCTTCGGCGGCCATCGTCGGCGACCGCACGGTCCTCGGCATGGACGACCTCACCCCGCCGCTGCGCGCCCTGATGGAGCCCTCGCACACCACCTCGGCCCTGTTCGTACCGATCATGATCGAGGGCCGGCTGTGGGGCGGGATGTGGTTCGTCGATTCCAACCCCACGATGCGCAACTGGACCTGGGCCGAGACCGACACCCTGGAAACCCTCGCCGGGCTGATGGGAGTCTCGACCGCCCGCGCCCGCTACCTGCAGGAACTGGCCGACGCCAACACCATCGTCCAGAACAGCCCGACGGTGCTCTACCGCCTGAAGGGCGACCCGCAGCTGCAGCTGACCTACATCAGCCACAACGTCACCAAGTTCGGCTACGACCCCAAGACGCTGGTCGCCGCCAACAACTTCCTGCAGCAGATCGTCCACCCCGACGACCAGGCCAAGCTGAACGAGGCGATGGCCGGACTGATGGAGCGCAACGCTTCGGGCGCGACGGTGGAGTTCCGCCTCATCCTGCCGTCCGGCGGGTTCCGCTGGGTGGAGAACCGCTACACCCTGGTGCGCGATGAGGTCGGCCGGCTGGTCGAGATCGAAGGCATCATCATCGACATCACCGAGCGCAAGGCGGCCGAGGAGAAGATCGCCCTGCTGGCGCGCACGGATTCCCTGACCGGCCTGGCCAACCGCGCCACCTTCGTGGAGCGCCTGCACCAGGCGTTCGCGGCGGCCAAGCGCGGCGCCCACCCGTTCGCGGTGCTCTACCTTGACCTCGACCACTTCAAGGACATCAACGACACCCGCGGCCATCCGGTCGGAGACAAGCTGCTGCGCGAGACCGCCGAGCGGCTGAAGAGCCGGGTGCGGGAGACTGACGTGGTGGCCCGGCTGGGCGGCGACGAGTTCGCCGTGCTGCAGACCGAGGTGGCGGACGCCGCCGACGCCGGCGCCCTGGGCGAGGCGATCGTCGACGCCCTGGGCCAGCCCTATCTGATCGACGGCGCCGAACTGCACGTCACGGCCAGCGTCGGCATCTCCCCCTTCGCGCCGAACACCACGAGCCCGGACGTCATGCTCTCGCAGGCGGACCTGGCGCTCTATCGGGCCAAGGAGGACGGTCGCAACCAGTACCGCTTCCACTCCGACGACCTGGACGAACAGGTCAGCGAGCGGGTGGCGATTTCCACCGACCTGCGCAAGGCGATCCGCAAGGGCCAGCTCTATCTCGACTACCAGCCGCAGGTGGAGCTGCTGACCGGCAAGATCGTCGGCATGGAAGCCCTGGTGCGGTGGAAGCACCCGAACCGCGGCCTCTTGAAGCCCGGCGACTTCCTGCGCATCGCCGAGTCCAGCGGCGTGATGGACGAACTGGGGCGCTGGGTGCTGGAGAACGCCTGCGCCCAGATGGCGGCCTGGAAGAAGGCCGGCCTCGCCCCGCCGGTGATGGCGGTCAACGTGGCCATGCACCAGCTCAAGAACGGCGGGGAGTTCTTCAGCCTGGTCAAGGACACCCTGGAGCGCCACGGCATGGCTCCCGGCGAGCTGGAGCTGGACGTCACCGAATCCATGCTGGCCAAGGTGACCCTGGCGCAGAACGACATCCTAGACCGGCTCGCCGATGCGGGCGTGCGTTTGGCGCTCGACGACTTCGGGGCCGAGTATTCGACCTTCGACTACCTGCGCGCCTATCGCGTGAACCACCTGAAGGTGGCGCGCGAGTTCATCGAGAACGCCACCCACGACACCGGCCAGGCCGCGACCGTGCGGGCGATCATCGGCGCCGCGCGGGAGCTGGGGATCAAGGTCATCGCCGAGGGCGTGGAGAACGACGAGCAGCGCTCGCTGCTGCTGTCCATCGGCCGCTCGACCAAGGCGCAGGGATTCTACTTCAGCGAGCCGGTGGATCCGGCGCGCGCCGCCGAGCTGCTGAAGCAGGGGGCCATCGCATTGCCGCTCGAGGCGGAGGCCAAGGCCCCGGAAGTCGGCTAGGCGCCCGCCGGCGCCGACAGCAGCCCCTCGAACAGGGGCCGCACATAGTGGTCGGTGGCCGCCTCCGGCGTCAGGCCGGGGGCGAAGTCGTGCAGCTCCGCCGCGGCGTTGATCATCCCGGTGATCAGCTCGGCGCCGACGTTGACGTCGACCGGGCGGATCGAGCCGTCGGCGATGCCGTCGGAAAGGATCGACGCAAAACGGCGCGACAGGCGGTCGAACTTGGCCATCAGCGCCGGGCGGATGGACTCCGGCACGGTCACCAGGGCCGATGTGCGCAGCAGCGGCGCGCCGCCGCCGAGCTGGTGCTCGACCAGGGCGGCGGAGAAGGAGACCAGAACCTCGAGGCCGCAGACCCCGCCCTGCTCGGCGGCGCGGATCGCCCGCCACATGATGTCGAAGGCGCGCTGGAAGCAGGCCACCACCAGTTCGTCCTTGGTCTCGTTGTGATGGTAGAAGGCGCCCTTCGAGACATTGAGCCGGGCCGAGATCCGCTCGACCGACGCGCCATGGTAGCCCTCGGCGTTGATCAGCTCCGTGGCCGCCCGCAGGAACAGCTCGGACGAGGCGTCCGCGTCGGGATCGTCGGCGTGGGTGAGGTCGAGCTTGCGCGGCGTCGGCCAGGCCGCGCCCGGCGCCGCCAATCCTTCGGTGAGAATCGCCGACATCCGCGCCGCAGCCCGGCAGTAGTCGGCGAGCTCGAAGTCCCGCAGCCAGGCCGGCGCCCAGGTGGTCTCCGACAGAAGGAGGTGGGCGCGGGCGTTGCGGTGGAGCCTCGGCAGGCGCGTCGCGCCCGGGCCGTCGAGCAGCCGGCGCAGGTGGCGGAACATCTCCACATAGCGCTCGTTGACCGCGGCCGCGTTCAGGGTGCGCACGTCGCTGAAGATGGCGATCCGCTCGGCCGTCCCCTCTTCGGCCTCGCGCTTGAAGTCGAAGAAGGCGCGGATGAACCGCTCGACCTTGGCCTGCGGCAGGGTCTCGGAAAGCCCGTCGGTGATCAGCGCCTCGAAGCGGTCGAGGGCGCGCATGTAGCAGGCCGAGGCCAGCTCTTCTTTGTTCTTGAAGTAGTAGATGACGCCGGTCGGCACGAGGTCGAGCCGGGCGGCCACTTCACCTAGCGTCATGCCGCGCAGGCCGCGATGGTTCAGTTCCTGGACCGCGGAGGCCAGGATGGCGTTGCGCCGCGCCTCGTAGCGGCGGGTCGGCGCGCGACCCGGCGCACCGATGGTGGGGACATCTGGCCTCGGCGGCGTTTCGGCCGTTGCGCTGGAGCCGGCGGACATCGGACCCTCACTGGCGGGAAGCTCGATTGCCGGGCGTCCGATCCGCCCCGCTCCCCGAATGGCCGGTACGATACCGCCAGCCGCCCCCAAAACGGAAGCCTTGAACGCGGCCGCGCCTGCTCGCCCCCTTCATTTGAGTCGTCGGTATGCTCCGACTGCTGACGTTCGAAGGCGCAATTGAGAGACAGGCACGCCCACATCTCGCCGATTTCGTCGGCCGTGGCGCGGCTGCGCCCGACAGGCTAGGAGTCCGTCCCGGGGAGAAGGGGCGCGGCCATGCCTGAAGTGACGGTCCGCAAGCGGCTCGGGCGCCGCTCTGGCGACTTGAAGTACCGCCTGAACCGCTGGTTTTACCGCAACCGACCGAAGGTGGCGGTGACGGCCGCCTTCGTGGCCGCATGCCTGGCGGGGCTGATCGCCGCGGCGATCGGGGTCGCGGGGCTCAACGTCGGCGGCCACCCGGCCGAACCGGTGGCCGCGGCCCAGCCCTAATCAAGCGATCGGGGCCAGGGTCAGGCCCGGGCCAGCGGCCATCCGCGCCGCGCCCAGGTGAGCGCCGACCTCACCGAGATCGTCGTTGGCGCTGCGCACCGGCGCGCCCGCCTCGCCGCGTAGGCGACGCCAGACCTCGGCGAACAGGGCGCGGACCTCGGCCGAGGCCGCTTCGGCGCCGTCGAGCTCCAGCACCGAACGCATCTGGGCGAAGGCGGTCTGGTAGACGACGCGGTTGCGCAGGGCCACGGCCGCCACCGGCAGGCTGGCGAAGCGAAGCGCCTCGCAGGCTTTGACGACCTGCGGCGGCTCGACCCGCCGGCGCGCCGGCGCGCACTGGTTCAGCACGATGACGCCGTCGCGGCCGAGCCGCTGGACGATGGCCACCGAACGCACGGCGGCGGCGAGGTCGAGATAGGTCGGGCGGGCGACGGCGATCGATAGGTCGGCGATCTTCACTGCTTCGGCGACGTCCTGCTCGGGCGTGGCGGGCGTGTCGATGACCAGCAGTTCGGCGCCCGAGCGGCGCGAGGCTTCCATCAGGGCGAACAGCTTGGCGGCGCTGGTCTCGAAGACCAGGCTGGCGCCGTCCTCGCGGCCCTTCAGCACCTCGCTGGCCGAACGCTGCGGATCGGCGTCGGCGAGCACCGCCTTCACGCCCATGGCGCGGGCCGCCAGGGTCAGGTTGACCGCGACCGTCGTCTTCCCGGCCCCGCCCTTGCGGGACACCACCGCCAAGGTTTTCACGCGCGCATCGCCCCCGCGCCTCGAGAAGGCGGCATTAATGCACAGACTTATCCACAGGTCGAATCAGTGTCGCTTCGAACCCTGGGTTGCAGCCCGTTCAGGCGCCCGGCTCGACTTCCTTCACGTTCGTGCAGCCGGCGTCCTTGAGGACCGCCATCAGCTCGGCGACGGTGGCCGCCACCTCCTCCGGGTCGCGGCCGCGCAGGACGAGGTTGGAGCCGTAGCCGTCCGGTCCGAAGAACGGATAGCTGCCAAGCGACATGGCGGGATGGGCCCGGGCGACGCCTTCGAGCGGCGCGGCGATGACCCCCTCGGTCGAGCCCTCCACCCGCACGGTGCGGGAGATGGTCACCGCCCCGGTGCGCAGGCGCGGGCCGACGTCCTCGAGCATGCCGCGCATGATCTGCGGCACCCCGGCCAGGACGAAGACGTTGCCGATGGTGAAGCCCGGCGGGCCCTGCACCGGGTTCTTCACCAGGTCGCCGCCGACCGGCACCCGGGCCATGCGCCGGCGCGCCGCGTTGAGCTCGCCGCCCCAGCGGGCGGTCATCAGGGCCAGGATATCGGGATGCTCGTAGAGCTCGACGCCGAAGGCCGCGGCTATGGCGTCCGCGGTGATGTCGTCGTGGGTCGGGCCGATGCCGCCCGTGGTGATCACGTAGTCGTAGCGTTCGCGCAATGCGTTCAGCGCGGCGACGATCTCCTCGATGACGTCCGGCACCACCCGCGCCTCGGCGAGGTCGACGCCGAAGGTGCCAAGGTAACGCGAGATATCGCGCAGGTTGGTGTCCTGGGTGCGGCCCGAGAGGATCTCGTCACCGATGATCAGCACCGCGGCCGTCACCCGATCGCCCGTCTCGCCGCTCGCCATCGCGCCTGTCCTCGCCTAGATGAAGCCGTCTTCCGATCCCTCCGACTACAGCCCCCGATGGACCTTCCGCAACCGCTCGTCCGCGGCCGTCTCACCCAGCGTTACAAGCGCTTCTTCGCCGACGTACTGCTCGACGACGGGCGGGCGGTGACCGCCCACTGCCCGAACCCGGGCGCCATGCTTGGGCTCAACACGCCGGGCCTGACCTGCTGGCTATCGAAATCCGACGATCCCAAGCGCAAGCTCGCCCACAGCCTCGAACTGGTCGAGGCCGACGGCGCGCTGGTAGGCATCAACACCCTCCACCCCAATCGGATCGTCGCCGAAGCCCTGGCCGCGGACGCCATTCCCGAAGTCGCCGGCTACACGAGCCATCGGCGCGAGGTGCGCTATGGGGCGAACAGCCGGGTCGACTTCCTGCTCGAACACCCGGACCGCGCGCCCTGCTGGCTGGAGGTGAAGAACGTCCACCTGATGCGCACGCCGGGGCTGGCGGAATTCCCCGACTGCGTCGCGGCGCGCTCGGCCAAGCACCTGCGGGAACTCGAGGCTATGGTGGCGGAAGGTCACCGCGCGGTGGTCCTGTTCGTGGTCCAGCGCACCGACTGCGAGCGCTTCGCCGCCTGCCGCGAGCTCGATCCCGCCTTCGCCAGGAGCCTCGACCAGGCGGCGGACGCCGGCGTCGAGGTGCTGGTCTACGGCTGCGACATCGGCCTTGCCGGCGTGACGCTTGGCAGCCGCCTGCCGTGGCGGCGGGACTGATCCCAGGCGCGCGTGACGGAGCGCTGCGCTTGATCCCCGTCAAGGCGCCCTTCGGGACACCCTCCTAGGGTTCAAGCAAGGAGGACTCCGATGAGCGTCCATTTCAGCCGGCTGCTCGCCGCTGTCGCAGCGGCGGTCGCCCTGCCGGCCTTCGCCTGGGCCCATTGCGACGCCATCGACGGGCCCGTCGCCCAGGCCGCCACGACGGCTCTGCAAGAGCGCAATGTGAACATCGCCCTGCCCTACGCGCCGGCCGCCGCCGAACCCGAGATCCGCGCCCAGTTCGAGCGGGCGCTGAAGGTCCGCAGCCTGGGACCGGACGCCCGCGCCCTGGCGGATCGGAGCTTCATGGAGACGGTCGTCCGGCTGCACCGCCAGGGCGAAGGCGCGCCCTACGATGGCCTGAAGCCCGCCGGAGTCGACCATGGGCCGGCGATCCCGGCGG
The DNA here is from genome assembly GCF_003254475.1 of Phenylobacterium soli. Classification (NCBI taxonomy): domain Bacteria; kingdom Pseudomonadati; phylum Pseudomonadota; class Alphaproteobacteria; order Caulobacterales; family Caulobacteraceae; genus Phenylobacterium; species Phenylobacterium soli. The sequence continues at coordinate 3,291,127 of NZ_QFYQ01000001.1, forward strand.
CGGAGGCTGCCGTCGCCACCGGAGACCTGTCCAAGGTGCGCGCCGTTCTGGCGCAAGAGGTCGACGCGGGACTGGCGGAGCGGCTCGCGCATGTGCGGGCCACCCAGGCCTCGCCGGCGCAGGCGCGAACGGCCGAGGACGTCCCACGGGTGCGCGAGCGCGTGTCCGCCGAGCTGGGCCTCGTCACCTATGCGGAAGGCGTGCGGCAGGCGGCCCAAGGCCTGGACGCACATCACGAGAACTGAGCCGCGCACCTGCACGAGCTTCGCCCTGCCGGTGGCCTCGCCTGGCCAACCGCGCTAATTCCCCCCGCATGGCGCGCAGCAAACCAGCCGACGAGTTCGAGATCGTGGTCGACGGGGAGACCTACGTCTGGTGGCTGCAACGCAAGCCGCACTGGTCGAGCGATCCCAGTGAGCGGCGCGGCATGGCGATCGCCGCGCGACACAAGGAAGGCCAGCGCGAGGCGGTGCTGGAGTTTCCCGTCGGCCCGCAGCCGAGGTTCGGCGCGCCGCAACTCAAGGCGGCCCAGATCAAGCCGGCCCTGGTGGCCAAGGCGATCGCCTCGGCAGTGGCGGCCGGATGGGAGCCGCTGTCCCGCGGCAAGCCGGTGATGATCGAGGTGGATGAGACCGGCGGCTGAGCGTGGCCGCAGCCTCAGAGCGGCGTCCAGACCGCCTGCTCCTGGACCCAGTCCCAGACCCCGACCTTCACCGCGCCTTCGAGCAGGGTCACGCAGGCGAGCGCCGGCTTTTCTTTGCGGACCAGATCCAGCAGCGCCTGGCGCGCCGCCGCCCGCGCCTGATCTGGCCCGGGAGCGACGAGGTCGGCCTCCCATTCCCACTCGTCGGTGAGGAAGGCGAGCTGGTAGCGCGCCGATCGCTCCGATGTCGGAAGGCTGTCGCTCACCTGGCGGATCCTGATGATGTGACGGCTCGCATGAAGAGATTAAGCTCCGAGCCATGAAAACGGCTTTCACCGATCTGCTCGGCGTCGCGGCGCCGCTCGTCCAGGCGCCGATGGGCGGGGCCACCTCGCCCGAACTCGCCGCCGCCGTCAGCAACGCCGGGGGTCTCGGAATGCTGGCGCTCTCGTGGCATCCGCCCGAGGCCGTGCGCGCGGAGATCCGGCGCACGCGCGAACTGACGACGCGACCGTTCGGGGTCAACCTGGTGCTCGCCTTCCCGCAGGACGAGCGGCTCGCGGTCTGCCTCGAGGAAGGCGTGCGGCTGATCTCGTTCTTCTGGGGCGATCCGGCGCCGTTCGTCGCGCGCTGCCACGCGGCCGGCGCGCTCGTCGCCAGCACCGTCGCCAGCGGCGCCATGGCCAGGGCCGCGGCCGGAGCCGGCGTCGACGTCCTCGTCGCGCAGGGCTGGGAAGCGGGCGGCCACGTGCTCGGCGAGGTCGCCACCCTGCCGCTGGTCCGCGCGGTGGTCGAGGCCGCGCCCGACCGCCCGGTGCTCGCCGCCGGCGGGATCAGCGACGCCCACGGCCTCGCCGCCGCCCTGGCGCTCGGCGCGGCGGGCGCCTGGGTCGGCACCCGCTTCCTGGCGAGCCAGGAGGCGCAGATCCACCCGGCCTACCGCGCGCGCCTGATCGCGGCGGACGAGACCGCCACGGTGCACACCAGCCTCTTCGACCTGGGCTGGCCGGACGCCCCGCACCGCGTCCTGCGGAACACCACCTACGAGGCCTGGCTGCAGGCGGGTTCGCCGGTCACCGGCGCGCGTCCGGGCGAAGGCGAGCCTCTCGCGAGGACGCCCCGCGGGCCCCTCTCGCGATACCAGGCGGCGACGCCCGGCCCAGACGCCGAGGGCGCCATCGAGGCCCTCTCGCTCTGGGCCGGCCAGGGCGTGAGCGGGGTGCGCCAGGCCCAGCCCGCCGCCGACATCGTCCGCGAACTCTCCGACGGCGCCGACCGGATCCTCGTCGAACTCGGCCGGCGCGCAAAGGCCTGAGCCCTCAGCTCACCAGATCCTCGCGCATGGTCTTGCCGGCGGACCAGAAAGCCCAGGCGCAGGGCAGGGCGAGCAGGGCGAAGCCGGTCAGGGACCACTTGATGGCGGCGGCCTCGGTGAAGCCGGCGCGGGCATGGAGCAGGTCGCTGACGAGACCGACGGCGAGCGGGCCGAGGCCGAGGCCGATCAGGTTGGCGATGAACAGCAGGATGGCGGTGGCCGTGGCCCGGCTCTCGGGCCGCACCAGCCCCTGCACCGAGGCGTAGGAAGGGCCGAGCCACATGGCGCTGAGCAGGCCCGGCGCCAGCAGGAGGGCGAAGGCGATCGTCATTGAGGGCGCGTTGAGGACCGCCAGGGAGAACGGCAGGGCGGCGATCGCGCCGACCGCCGGGATCACGGCGTAAGCCCGCGGATCGCGCGCCACGAAGCGGTCGGCGAGGCGCCCGCCCAGCAGGGTGCCGACGATGGCCGTGCCGCCGCTGGCGAGGCCCAGTCCGAGCCCCAGTAGGCCGACGCTCTTGAGGCCGAAGCGCGCCGAGGCCTCGGCCAGCTCCGCCGAATAGTTGCGCAGGAAGAAGGAGGCGGTGAAGGCAAGCGCGCCGTAGGAGATGAAGGCTTGCAGGGTGACGCCGGCGACCATCCGCCAGTAGGCGCGCTTGCCGGCGAGCTCCCTCAGGGTGTCGCGGAGCGACGGCGCCGTCTCGGCCGCGGCGAGGCTGGCCTTGGGCGCCCCGCGCCGCGGCTCGCGCAGGGTGGCGGCCGCGGCGGCGGCGAGCAGCAGTCCCGGCAGGCCGACGATCATGAAGGCCGCGCGCCAGCCGTAGGCGTCCGCCACCAGACCCCCGAAGGCGACGCCCAGGAGACTGCCGATCGGCGCGCCGAGCATGTAGATCGCAATGGCCGAGGCGCGGCTCTCCTTGGGCGCAGTGTCGGCGATCAGCGACAGGGCGGGCGGGGTGCAGCCGGACTCGCCGATGCCGACGCCGACCCGGATGAGCGCGAGCTGGACGAAACTCTGGGCCAGGCCGCAGAGCGCGGTGAAGCCGCTCCACAGGGCGACCGCGGCGGCGATGATCAGCGGCCGGTCGCCGCGTTCGGCATAGCGGGCGATGGGAATGCCCAGCACGGTGTAGAGCACGGCGAACGACAGGCCGGACATCATGCCGATCTGCCAGTCGTGAAGCGCCAGGTCGCGCTTGATGGACTCCGCCAGGATGTTCACCACCTGGCGATCGACCATGTTGAAGACGTAGATCAGCATCAGCAGGACGAGCGCATAGCGCCGGTATCCTCGACCGGCTGGCGCGAGGGCGCCGACGCCCATGATCCCATCGTCCGTCGGCTGGGCCGTGGCCTGGACCGTCATAGGCGTCTCCCTGCGGATCGCCTCGTTGCGGGCGACTTGCCGAACACTGTTGGGCCTTGACGTGGGGTCAGTCGAGCGTCCGCCGAACGCCGACGTCGTCCAGCCTTGCGCAGCGCGCCGCGCGAAAATACCGTTGTTATCGAGGGGGACGATCCAATGAAGAATCTGCTGCTCGCGGCTGCGGGCATGGCCCTGCTTGCGGCGCAAACGTCAGCTGCGCAGTCGCCGGCTCCACAAGCCAACCCATGGTTTCCCGATCTCGCGGTCACCCAGCTGCGGACCGATCAGGTTCAGGCGCTGAAGGCGGTCAGCGGCCTGGTCGGCGGATGCCTGAGCCAGGGCATCGGCGAGCTGCTGTCGATGTCGGATCAGGTCCGCGAGCACCTCTACGAGGAGGGCCGGGTCAGGCAGGCCTACGCCACCTACCGGTGCCCGGTGATCACTCAGGCCATCGAACCGAACAGCCCAAATCCGGACCTGGAGAAGATGATCGACGGCGCGACGCCAGCTTGCCACGCGGTCTACACGGGGCAGATCGTCGCCATTTCTCACGTCGCGGCGTTCAACGACGACGCCGGCCGCGTGAAGGCAGACCTGCAGTCTTGTGTCGCGCAGATGACGCTGGCGACGACCAACACCTGCAACGATCTGCGGCACGACTTCGCCAACGTGCCGAGCCCCTCGTCCGCCTCATCCGTCGCGGCGGACATCTTCAGTCCGTTCGCAGGCGCGACGGCGGCCTATAGCGAGGATCAGATGCGTACGGCGATCCGCCGGAAAATGACCGCACTAGGCTGTCCTGACATTCCGTAAATTGGGGTTCCTGCCGCGGATCGTCCTCCATCGACCAACCCGCGGCGCCGACCCAGCCCTCCCCAACGGTCAGGCGACCGCCAACTCCAGCCGCTCGAGATCCTCGATCAGGGTCGGCCCCTTTGGGGTCCACTTCAGGCGCTCGCGCGTGAGGGCGGCGGAGGCCGGAACGTCATGGCCCGCGAAGGCTGCGAGCCAGCCGAAGTAACCGGGCGCCTCCTCAGGCGTGAGGGACTTCACCGGCAAATCGAGACGACGGCCGATCGCCCCGGCGATGTCGCGCATGGCGATGCCCTCCTCCGCCACCGCGTGATAGCGGGCGCGGGGCTCGGCGCGCTCCAGGGCCAGGCGATAGAGCGGGGCGACGTCTGAGACGTGAGCGGCCGTCCAGCGGTTGGCGCCGTCCCCGACATAGGCGGCGAAGCCCTTCTGGCGGGCGATGTCGATCATCGGCGAGACGAGCCCCTGACGGCGGGTGTCGTGCACCTGCGGCAGGCGCATGACCGAGACGTTCAGGCCCTCAGCGACGGCGGCGTCAGCGGCCTCCTCGGAGGCGGCGCGGGGCACTTGGGCGGCGCTGACCGGCTGGTCGGTTTCGCGGGCCGGCTCACCGGGCGCGCTGCGCCCCATGCCCGTGCCCGAGGTGACGACCATCGGCCCGCCGGACCGCGCCAGCCCCTCGGCCAGCGCCGCGATGGCGCGGCGGTCGTCCTCGCAGTTGTCGAGGTAGCGGGTGAAGTCGTGGTTGAAGGCCAGGTGGATGACCGCCTCGGCGGCGGCCGCCCCGGCCGTGAGGCTGCCAAGGTCCTGCAGATCCCCGTGGTGAACCTGCGCCCCGGCGGCGGCGAGCGCGCGGGCTCCCTCCTCCGAGCGCGTGAGGCCGAGCACCTCATGCCCGGCGGCGAGGAGATCCTTTACGACGGCGGAGCCGATGAAGCCGGTGGCTCCGGTGACGAAGATGCGCATGTGATCTGTCCTGTGGGAGGAGCGCCGGCCCTGCCCGGGACAAGACGCGATTTGCGTTGGCGAGGCCGACGCAAAGGAGGCTACACCTTCAACCACGGTTGAAGGTCAACAGGACGCGAGCGAAACCATGCGCATCGGGGAATTCGCCAGGCGAGCCGGCCTTTCCGCCTCGAAGATCCGCTTCTACGAGGCGCGCGGCCTGCTGCCGACGGCCGCGCGGACGCTGAGCGGCTATCGCAGCTACGACGCCACCGACCTGAGGATCGTGACCTTCATCGACCGATGCCGCAGCCTCGGCTTCTCGCTGGCCGACATCGCGCGCTTCATGCGCCTGCCCGAGGCGGAGCGGCGGGCCAAGGTCGGGCTCGTCGAGACCCTGGAAGCCAAGCTCGCCGAGCTCGACGCACACATGGCCGAGATGCGCCGCCGCCGGCGCGACATCCTGGCGATGATCGAGGAGGTGAAGGCCATCCGAGATGGCTCACACGAGGCCGGCTACGGCCCGACGCCCGAGCGCCGGGCCGGGGATGCGTCGGCGGCTACTGCCGGTGGCCGGGCGCGTAGGCCCGCGCGCTCCGGGCGTGATGCCGCTTCTTGACGTGACCCGGGGCGCGGCTGCTGGCGCCCGGTCCGGTGGCGGCGGCGGTCGAGGCCGGCGTACCGCTGGCGCTCGCGGCGTTGGCGGCTGACGGCGTGGTGTGCGACGGCGTCTGCTGGGCGGTAGCGGTTGTTCCAGTGGTCGTGGTCGCGGTCTGGCCCGCTGTGGTCCCCGGCGGAGCGGTGCTCGCCGTCTGGCCGGTGGTCTGGCCCCTCGTTTGGCCCGTGGTCTGGCCCGTGGTCGTGCCGCTGGTGGTCGAGTTCATGCCGGTCGAGGTGGTGCCGCCGGCGGCCGTCTGGCCGGTCGTGCCGCCCAGCGAACCGACGGCCGTGCCGCCCACCGCGGAAGTCCCGCCGCTCTGCGAGCCCGCGACCGAGCCGCCGGCCGCCATCTGCTGCTGAACCGCCTGGGCGAGTTGCACCGAGCCGGTCTTGGCGGTGCAGACCGCCTGGCCGCCGGTGGAGACCGAGAGCACATTGACCGAGACGCCGCAGACGTTGGCCGCCACCGTGATCGGCACCTGGGCGGTGACGGGCACGTTCGCCCGGTCGAGATTGAGCTTCACGGCCAGGTCGTTCAGCACATTGCGCAGATCGACGGTGACCAGGCTGGGGATGCTGGGTGTCGTCGTCTGAGCCGCGGCCGCGCCGCCGAGGCTCGCGGCCGCGAGGAACGCGGCGGCGGGTGCGAGATAAGCCCTCATGAATACAGTCCTCCCTTGCGCTGGCGCTTCGGCCAGCGGACGCACAACGACGCAGGGGCGCGCCCGGTTCATCGGCGCGCCTGAACGCCGCCATCGACCGGGCGTTGAAATTCCGTGCTAGGATTGCGACTTAAGCCTCAAGCCGATCCAGCGGCCGGCGCCTTGCTCTGGCGCGGCGGGATCGTGGAGTAGCCTATGTCTTCGACCGACATCCTCGACGCGGAACATCGCACCGGCCAGATCAAGATTCACGGCCCGGCGGACTTCGAGGGCATGCGCAAGGCCGGCAAGCTGGCCGCCGAGTGCCTGGACATGCTGACCCCGCACGTCGTTCCGGGCGTGCTGACCGAGAAGCTCGACGACCTGGCCCGGGAGTTCATTCTTGACCACGGCGCCCTGCCCGCTTGCCTCGGGTACCGCGGCTACACCAAGACCGTCTGCATCAGCCCCAACCACATCGTCTGCCACGGCATCCCCGGCGAGCGGGTGCTGCGCGAGGGCGACATCGTCAACATCGACGTCACCGTGATCGTCGACGGCTGGCACGGCGACACCAGCCGCATGTACGGCGTCGGCGCGGTGGCCCCGCGGGCCAAGCGGCTCGTCGACGTGACCTACGAGGCGCTGGAGCGCGGCCTCGCCGCCGTGAAGCCCGGCGCCAAGACCGGCGACATCGGCCACGCCATCCAGACCTATGTGGAGAGCATGCGCTGCTCGGTGGTGCGCGACTTCTGCGGCCACGGCCTGGGCAAGGTGTTCCACGACGCGCCGAACATCCTGCACTTCGGCCATCCCGGCACGGGCGAGCTCCTGCGGCCGGGCATGTTCTTCACTATCGAGCCGATGGTGAACCTCGGGAAGTACCCGGTGAAGCTGCTCTCCGACGGCTGGACGGCGGTCACCCGCGACAAATCCCTGTCGGCCCAGTGCGAGCACTCGATCGGCGTCACCGAGACGGGCTACGAGATCTTCACCGTATCGCCCGCGGGCCTCTTCAAGCCGCCGGTGCAATCGGCCTAAGCTCGCGGCCTTCGGGGGAAGGCCATGTTCGAACATTGGGACAGCTTCTATCTGCTCGTGGGCGGCGCCGCCGGCGCGCTGATTGGCCTGCTGTTCATCGTCGCCACCCTGACGCGCGGCCGTGACCGCGACAGCGCCCTGCACGGGGCGAGCGTCTACATGTCGCCGGTGGTGCTCCACCTCGCGCTCGTCCTGTCGATCAGCGCCCTGGCCGCCGTTCCCGGCATTTCTCCGCGCACCGGCGGGCTCCTCGTCGGGGCGGCCGGCCTGGTCGGCGTCGTCGCCTCGGCGCGGGTCGTCTATCACCTGGCCATCGCCAAGACCTTCGCCGGCGCGCACTGGACGGACCTTTGGTGCTACGGCGTGGCCGCCCTCGCCGCTGACCTGGCGCTCACCACGGCGGCGAGCGCGGTGTGGTGGGGCACGACCCGCATCGCGGATCTGGCGATCGGCGCCAGCCTGGTGGGCATCCTGCTGATCACCATCCGCAACGCCTGGGACCTGGTGACCTGGATCTCGGCGGTGAACAACGCAGAGGGGACGCCGCCGGCGGCCGGCTAGACGAGGCTGTCGGCCGCCAGCCGCATGCAGCAGATCACGCCGCCCTGCGCGAACTCGACCTCGGCCGAGCCTGCCCCGGCCTGACCGAGCCCGCGGGCGATCACGGTCTGGCCGAAGCCGCGCTTCTCCGGCGGCCGGACGGCGGGCCCGCCGGTCTCCTTCCAGCAGACCTCGAGGCCGCCTTCGGGGAGCGGCTTGCCGTCCACCATCACGCGGCCGGTCCCGTTGGAGAGTGCGCCGTACTTCACCGCGTTGGTGACCAGCTCGTGGAACACGAGGCCGAGCGAGACCGCCGCGTCGCGCGAGACCTGCACGCCGAGCCCCTCGAGGCGGATGCGGGCGCTGCGCGGCGCCACGTAGGGTGCGAGCTCGGCGGCGACGAGCTCCTCCAACGTCACCTCCTGCCAGGCCTTCTCGGCGAGCAGGTTCTGCGTCGCCGCGAGCGCGGCCAGGCGCTGGGTGAAGCGGTCGCCGAAGTCGCGCAGGTCGCGCGCCGTGGAGAGGGTCCGGGTGCTGATCGACTGCACGAGCGTCAGCATGTTCTTCATGCGGTGGTCTAGCTCGCGCATCAGCAGCGCCTGGCGCTTCTCCAGCGCCTTGCGCTCGGTGAGGTCGAGCAGGGTCACGATGCAGCCCGCCGCCACCCCGCCCGCCTGGCGCAGCGGCGCGGCGCTGACCAGCAGGTCGCGCGCTCCCTTGGGGAGGGCGAGACTGGCCTCGACGCTGCGCAGCTGGCCCCCGGCCAGGGCGATGACGACCAGGTCGTCGGCCTGCATCGGCCCGGCGCCGGCCGCGAAGGTCAGGCGAAACGCCGCCTCGAAGCGCTGGCCGATGGGCGAGGCCGGCAGCAGCTCCAGCACCGCGGCGTTGGCATGGGTGACGACGCCGTCGCGGTCGCAGACGACCACCGCCTCATTGGCCGACGCCATGATCGCGCCGCCGATGCGCTCGCTCTCGGCCGCGGCTTCCGCCTCGATCCGCTCGGTGACGTCGGTGAAGGTCAGGGCGGAGCCGGTGGAGAAGGCCAGCGGCAGCTCCGCCACGGTGACCACGAGGTGGCGCTGGCCGCCCCTCGTCGGGAGCACCACCTGAGCGCTCTGCCGCCCCTCGGCGGCGAGGGCCAGCAGCGGCTCGAGGGCGGCCCAGGCCCGGGGCCCGAGCGCGTCCTGCAGCCCGCCCTGCGCCAGCCCCTCGGCGCTCTCGCCGAGCAGGGCCGCGAGGGCGGCGTTGGCGTAGAGCAGCCGACGGTCCTCATCGAGGGCCGCCGCGCCGAGGTCCATGCTCTCCATGAAAGCGCGATAGGATTCCGAGCCGCCCACCAGGTGGAAGACCTGCTCGGCCTCGCCGCCACGGACCACCAGCGCGTCCACCTCGCCCTCGCGGATCGCCCGCAGGGTCTCCTCGGCCTCATCGAGGCGGCGGCGAAGCTCGGCGACCTCGGCGGCGCCGGCGAGGCTCACGCGAGGGTGTCCAGCTGAAGGCTGACCAGCACCTTCTGGGTGTCGGAGAGATCGCCGATGATCTTCTGGATCGGCACCGGCAACTGGCGGACCAGGGTCGGGATGGCGACGATGTTGTGCTCGCGGGCGAGCTGCGGCGAGGAGCGCAGGTCGACCACGTCGATCTGGTAGCGGCCTGGACCGAGGTGCTCGGCGCAGAGCCGCTCCAGGTTGCGGATCGCGGCCACCGACTTGGGCGTCTGGCCCGCCACGTAGAGCGTGAGCTTCAAGGGGGCGGCGGTCTCTCCGCCGGCCGGCGTGGTGGCTTGGATGGTCATCGCTCAGGCCCTCCGGGACCGGGCCATCTCGGCCACGTCGAATTCCGCCTGTTCGCGGAAGCGGGTCTCGGCCGCGGTGGCCGAGCTGTATTCGAGTTCGTCGGCGGCCAGCTCCGCCTCCAGCGCCTGGATCTGGGCGAGCGTGCGCTTGCGCTTCTGCTCTAGCTTGCGCTGGGCCATCTCGACCTCCTCGCGACGCGCCGCCTCCTCGCGGCGCTCGCGGGCCTCCTCGGCGCGGCGCGCCGAGCCGGTAAGCGCGCCGGTCTCGCCGAGATAGGGCGACAGGAGCGAGATGCCGCGCTCGTTCATCACGAACTCCCGGACCTGGTTCGAGTGCGAGATGCCGCGGGCTTTCAGCAGGTAGAGCTCGCGGTTGAATTCGCCGTTGTTCTCGCGGTTGAGCAGGAGGATCCAGGCGTCCATCAGACTGGAGAGCCCGGCCTCCGTCTTCGCTTCGCCCTGCACGTGCGACAGGTGGGTGAAGACGCCCGTCGTGCCGTTGGACTTCAGGTAGTCGATGACCCGCAGCAGCATCGACTGGACTTCAAGGCTCTCGCCGGAGTCGATGAAGGCCGAGATCGGGTCGAGCACCACGAGCGAGGGCTTGAAGCGGGCCACCTCGTGCAGCATCACCGCCAGGTGCGCCTCGAGGCTGTAGAAGGTCGGCCGCGAGGCGATCATCCGCAGCAGCCCGGAGTCGAGGCACGGCTGCAGGTCGATGCCGATGGAGCGCATGTTGCGCACCGTCTGCGGCGGCGACTCCTCGAACGAGAAGTAGAGCGCCCGCTCGCCGGCCTGGCACGTGGCGGCCAGGAACGAGGCCGCGATCGAGCTCTTGCCCGAGCCGGCCACGCCGCTGACCAGGATGCTTGAGCCGCGGTGGAAGCCGCCGCCGCTGAGCATCTCGTCGAGGTCGGGAATGCCCGTGGAGATCCGCTCGTCGGAGACCTTGTGCGTCAGGCCGAGCGCGCTGACCGGCAGCACGCTGAAGCCGTCGCTGCCGATGAGGAAGGGATACTCATTGGTGCCGTGCGCCGTGCCCCGGTACTTCACGATCCGCAGCCGGCGGGTCGAGACCTGGTTGTTCACCCGGTGGTCCAGCAGGATCACGCAGTCGGAGACGTACTCCTCCAGGCCCTGGCGGGTCAGGGCGCCGTCGCCGCGCTCGCCGGTGATGACGGCGGTGAGGCCCTTCTCCTTCAGCCAGTCGAACAGGCGCCGGATCTCGGCGCGCAGCACGGCCTGGTTGGTGAAGGCCGAGAACAGGCTCTCGATGGTGTCGAGGACGATCCGCTTGGCGCCTACCGAGTCGATGGCGAGTTCGAGCCTCAGGAACAGGCCTTCGAGGTCGTAGTCGCCGGCCTCGGCCAGTTCGCGCGGGTCGATGGCGATGTGCTCGAAGGCCATCCGCCCCTCGGCCACCAGCTCGTCGAGGCCGAAGTTCAGCGAAGAGACGTTCTCGACGATGTCGCCCGGACGCTCCTCGAACGTGACGAACACTCCCGGCTCGCCGAACTCGCGCACGCCGTTGATCAGGAAGGTGGTCGCGAACAGGGTCTTGCCGCAGCCGGCCGAGCCGCAGACCAGCGTCGGCCGTCCCTCCGGCAGGCCGCCGAGCGTCAGCTCGTCGAAGCCCTCGATTCCTGTCGCAGCCTTGCGGATACCAGCGGTCATGCGCCCCTCACGCCCCGTCTCTCGACGATTTCGGAAAGTCCCCGATGGCGTTTAACGCATGATAGGGGCGACAGGTTCACCGCCGCGGGGGAATATTTCAAGGGCTTGCCAGCGTCGAACAAATGCGGAACAACTCGCGCTTATGGTCAAGCCGCGCGCCATATCGGGGGGCCTCGAGGACGCTTCCGGTCAGCCGGATCTGTGGGCGGCGGCCGCGCCTGCGCGAAAGGCTGCCGCCGCGAAGGCCGACGCGCCGCACTACCTCGGTCATCGCGAGCGGCTGCGCGAACGGGCGCTCGCCGGCGGGCTCGCCGCCCTGCCCGATTATGAGGTGCTGGAGCTGCTGCTGTTCCGCGCCATCCCGCGCGGCGACGTCAAACCCCTCGCCAAGCAGCTGCTGGCCCGCTTCGGCTCCCTCGCCGGAGTGATGGGCGCGAGCCTCGAGGAACTGAAGACCGTGCGCGGCGTGGGCGAAGGCGTCGCCCTGGATCTCAAGCTCGGGCACGAAGTGGCGCTGCGGAGCGGCCGCGAGGCGGTGGCCAGACGGCCGGTGATCTCGTCCTGGTCGGCCCTGCTCGCCTATGTGAAGACCGCCCTGGCGCACGAGGCGCGAGAACAGTTCCGCGTGCTGTTCCTCGACAAGAAGAACCAGCTCATCGCCGACGAGACGATGAACCGGGGCACCGTGGACCACGCGCCGGTCTATCCGCGCGAGGTGGTGCGCCGGGCGCTGGAGCTTTCGGCCAGCGCCATCATCCTGGTGCACAATCATCCAGGGGGTGATCCGACACCATCCGTCGCGGACGTGGACATGACCAAGCAGGTCGTCGAGGCGGCGCGAGCCTTACGGATCACGGTGCATGATCACCTGGTGGTCGCCCGCCACGGCACAGCCAGCTTCAAAGCCCTCGGACTGCTCTAGCGCGCGCAACAGAGGTTAGGTCCAGGCCCTCGGCCACCCCGCCCGAAACGCCTCCCTATTCGCGTGATCGGCTGCGCAGGCCGCCGACGAGATTGCCGGCGCCGTTCAAGTCGCTTCGATCCGCCCCATGTTTCCGACGCCGCCCTGCCCGCTTCATCGGACGCAAAGTCGAGGTCTGAGAAAATGGTTTGCAGATATTCCTGCAGGCGGGGATCGCGCGCTGACAGTCGCGCGATCAAGGCGCCGAGCAGGCGCTCCGTCGCGAGCGTCTCCTCCTCCACTTCGGCGAGGTCTGGGGTGTGATTCATGTCTCCGCGCCCTCTGGAGAGGAACTCTCGCCCCCATGATGGGGCGCCCGCCGCCGTCGGAAGCCTCCAGGCGTCAGACGTTCCAAGAGGTTCCTTCCGGCCGGCCGCCGAGACCCACGCGCGGTCCGACCCGCACGCCTATTCTGGATTTCCTTCCTGGCTGGGCGCGCCATGCAGGTCCGTCCCCGACGAGCCACCACAAATCTCAGGTCCATCAGCGACGGCAATGCAGGCAAGCCCCGCGGCGGTGATGTCCCATCCCTGACGGCTGCGAATTGCCAGGCCCAATTCCGTGAGGTGGCGGGCGTCGGCAATATTCACGAATGCAGTGATCTTCCCCGAGCGCTTGGCGGCGAGATTCCGCAAAGCGTGTAGTTGTCCGTCGGTGAGGCTGTCGCTCATGGAGCTCTCCGCGACGGCGAGGCCGAGCCCAGCAGGTTGGGACCGCGTCCCCCAAGAGACTCCTTTTTCCCAGGGCTGTCCACCACGTGCGCCCGTCGGCCGCCGAATGGTGCGCGTTCCATTCGTGCGCCGCCAGCGTCGTCAACTCCGTCGGCATCCCAGGCACGCAGCGGCGGCTGCCAGCTATTTCCGAGCCTTAGGCCCAGGCCGCGCACAGCGTCTGTCCAAGGTGCGGCTTGGGCGAGGGCGAGACCGTCCCACGGAGGGCTTGTCTCGGTGGAACCTAATTCGCCACGGTTCCCTTATGCCGCCAGCGGGAATGGTCTTTCATATGTCGCCCCCGCGGCTAAGGGCCTGCCATGCCCACCTCAACTATCGTTCTGATCGTTGAGGACGAAATCCTCATCCAAGACCTTCTCGAAAGCGCCTTTACCGACGAAGGCTTCGAGGTCTATGTGCTCTCAAGCGGCGCCGAAGCGATGGCCTATTTGGATGGCTGCGCCAATTTTCCGCGCGGGCTCGTCACCGACATCAATCTGGGAGCGGCGCCGGACGGATGGCAGATCGGGCGGCGCGTCCGCGAACTCAGCCCCACGACCCCAGTGATCTACATGTCCGGGGACAGCGGACATGAATGGGGCCTCCACGGGGTGGCTGAGAGCCTGATGGTGCAGAAGCCCTTTCAGCCGACGCAAGTCGTATCGGCGATGCGCGCAATGCTGGAAGTGTAGAGAACATGCCTCGGCGCGGGCTTGGGCTGCAGCTTATGAAGGAGCGACGGCTTGGCGGCGGCGGCGTTGGTTAGAAGACCGTCGTCGCCTCCAGACAGTTGTATTGATGTGTTCGACCAGCCGCCGCGCCTCGGCCACCTCGATGCCAGCCCGAAGGCGCTTGGGCTGATGCAGACCAATTTTTGCGCGGTCGGGCGTCCGCATCGACAGCACGCCGCCGGCGGCGGAGGAAAAAAGCGTCGCTGCGGGAGTAGGAACAGCGCTGGGCCAATGAAGACGGAACAGCCTCCACTCGGCCCCACAGCACCTGAAGCAACCGCCGCGACCCGGGGGTCGACTGTTGCCGGCCAACGTGGTGGCCCTTGGGGACACTCAGCTGTATGCTTGACCGATGGAAACGCACGCCGAAGTCGTTCAGCGCTGGCACGATTTGCGAGAGATGATGATCCAGCAACTCGACATGTTCGAAAGCGGCGCACTCATCCTGCGTTCGAACGGGGTGAACACTTCCGCAGAAGCCATGGCTGATCTCAGGCGCAGCATTCTCGAGTTCGACGCACTGATCGCGAAGGACGAGGCCGACAACCCTTGACCGAGCGAATATGGCCGCGGTCAGCTTGGGCGGCCAGGTGCCCGTCAAGCTCCCCTCGATGGTAACGTGCTACTGTGGTCCGCCAATGAGCGCCGCTGACCGCCCGGGAGGCAACGACCATGGATGCCCTGCGTCTGAGGCACGAATTGCACGATGAAGAGGCGAGGCTCCTGAGCGAACTGAGAACGCTCCGCCGAAGCCAGCGGGCCGCAGATCCGACCACCGTCAACACGATGCTCACGCCTGGCCAGCGCGTCGCCGATCTGGTCGCCGCCACTATGGGATCATGGCGCTTCATCGTTATCCAGTCGGTATTGCTGGTCCTTTGGGTGACCCTGAACATCACCGCGTATGTGCGCCACTGGGACCCCTACCCGTTCATCCTGCTGAACCTCGCGCTTTCATTCCAGGCCGCCTACGCAGCTCCATTCATCATGATGAGTCAGAACCGCCAGCAGGACGTCGACCGGCGGGAAGCGGCGAACGACTACCACATCAACGTGAAGGCGGAGCTGGAGATCGAACTCCTCCACGAGAAGATCGACCAGCTTCGCGACAAGGAGGTTCTCGCGCTGACCCAGGCCGTCCAGAGTCTGGTGGGTCTTCTTCAAAAGTCGTGATCCCGTCCCTGGAATTCGTGCGGATTTTCGCGAGAGAATTTGTAAGATTTATCGGATTTTTCGGCTCCGATATGCTAATCTCAAGCCGATCAAGAGCGGCCGGATCGCCTCTCGGGTACAGAAAGGTACGCGCAGCGTAGCTCTGCACCGGATCCTGAAAGCTCATGTGATGAGCACGATTTCTCAAAACATTCTTCTGTCGAAGACGCCTGATGACAGTTCACCACACGTCGCGGCGGAGCGCCCGCCAGCGACGGCAAGCACTAGCGTCAGCGTCCCGCGCAAGAGCGGCTGCACGTTCCGTGTCCGGGAGACGGCCGGTGTCTGGCGCGTCTCGCGTGATGGCGCTCTCTACGGCGAATTCCTCACCCGCGGCGATGCAGTTCGCGGCGCTTGCTTCGGCGCGCGTTCAGAGGACAGCCGCGGCCGCGGGGCCGAGGTGCTGGCTGCGCCGGGGGATCAGCGGGTTCCCCACTATGAACCCCATTTCGGCGAGTGAGCTTGCCGCGCCAGGCGGCTGGCTACGCCGCATGTATTGGAGTTCGACACCATGAGTCCATCGCCCGTTGAAAGGTTCGCGCCAGGCGCCGTTGAGCCCCGCCGCACCCCCGCGCCGCCATCGGAGAATGCTTCCACCGAGCGGTGGGAGGATGAAGGCGGGGCCAGCGCTCGCCCCGGCAAGACGCCGCGCGTCGTTCCGGCCCCCATCTCCGCTCCGGATCAATGCGCGGGGGCACGTAGGGCTTGACCCCCGCCAAGGTGGCCTAACGCGGATTTCCCAATAGTCTGCATCGATCGCCGTAAGGCGGCGGAGACATTCGACATGCGGAGGCCTCGGACACTTGTCACTCACACGGGGCGAGCGCGTACAGCGATCTTGGCGATAGGATTGCGTCGCCGCCCAGTCCGAGGCGGCGGCCCGGCATACCGCCTCTTGGAAACATCAAAGGAGAGCTGAAATGTCGATCATAGGGTGGATCGTTCTGGGTCTCATCGCGGGCTTCATCGCCAGCAAACTCGTCAACAAGACCGGCTCGGGTCTGGTCACGGACATCGTGCTGGGGGTCGTGGGCGCGTTCGTGGGCGGTTTCGTCTTCACGCGCTTCTTCGGCGCCGCCGGCGTCACCGGCTTCAACCTCTACAGCATGTTCGTGGCTGTGGCGGGCGCGGTCGTGGTGCTCGTTCTGTACCATCTGCTGTTCGGACGCCGTGCGCTCTGAGCCCATCGCGACGACGGCGCTGGTCTCAGGCCCAGCAGGAGGACGGCGTCCGCGCCGGCGCGGCCGACCGAGAACTACGGGCCGCATCGCCGTTGTCGTCGCCGCGATCGCCCTTCCCCCCGGGCCGCGCGCCATGTCCCAGCCGGCCGTGCCGCAGGGCGTGTGGCTGATGGACGGCAGGGTGGCAGTGCAGATCTTCGAGTGCGAGGGCCTGATGTGCGGTCGGGTCGTCTGGCTGCGGGTCCCGCGCGATCCCCAAGGCCAGTTCAACCTCGACAAGAAGAATCCCGTTCCGGCACTGCGGCGGCGTAAACTCTGCGGACTGACCATCCTCTGGGGGTTGCGCCCCACGGGCTCCAATCACTGGGTCGACGGCTGGTTCTACAATCCGGACGACGGCAAGAGCTACAGTGTCAAGGCGGACCTCCAGTCCGACGACGTCATAGTTGCGCGCATCTACGCGGGTGTCCCGATTTTCGGCAGAACCAAGACCCTGGCCCGGGTTGCGCACGAAACCTCGGATGGATGGTGCTGACCTGAGTCAGAGGCGAGACCCGTCGCATTCGTTTCGCATCGTCATACACGGCTCAAAAGCGCGCCGCGACGCCTGAGGCGTGCTAAGGTGACTATGAGCTTGGAGCGCCTACCATCTGAGTTCTCCCGGGTAAGTCTTTCATTTCGAGAGACTCCGGATGTGAAGGGACAGCCATGGCTGCCCGCACCATTCTTGATCCGGATACCGGCCTCGCCCTGGCCTTGGCCGTCGTAGGCTCCTCGACTTCGCCGCTCGTCCTCCTCGACGGCGACTTCAACATCGTGGCGGCGAGCGTATCCTTCTTCGACGCTTTCCAGCTTGCTCGCGGCGACGCCGAGGGTCGCTCCCTCTTCGACCTGAGCTCAGGCGAATGGAATGTCCCTCAGTTGCGGGCGTTGCTGAAGGCGACGGCCGCCGGAGACGCTCGGGTCGAGGCCTATGAGATGGACCTGACGGGGGACCGGGTCGAACCGCGACACCTGGTGGTCAATGCCCGGAAACTCGACTATGGCGACCCAGAGCACGTACGGCTCCTGCTCTCCGTGACCGACGTCACCGACGCGCGACTTGCCGACAAGCTGAAGGATGACCTGCTGCGGGAAAAGGCCATCCTGCTTCAGGAGATCCAGCACCGGGTCGCCAACAGCCTGCAGATCATCGCCAGTGTGATCCTCCAGAGCGCGCGCCACGCGCAGTCGGAAGAAGCTCGGAGCTATCTCAGGGACGCCCACAGCCGGGTCATGTCGGTCGCTACTCTGCAGCAGCAGTTGGCCGCATCGCGCCTGGGCGACGTCGACCTTCGCCCCTATTTCACGCAGCTTTGCGAAAGCATCGGCGCCTCGATGATCCGCGATCGCGACCGATTGACCCTGGAGGTCAATGCCGACGCCAGCCCCGTTCCCGCGCAGACCTCCGTGAGTCTTGGGCTAATCGTCACCGAACTCGTGATCAACTCGCTGAAACACGCCTTTCCCGGCGATCGCCGAGGCAGGATCGTGGTGGAATACCACGCGCACGGCCCGAACTGGGAATTGGCGGTCACGGACAACGGCATCGGGATGCCCAAGGACGCGGCGAGCGCCTCCCCGGGACTTGGGACCGGCATCATAGCGGCACTGGCAACCCAGCTGCGCGCTCGTGTTCAGGTCACCGACGCGCACCCCGGCACAACCGTGTCGCTTATTCATGGCCAGTGGGCTTCAGTCCAGGCCGAGCGGCGAGAGGTATTGGGGGAGGCTCGCTCGTAGGTGGCGCGCAGCGCGCACGCGCCATCCGCGGGCCGAGTTGGAGCCGCGACTGAGGGACGTGATGTTCCCGAGGAGGTCAGAATGCCCGTTGAAAACACCGACCTGGAGCGCCGGGTTCTGGCGCATGAGCAGATCCTGCAAGCCCTCATGGCTCAGCTGGCGGAAGGCCAGCCCGGCCTTCTGGACCGAATGCACGAGCGTTTCGCCAGCGCGCGGCGTGGCGCCCACGAACACGACTACGTCGAAACCGCCGACTACGCAGAAGCCTTCCTGCACGAGGTGATGCGGCTCGGGCGCGTCCAAGACGCGAAATCCGCCAATCGGCCCTCAGTCACGCCCCAGAAGACCACGCCAGCCGCGAAAGCCAACAATCCCGACCCGCCCGTGGTGATCCGCGCCGCGCCGGTCGGAGGCGTCTGGCGCGTTACGCGCGACCACGTGTTCCTTGGAGACTATCTGGCGGAAGGTCCGGCCCGGGACGCCGCCGCAAAGGCGGTGCGCGAGATCGAAAGTCAGGGCGGTCGAGCGGAGCTGGTCTTCGAGGCGCCCCGGTAGACGCGGCTCGCCTGGCGCGGATCGGCGGTAGGAGCCGCTCGTCTGCCAGATGGTAAGGTGCGGCTGGCGTCATCCGCAGGCGCCTGAGACCTACCGTAAGGCGAACATCATGGGCGCGCTGCATCTGAGGCATGAACTGCACGACGAAGAAGCCAGGCTGCTGGCCGAGCTGAGAGCCCTGCGCAGAAGTCAGCGCGCCCTTGCGCCAAACGCCCTCGTCGCGCCGCTTACGTCTGGCCAGCGAATCGCCGACCTGGTCGCAGCGACCATGGGGTCCTGCTGCTTCATCGTCATCCAATCGGCCTCGCTCGTCTTGTGGGTGACCTTGAACATCACCGCCTATATCCAGCACTGGGACCCCTACCCCTTCATCCTGCTGAACCTCGCGCTCTCGTTCCAGGCCGCCTACGCGGCTCCCTTCATCATGATGAGCCAGAACCGTCAGCAGGACGTCGACCGCCGGGAAGCGGCGAACGACTATCGCATCAACATCAAGGCCGAGCTCGAGATCGAGCTTCTCCACGACAAAATCGACCAACTCCGAGAGAAGGAGGTCCTCGCGCTGACGCAAGCCGCGCAGGGGCTGACGGTCCTGCTGCAAAAACAGTGAATAGTTCCGACCACGTCCGGATTACCTCAAAAATATATTCTACAATTCTGGGCGATCATTCAGCGTCGATCTGCTATAATAAAAAAGATCAAGAGTGGCCAACCGCCCCTCAGGGACAGCAAGCTGCGCGCAGCGTAGCTCTGTACCGGATCCTGAAAGCTCACTCCGATGAGCACGATCTCTCAAAGAATCCATCGCTCACAGATGCCCGGCTATTGGGCAGTGGAAATCCGGCAGAGCGAGGCTGCCGGCCCCGGAAAGCAGTACCTGTGCCAGGCGCAGGACGATCCCTCGGCCGCCGCGATCGCCGGACGCCTGATGGGCTCCGCGCTCAGCGTCCACGGTTTCAGCTACTACTGGATCGACAAGGGCCGACTTGAGGGGAGCAGGGCGACGCTGCCTCTGCTCGGCGAGCACCAAATGGTCGCCGATCCGGCGGAATGGGCGGAACTGATGGCGGCTCACGATGCCTCGGAACGCGCCACGGTGGCCGAACGAGGTGGCGCGTGAACGTCGCCCGCCCCCGCAGAGCGGGATGCACATTTCGGGTCCTTCAGACATCCGCGAAATGGCAGGTCTCGCGCGACGATAGGTTCTATGGCGAATTCCACACGCGCGGCGACGCTGTGCGTGCCGCCTGCTTCGGCGCTCGAAATCAGGATCGGCACGGCGGCGGATCGAAGGTGCTGATAACGCCAGGAGACCAACGCGTACCACACTATGAGCCGCATTTCGGCGAGTGAGTTTGCGTCCCACCGGCTGAATTCGACCCGACGCGCCGGGTCGGCGAAATGGCCCTGCCAAGTTGCAGCGGCCCCTTCGCCGACTAGATCACCGAACGCTCAGGCTCTGCGACTCACGCGCGCGCTGACCTTTGCGCCGCGCCCCTCAGGCGCCTGGAAGATGGAGCGGACAGCCGCCGGCGCCTTCGGCTTCGCCTGCTTGGGCTTTCGCGCTTCCCGGTTCGATCGCATCTGCCCTTTGGCCATGGACTCACTCCTTCTTCTGATCGACGGCGGCTTTGCTGAAGGCAAAGCCGAGCAGGACGTCGTCACGCTGGGCGCCGGGCCGCGCGGGATCACAGAAGCCGATCAGCAGCCGGTCAGGCGTATCGTCCAAGCAGGTGGCGCGATCGTCGCTCCAGCCCGTCGCCGTCTCATGGCTTGATCGGATCTCCAGGCGACAGTCCATCGCCTGCGGCGGGATCTCGACCCGCTGGTCGAGGTCCCGGCCGCCGATGTGGGAGCCGTAGGCCAGGCGCGGCGCGGCATTGGAGGCGTCGAACACGCGAACGTCCCAGCGATGATGACCGCTTTCTGGACGGGCGGTGGCGCTGAAGCGGGCGGAAGCGCCCGCGGGCAAGTTCAGGTGATGCATGGAGATGTCTCCGGAGACTGCGCCGACCTACGCGCCGCGGCCTGGGCAAGCAGCCGCACGGCCACAGCCTGGAGGTGGGACGTTCGCTGATCCTCGAAGACGGCGAGGTCCAGCCACACAGAAGCGGCGAACTGATGCCTCAACCGTACTTGAGGCAGAGGGCTGGCCGCGGCCGCCGCGAAAGACTGCGCAGCGCGCCCAAGATATTCGGGGGCCAGGATCCTGCTCTTGATCATGGCCCTACCGCCTCGCGTTCGAAGCGCTCGGAGACACAGAGGGCGTGCCGCCGGAAATCAGCCGTTCCACCCTCTGCCAAAGCAGGTCGAACTGCGCCCTGGCGGACATGAGGTCGCACTGCAGCTGGGCGTTCCGCCGCCGCAGGAGCGCGTTCTCTCGCTCGAGGTCGAATGGGCAGACGGGGGGGCTCATTTGCGCTCCCCGATGCCGATAGACGAACAGGCGAGCGCCAACGCCAAACCGCCGAAGGCGAGGGGTGTAACCGCTACGAAGAGCGTGGACATGTTTCGTCTCAGATACGCGCCGAGTCGGCGATGATCGACCGCTTGGCTCGCGGCACAGGACCGACGGCGCGTCCTGAATATGGTGATGCCCAGCGTAGATGCCAGGATTCAAAGCCATATGGCGGCGCCGGTCGCGGGTCGACCGGCGCTGACGCTCTCGCGCCGGCGTTTCACGATCCCGGCAGATCGCGCCGGAAGGCTTTCCGTCCTCGTGACGCATCACCATGTCTCGGGCGCGGGAACTTCCAGAGCTCGGAGATTGCGATGAACCGTGACGATGTCGACGTCGTGGAACTTGAGCAGCGGGTGCTGGCGTCCGAGCGGCTCCTCAGCACCCTCATCGCAATTCTGTCTGCGCGGGAGCCCCGCCTTCTGGCCGAGTTGCAGGCCGTGTTCGCGAGCCCAGACTTTGCGGGAGACGCCGCCGGCCGCAATGCTGCGAACACCTGGTCGAGGATCTCGCGAGACCTCACCGACACAGCGAGGCTGCTGAACGCCTTGGGAAGTCAGAAACGGTAGGCTCCCCCAGCTCTTGCGGCGGCGGCCCCGGCTTTGGGCTATAGGCCCCCGAGGTTCCTTTGGTAAGGCACGACCTTGGCGGACGGCATTTCGGTCGCGGCAAGGGTCAGGGCGAACAAGAGCAGTCCCGCGTCGTCACAGACTTCCATCGACCATCGTTTCGCGTTCCAGAAAGTCTCAGGACGCTCCTTTATCACGGCGCCGGCAAGGCGAAGCGCCTCGTCGCGCGCGATGTTGAGGCCAGCGAGTTCGGTGCCCTGAAGATCCGGCAGCGCGTCGTCCAAGACGTTGAAGAAATACCGAGGCATGAACCGCCTCCCATCAGAGGCGAGAGCACTTGGCCCACAGCCACCGGCGCCTCGGAAAGAAAGCCAGTGATCAACACCGAACGATCTGGCGGGCCTGCCGTTCCAAGGATGAGCACTTGAACGGGCGCCCACACATCGGCGGGATTGGCTGGGGAATAGGCCAGACCGGGGCACGGCTCCGCCGACTATGCATCCTATTGCGGACCGGGAGTCGAATTAGCTCGCTATCTGGCTGAGTTGCGCGCCTCCTGCCTATGCTGAGGATCGGCTTTGCGCAGGAGGGCTCCATGACGCCCGCTGAACTGAAAAAGGCCAATCTCGACCACTTCAAGCGGCTTCTGGACCGAACGAGCGATCCCGACGAGCGTCGGCGGATCGAGGCGCTCGTCGCCGAGGAACGACTGAAGGCCGAAGTCGCCTACCCAAACAGCCAGAGCAAACCGCCTAGCTGAAACGCAGGTCGCACCAATGCACCGATATTTCGCCGCACGTCCGGGTCGGACGGCAAACTGAAGCAGACGCCGGAAAGCTTGCGATGCGTAACCCCAGGCCGTCGCGGTCCGACGGCGTCCGGATCCGAGGCGCCGCCGTGTTAGGCTCGACCCATGCTAGGCGCCATTGACAACCAACCGAACGTAACCGTCCGCAACAGCGTCGAGGCGACCGCGCGTGGATTGTTTCGCTGCGGCGCCATTTCGGCCCGGGAACTCAGGCGCTTAGAAGCGGCGGCGCGCGCCAAGCACGCACATTGCGCACCAATCGGCGTGAGCACGGGTGAGCGCTCGGTACACAGCGGACTCGCGCGCCGGAACCAACCCCAGACCACGTCCCCTGCCCTCAATCGCAACCGGAAAAAATCCAATAGTTCAATCGCTTGGATCTCCCTAGCGGAATGGTGCACAACCACCCGTCCGGGGATCCGACGCCGTCCAGCGCGGACGTCGACATGACCCGCCAGGTGGTCGGCGCGGCGCGATCCCTACGCATCGAGGTGCACGATCACCTGGTGGTCGGCCGCCACGGTGTGGCGAGCTTCAAGGCGCTCGGACTGCTTTGACAGCGTCGCCATAGGAACAAAGCCGAGCTTTTCCGGTTTGGAAGCGCGGCCTTGGGAGAGCGGCGCCATAGGCGTCGCCGCCCCGGGCTCCTCGCTTCCGATAGGTGCTCACATGGCGATCATTACTGGGACTTCCTCTGCCGACTCCCTCGTCGGGACGGCGGACAGCGACATTCTCGTCGGCCTCGGCGGGTCCGACACCCTCGACGGCGGCGCGGGCTCCGACGCGGCCGACTACGATGCAGCCCCCGCGGCGATCGTCGCCAACCTCGCCACCGGCGTGGTGCAGGACGGCTACGGCGGGACCGACCATCTGATCTCGATCGAGCAGATCGGCGGCACGAGCTTCAACGACCAGATCACCGGCGACGACGGCGCGAACTACCTCGACGGCCGGTCGGGCGACGACTCGATCGCCGCCGGCGGCGGCTCCGACATCCTGGTCGGCGGCGGCGGCAACGACACCCTCGACGGCGGCGCCGGGGACGACATCCTCAAGCCCGGCGACGGTCACGACGTGCTGCGCGGCGGGGAAGGCTACGACACCGCCGACTATTCCGACTACAGCGCCGGCATCGCCGCCGACATCTACTCGGGCACCTGGAAGGACACCTACCAGTCGATCGAGAACATCTCCGGCAGCGCCTTCAACGACGACCTGAAGGGCGATTGGCAGAACAACGTCCTCCTCGGCGGCAGCGGCGACGACAACCTCGACGGACGCGAGGGCGACGACCGGCTGGACGGCGGCACCGGCAACGACACCCTGACCGGCGGCCCGGGCGCCAACTTCATGACCGGCGGCGACGGCAATGACGTGATCAACGGCGGCGACGATTTCGACCGCACCAACGGCAACGTCGGCAATGACACCGTGCACGGCGCCGGCGGCAATGACTGGGTGACCGGCGGCCAGGACAGCGACGTACTCTACGGCGACGCCGGCAACGACATCCTCAACGGCAACCTCGGCTCCGACACCGGCTATGGCGGCGCGGGCGACGACGTGGTCCGCGGCGGCCAGGGCGACGACGTGCTCTACGGCGAGGACGGCAACGACTGGATGACCGGGGACCTCGGCAACGACACCATGACGGGCGGCGCCGGGGCGGACACCTTCCGCGCCTTCGCCGGCGGTGGAACCGACAAGATCATGGACTTCAACGCCGCTGAGGGCGACCGCATCCAGCTCGATCCGGGCACGACCTATACGACCGCCCAGGTCGGCGGCGACGTGGTCATCACCATGGGCAGCGGCGCGACCACGACTTTGGTCGGCGTGCAGATGTCGAGCCTGTCCTCGGGCTGGATCTTCGGCGCCTGAGGAAGGCTCAGTTGGGGTCGGCGGGGCTCCTGGGCCCCGCCCCCCTTACAGCGTCAGGATCCCAGGGCCTTGCCGTTGGCGCGCGCCCAAAGCGCCGCCATCAGGCCGATGAAGACCAGGGACAGGCCCTCGGCCATCTGGCCCGAGATGGCTCCGAGCAACATGCAGACGCCCAGAAGCACGGCGGCCGCAGCCACGGCGTAGAACGCGATCGCGCCAAGGTTCATAGATTTCCTCCCTCGGCCGTGATCTGCGCCCGACGAGCCGCGGGAGGCGGCCGGCGCAGACGTTCGGCGACCGACGGTCCCACGAGCTTGGCTTTGGCCGAATGCTACCTTTTGCCGCGGCTCGCACTTGCCGCCTCCGGGCGGCGCGCCCTACGGTCCAGCCCATGATGCTCGATCGCAGACACCTGCTTCTCACCGGCGCCGCCGCGGGCCTCGTGGCCGGCTCGCCTTCCTTCGCCAAGGGCCACAAGGCCGCCCACCACCTGGCCAAGGCTGCGGCCCCGGCGACCCCGGACAGCCGCCTCGCCGACCACATGACGGGGCTCTCCGAGACCCTGCTCAGCCGCTGGCCCGAGACGGCCACCAACCTCGGCCTCGACACGGGCGCCCGGGCGGGGCTGAAGTCGGCGCTGTCCGACGCCTCGCCGAGCGCGCACGCCTCGGACGTGAGCTTCAGCGCCGACGCCCTGCGCCAACTCACCGCCATTCCCGACGCCGGCCTTTCGCCGCGCTCGAAGCTGGACAAGGCCACCGTCGCCTACGCCCTGCAGCTCGGCGTCGAGGCCGCGCCCTTCGACTTCGGCAACAACACCCTGGCCTCGGCGATGAGCGAGGCCGCCGGCCCGCACGTCGTGGACCAGCAGTCGGGCGCCTACTCGTCCCTGCCGGAGTTCCTCGACAGCCAGCACAAGGTCGACACTGCGGCCGACGCCGACGCCTATCTGTCGCGCCTGCACGAGATGGCGCGCACCATCGCCCACGAGAACGAGCGGATCGTCAGCGACGCCGGCAAGGGCGTGATCCCGCCGGACTTCATCCTGGCCAACGCCATCGGCCAGCAGCAGGACCTGCTGGCGATCCCGGCGGAGAAGTCGCGCCTGGCCCAGTCGCTGGCCCGGCGGGCCGCGGCGAAGAAGCTCGGCGGCGACTACGGCGCGCGCGCCGCGCGCCTGGTGGAGAGCGAGGTCTATCCGGCGCTCGGACGCCAGCTCGAGACGCTCAAGAGCCTGCAGCCCAAGGCCGGCCACGACGCCGGCGTCTGGCGACTGGCCGACGGCGAGGCCTACTATTCCTGGCTGCTGAAGGTCGGCACCTCCACCAGCCTCACGGCCGAGCAGATCCACCAGATGGGCCTGGAGCAGAACCGGGCCATCGAGGACCGCATGGACGGGCTGCTCAGGAAGCAGGGCCTGACCCAGGGCTCGGTGGGCGAGCGGATGGCCGCCCTCGGCAAGGATCCCAAGTACCTGTTCCCTGACACGGACGCCGGGCGGGCGCAGCTCATCGCCTATCTGAACGGCGTCATCGCTTCCGTGCGGCCGAAGCTCGCCAAGGCCTTCGACCTGAAGCTGAAGGCGCCGATCCAGGTGAAGCGGGTGCCGGTGGAGATCCAGGACGGCGCCGGCCAGGGCTATATGAACACCGGCTCGCTCGATGGCTCGCGGCCGTCGATCTACTACATCAACCTCAAGACCACCTCGAACTGGCCGAAGTTCTCGCTGCCCACCCTCACCTTCCACGAGGGCATTCCGGGCCATGCCTGGCAGGGCGCCTATCTGACCGAGACGGGCAAGATGCCGCTCATCCGGGTGCTGATCTCGGGCTTCAACGCCTATGTGGAGGGCTATGCCCTCTACGCCGAGCAGCTCGGCGACGAGATCGGCATGTACGACGACGACTGGGCCGGGCGCCTCGGCTACCTGCAGGCCCAGAAGTTCCGCGCCGTGCGCCTGGTGGTCGACACCGGCCTGCACGCCAAGCGCTGGAGCCGGGAGCAGGCGGTGCAGTGGGCGATGGACAACACCGGCCGCACCCGCGACGCCATGACCAGCGAGATCGACCGTTACTGCGGCACCCCCGGCCAGGCCTGCGGCTACAAAATCGGTCACACCGAGATCAACCGCATGCGCGAGAAGGCCAAGGCCGCGCTCGGCGCGCGATACGACCTGCGCAAGTTCGACGACCTGATCGTCGAGACCGGGGCCGTGCCGATCACCGTCCTCGGAGACGTGGTCGACAGCTGGATCGCCAGCGGCGGTACGATGAAGCTGTAGTCATTTCTTAGCGTCTGGAACTCGACAGAAGGGCCCTCGGTTGGTGGGCCGTTCGCGTGGCCGGTCGCCCCCATCCGGCCGCGTCCGAACGGATCGGTCCGGCCCCAGACGAGCCCCTCTCTCCAGCAGCCGGGCCGATCCATTCGGCGCACGCCTCAGCCAACACTCAACGGGGATGGCTCAGCCGGCCCGGCAGGCCCTCGGATCGGCCGCCGCGGCCTGCAGGCTGGGCATGGCGAGCCTGGGGATCACCGCGCCCGGGTAGGCGATCACCGCCTCGGCCAGCAGCCTGGCGCAGGTGACGGCCTGGGCCACCGGCTTTCCCGCCAGCCGGCCGGCGAGGTAGCCGGCGTTGAAGCCATCGCCGGCGCCGGTGGCGTCGACCACGGGCACCGCGGCGCGGGTCGGCCGGAACTCCAGATCCCCCTCCTCCGAGCGCACGCGCACCGTGCGGTCGCTCATCCGCTCCACGACCTCCGGTCCGGGCGGCGGTCGCCAGCCGCCGAGCCCCTCGGCGTCCTCCTCGCTCAGCGAGACGTATCGGCAGATCGGCGCAAGGATCTCGGCCGCGGCGCGGGCGGCCTGCGGCGACTTCCACAGCCCCGCGCGCCAGTTGACGTCGAAGGCCACCTGGGCCCCGGCGTGGACTGCCTCGGCGAGCATGATCATCAGGGCCCCGCGGCCGGCCTCGCCCAGCACCGCGAGCGTCGCGCCGGTCAGGCAGACGAGATCGGCCGAGCGCAGGGCCGACCGCAGGATCGGCTCGTTGGCGTAGCGGTAGAAGTCGCGCACCGGCGCCTCGCCGCGCCACTCGTAGAGGCCACGCCCGCGCAGGCCGCCGCGCTCGATGGCGTAGAGGCCCGGCAGGCGTCCTTCGGCGAGGGCGACCAGGGAGGCGTCGAGCCCTTCGTCGGCCATCTTGCGCAGCATGCCGCCGCTGAACGGGTCGCCCCGGCCGATGACCGTGGCCAGGCTCACCTCGCAGCCGAGGCGGCGGAGATAGACGGCGGTGGCGAAGGCGTCGCCGCCGTAGGCCACCGCGGCGGCCCCGTTCTCGGTGAGACTGAGCTCCACCAGGCCTTCGCCGATCGCCACCACGCGCGCCATGGGCTCGCTCCCCTCTGATCCCCGCGACGGGCCGAGCCGAAGGGCTCCATGGAAGCTTGGCCGCAGGGACGTCCCACGCGTCCAACGCGCCGGGGCGGCGGTTTCATCCCTCAATGGTTGTCTTATTTGATCTTGCCGAACGCCGGGCGCGACCCACGGGTTTAGAGCCCGCCGCAGGGAAGGCGGTTTACAGGCGCCCCCTTGCGCCGTACCGCTGCCGGCCGCGTAGTCACATAACTGTCAAGATTCGTCCGGGGGTCTCATGCTGAGCTGGTTCCAGGCGCTGATGCCCAAGGAGGGCCGCTTCTTCGACCTCTTCGAGGCGCACGCCAAGACGCTGTGCGCCGGGGCCGAGGCCCTGCGGCGGATGCTGGACGGCGGGGACAAGGTGCCGGAGCTGTGCGCAGAGGTGGCGCGCCACGAGAACGACGCCGACCAGATCACGCGCGAGTGCATGCTGGCGGTGCGGCGGACCTTCATCACCCCCTTCGACCGCAGCGACATCATCGACCTGATCACGGCGATGGATGACGCCATCGACCAGATGCACAAGACGGCCAAGGCGGTGACCCTGTTCGACCAGCGCAGCTTCCATCCGGACATGGTCAAGCTGGGCGATCTGATCGTCGAGGCGGCGGGCCACACCTCCGAGGCCATCCCGCTGCTGCGCTCGATGCGCGCCAACGCCGGCCAGCTGAACCGCATCGCCGAGGAGGTGACGCGGCTCGAGGACCTCTCAGACAAGCTCTACGACGACGGCATGGCGGCCCTCTACCGCGGGCCCGCCAAGACCGACCCGATGGCCTACATCGTCGGGGCCGAGATCTACGACCACCTGGAGAAGGTGGTGGATCGCTTCGAAGACGTGGCCAACCGGATCAGCGGCGTGCTGATCGAGCACCTCTAAGGGCCGCGCGCGGATGGACCTCGCCGGCTCCGGGCTGCTGCTGATCTTCCTCATCGGCGTCGCCCTGCTCTTCGACTTCCTGAACGGGCTGCACGACGCGGCGAACTCGATCGCCACCATCGTCTCGACCCGGGTGCTGCCGGCCCGCTACGCGGTGTTCTGGGCGGCGTTCTTCAACTTCGTCGCCTTCCTGGTGTTCGGCCTGCACGTCGCCAACACCGTGGGCAAGGGGATCATCGACCCCAAGATCGTCTCCGACGCCGTGATCTTCGGCGCGCTCGGCGGGGCGATCACCTGGAACGTCATCACCTGGCTGGGTGGCATCCCCTCGTCGTCCTCGCACGCCCTGATCGGCGGCCTGCTCGGCGCCGGCATCGCCAAGGCCGGCAGCCTCTCGCCGGTGGTCTGGGCCGGGGTCAACAAGACCATCATGGGCATCGTGCTGTCGCCCGGCATGGGCTTCGTGCTCGCCCTCCTCTTGGTGCTGGCGGTCTCCTGGGCCTTCGTGAAGGCCTCGCCCTCGTTGGCCGACTCCACCTTCCGCAAGCTGCAGTTCGTCTCGGCCTCGCTCTATTCCCTGGGCCACGGCGGCAACGACGCCCAGAAGACCATGGGCATCATCGCCGTGCTGCTCTACGCCCACCAGGCCGGGGGCGCCGGCGGCGGCGACTTCCACGTGCCGATGTGGGTGGTGCTGAGCTGCCAGACCGCCATGGCCCTTGGCACCCTCGCCGGCGGCTGGCGGATCGTGCACACCATGGGCTCGAAAATCACCCGCCTGTCGCCGCAGCAGGGCTTCTGCGCCGAGACCGGCGGGGCCATCACCCTGTTCACCGCGACCTATATCGGCGTGCCGGTGTCGACGACTCACACGATCACTGGAGCCATCGTCGGAGTCGGCGCGGCCCGGCGGGTCTCGGCGGTGCGCTGGAACGTCGCCGGCGGTATCGTCTGGGCCTGGATCATCACCATGCCGGCCTCGGCGCTGCTCGCCGCCGGCTTCTATTTCCTGGCCCGGTTCGCCGACCGGCTGTGGGGCTGAGATGCCTAAGGACGGGAAGGCCGCCAAGTCGCCGAAGCCCAAGGGGGCCAAGCCCAAGCGGCCGCGGCGCCAGTACGCCGCCCTGCCCTGGCGGCGGACCGAGACCGGCGTCGAGATCCTGCTGATCACCTCGCGCGAGACGCGGCGCTGGGTGCTGCCCAAGGGCTGGGGCAAGAAGGACGAACCGGCGACCATCGCCGTGGCCCGCGAGGCCCTGGAGGAGACCGGCGTCGCCGGCCGCGTGGCCGAGAAGCCGCTCGGCCAATACCGCTACCAGAAGCTCTTCAAGAGCGGCCGGCTGCAGCGCCTGAAGGTGACGGTCTACGGGCTTGAGGTTGTGCACGAGCACGCCGAATGGCCGGAGATGAACATCCGCGACAAGCTCTGGGTGTCGCTCGACGAAGGCGCCGGCCTCGTCGACGAGCCGGAGCTGCGGAGCCTCATCGCCGGCTTCAGCCCCTAAGGGGCGTCAGGTCCAGCGAAGGGCCCGGCGGACATCCGCCATGCGTGCGCGGCGGGCCTCTTCGGCTTCGGCGCGGGGCGCGGCGTCGTCGAGATGGTCTTCGGCCTCGCGGCCGTAGCGGTTGCGGAGCCGCTTGGCGGCTTCTTCAGCCTCCTCGGCGGCCTGCAGGGCGCGGAACCAATAGTCCCCCATGGCGTGACCTCCACAATTGCCAGTGGGACGGCGGCGGGACATTGCCGCCTCGTGGGATTCCAACCGAAGCTGTGGATGGAGGTTCCCGATCGCAAGGCCCGGCGCGGCCAAGCCTGATCAAAGGGGCGTGAGGCCTGGCCTCGCGAATTCAGCCCGCCCGGTCCTGGCGCCGGGCGCGGGCGCGGCGCGCGGCGTCGATGCGAACCAGCTTGTCGCCGGCCCCGGCGAGGGCCGCGGTCACCGCGTGACTGAGCTCGGCCATCTGATAGGGCTTGCGCAGGATCGGGAACTCGTCGCCGATCCGCTCGGCCGCCTGGCTGTAGCCGGTGGCCAGCAGCACCGGCAGTTCGGGCCGCTCCTCGCGCAGGCGCCGCGCCAGCTCCACCCCGTCCATCTCACCGGCCATGACGATGTCGGAGAACACCAGGTCCGGCGCTCCCTTTTCGGTGATGGCCTTGAGGGCGGCGGCGGCGTTGCCGGTCATGCGCACATTGTGGCCGAGCTGCTCGAGCATGCCCGCCGCCACCTCCGCGACCTCGGGATTGTCCTCGACCAGCAGGATCTCCGCGCCGGTGGCGGCCTCGAGGGGCGCCTCGGCGTCCTTGGCCTGGGGCGCGGCCTCGGCGCGCGGCAGATACAGGGTGAACCTCGCCCCCTGCCCCAGCTCGCTGGTCACCGACACGCGGCCGCCGGACTGCTGGGCGAAGCCGTAGACCTGGCTGAGGCCAAGGCCGGTGCCCTTGCTCACCTCCTTGGTGGTGAAGAAGGGATCGAAGACCCGCGGCAGGATGTCGGCCGGGATGCCCTGCCCCGTGTCGTGGACGCTGAGGGCGACGAACTCGCCGGCGAGGTCGCCTGGACCCTTGCCGCGCTCGAGGCGCTGATTCTCGGCCGAGATCGTCAGGGCGCCGCCGTTCGGCATGGCGTCGCGCGCGTTGACCGTCAGGTTGAGGACCGCCAGCTCCAGCTCGGAGATGTCGGCCTTCACCGGCCACAGTTTCCTGGGGAAGTCGACGATCAGCTGGACGTTCGGCGGCAGGCTGGCGGACAGCAGCTCGCGCAGGCCTTTGGCGCGGTCATTGAGCGAGACCGAGACAGGCTGCAGCCGCTGGCGACGGGCGAACGAGAGCAGGTGCCGCGTCAGGTCCTCGCCGCGACGGGCCGAGGTCTCGATGGCGTCGAGCGCCCGCAGCGCGCGGGGATCGTCGGCGAGCTTGCGGCGCAGCAGCTGAGCCTGGCCGCTGACCACCATCAGGAGGTTGTTGAAGTCGTGCGCCACGCCGCCGGTGAGCTGGCCGAGCGCCTCCATCTTCTGCGCCTGGGCGAGCTGCTCGTGGGCGCGCTGCAGCTCGAGCTGGGCGTTGCGCTTCTCGGTGATGTCGCGGGTGATCTTGGCGTAGCCGAGGATGCGGCCGTCCTCGTCGCGGATGGCGTCGAGCACGACGCTGGCCCAGAACAAGGTGCCGTCCTTGCGCATGCGCCAGCCCTCGGCCTCGTAGCGACCGTGCTCGGCGGCGGCCTGCAGCGCACGCATCGGCACCCCGGCGGCGCGGTCGGCCTCGGTGTAGAAGCGCGAGAAGTGCTGCCCAACGATCTCGTCGGCCAAGTAGCCCTTGATGTGCTGGGCCCCGGCGTTCCAGTTGGTCACGATCCCGTTGGGGTCGAGCATGTAGAGGGCGTAGTCGACGACGCCCGAGACGAGCAGGCGGAACTGGCGCTCGCTGTCGGCCAGGGCATCCTCGGCTGCGCGCCGCTCGCTGATGTCGCGGATGATCTGGGCGAAGCCGATGTGCACGCCGCGATCGTCGTGGATGGGATCGATGACCGCCGAGGCGAAGAAGCGCGAGCCGTCCTTGCGCACCCGCCAGCCCTCGGATTCGTAACGCCCATCGGCGAGCGAGCTGGCCAGAGCCCTGGCGGGCAGTCCGGCCTGGCGGTCCTCGGGCGTGTAGAACAGGCTGAAGTGGCGGCCGATGACCTCGTCGGCGCGATAGCCCTCAATGCGCTCGGCGCCCTTGTTCCAGTTGGTGATCGAGCCGTTCACGTCGACCATGTAGATCGCGTAGTCGATCACCCCTTCGACCAGCAGCCGGAAGCGCTGTTCGCTCTCCATCAGCGCTTGCTGGGCCTGGCGCTGGGCGGTGGTGTCGCGGGTGATCTTGGCGAAGCCGATCAGTTGGCCCGCGTCGTCGCGCACCGCGTGCAGACCGGCGAGCGCCCAGAACCGACTGCCGTCCTTGCGGATCCGCCAGCCCTCGCTCTCGATGCGGCCCTCCTCTCGGGCGCGGGCGAGCAGGCGCTGCGGCAGCCCGGCCCGGCGATCTTCGAGGCTGAAGAAGCGCTCGAACGACTGGCCGAGGATCTCGTCGCGCGTGTAGCCCTTCAGCCGCTCCGCGCCGGTGTTCCAGGTGACGATCCGCCCCTCGAGATCCAGCATGTAGATCGCATAGTCGACCGCCGACTCCACCAGGAAGTGCAACGCTCGGTCCTGCGGGGGGAGATCATTCATCGAAATACGCCGTCACTGAGAGGGCGAAGCCACCCTTAAGTTACTTAGACGACTGAACTTTCGGCAACAAGCGCCCACCGCGGAATTGACACGACCGACGCGTGTGGCGAAGGATGCGCGCGCGCCGGCGAGAGAGGCAGCATGGGCTGGAACATTCATAAGCTTCGTCCCCCCGACGAGCCGCCAGATCAAACACAAAGAACGCCTCCACCATACGGAGAGTTCCAAGGTGAGACCGAAGATCTTCCCTACAAGGTCGAGGTCTGGGACGAGAACGGCAAGGTGGTGGAACTGGTGGTGGCGGTCAGCGTCAGCCCGGCGATCGGTTACGCGGCCTATTTCGCCGCTACGCGCGAGTATCCGGGCCGCACCATCACGCTTCGCCACAAGTCCGCGGTGATCAGCCGCTGGGCCGGCAAGACCCACTGATCCGGCGGGCGGGGGCATGAGGGAGCAAGAGGGTGAGGCGCCGC
Organism: Phenylobacterium soli; assembly: GCF_003254475.1. Taxonomy (NCBI): domain Bacteria; kingdom Pseudomonadati; phylum Pseudomonadota; class Alphaproteobacteria; order Caulobacterales; family Caulobacteraceae; genus Phenylobacterium; species Phenylobacterium soli. The sequence continues at coordinate 3,324,385 of NZ_QFYQ01000001.1, forward strand.
CGGACGCCGCCCTGGCCGGGGCGCCTGCGGCCCGGCTGCCGTACGCCGTGGAGCTGTGGAACCTGACGCGCACGGCCCCGGAGCGGGTTCTCGGCCGCGCAGCCAGCGCAGTGCTGGCGCGGGCGATCTTCGCCGCGGCGCAGAGCGAGCACCTTGGCCGCAAGATCGTGCTGCGCCGAGGCAGCGAAATCCTGTCGGAGGGCGAATAGCGCGCGCGCCGCTTAACCGTGCCCGCCCCTCGAATATTAATGCATCACCGCCGGTTGTACGGCCCCGGCACAGTATCGCAGGGGAAGATCATCTGATCGGCCTGCGGGTTAACGGCCATTAGCCGTATCTGTCAGCCTTACCTTAGCCTTCTGGCGCCACGTTAAGGTTGCAGGAGGTCGGACCGCAGCTTGGCGGCCGCGACCGGCAGGCGGGAGTGTCGAGTGTCCGTTTCCAATTCCAAGCCCGAGCGGGCTTTGTCGGTCCTCCACGTGGACGACGATCCGGTGAACCTGCGGGTGGTCGAGGAGATCCTCACCGCCTTCGGCCACCGCGCGGTCAAGGCGCTGAGCGGCGTCGAGGCCCTCGACCAGATGTCCCGCCAGGCGTTCGACGTGGTGCTGATGGACATCCACATGCCGGAGATGAGCGGCATCGAGGTCCTGAAGCGCATCCGCGAGCGCGCCGGTCCCGAACGCGATACCCCGGTCATCGCCCTGACCGCCGACATCCTGAGCCGAGAGCCGGCCGAGTACCTGGCCCTGGGCTTCTCGGGCTTCGTGCCCAAGCCGGTGATGGTGCAGGGCCTGATCGCCGCGGTGACCCGCGCTGCGGGCGTGGCCCAGCCGGCGCTGCGCCTGCGCCGGGCTGGCTGATCGCCGAGCCGTTTGGCATGCTGGCTCCAAGGCCCGCCAAAAGGGCCGCGGAGGAGTTCGCATGCCCAAGCTCGAACGTGACGGAGTCCAGCTCTATTACGAGGTCCACGGCGAGGGTCCCGCCCTCCTCTTGACCCACGGCTTCTCGGCCACCTCCCAGATGTGGAAGGGCCAGATCGACACCCTCGCGCCCCACTTTCAGGTGATCACCTGGGACATGCGCGGCCACGGCCAGAGCGACTATCCCGCCGATCCGAAGGCCTATTCCGAAGAGGCCACCGTCGCCGACATGGCCGCCCTGCTGGACAGGGTGGGCGCTCGCACCGCCGTCGTCGGCGGACTGTCGCTGGGCGGCTACATGAGCCTCGCCTTCCACCGCCGCCATCCCGAGCGCGTGCGCGGCCTGCTGATCATCGACACCGGCCCCGGCTACAAGAACGATGAGGCGCGCGCCGGCTGGAACGCCAACGCCATCGCCCGCGCCGAGCGCTATGACGAGAAGGGCCTCGGCGATCTCTCCAAGGCCAGCGCCGAGGTGCAGGCCGCCCACCACCGGGACGCCACGGGCCTCGCCCACGCCGCGCGGGGCATGCTCACCCAGCGCGACGCCCAGGTGATCGAGAGCCTGCCCGCCATCGCCGTGCCCACGATTGTCATCGTCGGCGAGAACGACACCCCGTTCCTGGCGGCCTCGGACTACATGGCCGCCAAGATCCCAGGCGCGAAGAAGGCGGTGATCCCAAACGCCGGCCACGCGGCCAACATCGACAACCCGAAGGCGTTCAACGCGGCCCTGCTCGACTTCCTGAAGGCCGCCCGCCTCATCGAAGCGGCCTGATCGCGCGTTTTGACCTGGGTTGGCGTCGCCGGCGGACGGCTGTGCTAGCCAGATGTTGGGAGCGGGCTAGGAACGAACGTGCTGGAGAGGCTGCGCCGCGTCGTCATCACCACCTCGCCGACCCTGGCGCAGGTGCTCTGGTTCGGCCTGGCCCCGGCGGTGTTCGCGATCCTGCTGCGCGAGCTGCTCAACCCGGCCCTCGGCGACCGCGCGCCCTATGTCACGGTGTTTCCGGCCCTGCTCGTCGCGGCCCTCTGGGGCGGGCGCTGGGCTGGCCTGATCTGCCTCGTCCTCACCGGCGCGGCCACCGCCTGGCTGTTCGTGCCGCCGCGATACAGCTTCCTGCTGAAGACCGACGACCTGGCCTCGCTCGTGGCCTTCGTCGGGTCCGGCGGCGTCATCGTGCTGGTCAGCCTGATCCTGCGCCGCGCCCTGCGCGACCTCACCCTCGCCCGCGAACGCGAGACCCTGCTGGTGCACGAGCTGCAGCACCGGGTGAAGAACAACCTGGCCATCGTCCAGAGCCTGGCCTCCCAGACCGCCCGCACGTCTCAGCGGCTGGAGGACTTCCTGCCGGCCTTCAACGAGCGGCTGATGGCGCTGGCGCGGGTGCACAACCTGCTTCTGGAGTCGCACCATCGCGGGGTCGAGCTCCGGGCGCTCGCCGAGGCCTCGCTGGCGCCCTACGTCGACGGCGACCGGCGGGTGTTGATCGAGGGCGGCCCGGCCTGCGTCTCGGCCGAGAGCGCGGTGTCGGTGGCCCTGGCGCTGCACGAGCTCGCCACCAATGCCGTCAAGTACGGCGCCCTGTCCGACGCCCACGGCCGGGTGCGGCTGTCCTGGACCTCGCGCGATCCGCGCCATCCCGACGAGGCGCTGCTGGAATGGACCGAGCACGACGGCCCCCGCGTGGCCGAGCCCAGCCGGACCGGCTTCGGCTCGCGCCTCCTCAAGCTGGGGGTCGACAGTTCCAGCCGAGGACGCGTGGTGTTCGACCTCAAGCCGAACGGCCTCACCTGGCGCGCGCCGGTGCGTCTGCTGAACGCCTGACGACGGCTCACCCCGCCTTGGGGCGGTCCGACAGCTCCTCGCCCGTGGCCTGGTAGTAGATCAGCTCGGCGATGTTGGTGGCGTGGTCGCCCACCCGCTCCAGGTTCTTGGTGATGAAGAGCAGGTCGGTGGAGGCCTCGATCGACTTCGGATCGCCGGACATGTCCGTGAGGATGTGGCGGAACACCTTCTCGTGCAGTTCGTCGATGTCGGTGTCGCGCTCCCAGACCACCTTGGCCTTGCCCGCGTCCGCGTTGCGGTAGGCAATCATCACCTCGGCCAGACGGTCGGCGACCAGCATTCCGAGATCGGTCAGTCCCTTCGCCTGCGCCTGAGATGGCGGGCCCTTCTGCTGGGCGGTGCGCTTGGCGAGGTTCTTGGCGAGGTCGCCGCAGCGCTCGAGGTTCATGGCCGTCTTCATGGCCGTGATCGGGGCCCGCAGATCGTCGGCCATCGGCTGGTGCAGCGCGATGAATCGGACCGCACGGCGCTCGATGTCGGCGTCCATCTCGTCGAGCCTGGCGTCGCCGGCGGCGATGGCCGCGGCCGAGGCGGTGTCGTTGGCCACGAAGGCGGTCACCGCGCCCCGCAGCTGGGCGACGGCCAGGTCGCCCATGACGCCCACGTCGCGGAACAGCCCCTGGAGCTGCTCGTCGACGGCCTTGAACGTATGTTCCATGCGCTCCCCCTACCCGAAGCGGCCGGTGATGTAGTCACGGGCCCGGCTGGTGGCCGGGTTGGTGAACACCTGCTCGGTCTCGCCGAACTCGATCATCTTGCCGAGGTACATGAAGCCGGTGTGGTCGGAGAGACGCGCGGCCTGGCCCATGTTGTGGGTGACGATCACCACGGTGTAGTCGCTCTTCAGCTCGCTGATGGTCTCTTCCAGGCGGGCCGTGGAGATCGGGTCGAGCGCCGAGGCCGGCTCGTCGAGCAGCAGCACCTCGGGCTTCACGGCGATGGCGCGGGCGACGCACAGGCGCTGCTGCTGACCGCCGGACAGGCCAAGGCCGCTGTCCTTCAGCTTGTCCTTCACCTCGTCCCACAGGGCGGCGCGGCGCAGGCTCTCCTCCACCCGCTGGGCCATGTCGCCCTTGGACAGCTTCTCGTAGAGGCGCACGCCGTAGGCGACGTTGTCGTAGATCGACATCGGGAACGGCGTCGGCTTCTGGAACACCATGCCGACCCGGGCGCGCAGCGCGGCGAGGTCCACCCCGCGGCCGAGGATGTCCTCGCCGTCGAGCAGCACCTGGCCCTCGGCCCGCTGGCCCGGATAGAGCGAGTACATGCGGTTCAGGGTGCGCAGCAGGGTGGACTTGCCGCAGCCGGACGGGCCGATCAGCGCGGTCACCGCCTTGCGCTTGAACCCGACGCTGACATCGAACAGCGACTGCTTGGCCCCGTAGAAGAAGTTCAGCCCCTTCGCCTGGATCACCACCTCCTCGCCCGGCAGGGCCAGAATGCGGGTCTCCGCAGTGTCGGGAACCTCGAAGGTCTGGACGGTCATGAGCGTTTCGGCTCCCGGGTGGAGAGGCGGGCGATGATGGTGACGGCGAGCACCGCGACCGCGATCAGCATGGCGCCGGCCCAGGCGAGCCTGCGCCAGTCGTCGTAGGCCGACAGGGCGTACTGGAAGATCACCACCGGCAGGTTGGCGGTGGGCTTGCCTAGGTCGAGGCTCAGGAACTGGTTGTTGAGGGCGGTGAACAGCAAGGGCGCGGTCTCGCCGCTGATCCGGGCGAAGGCCAGGAGGGCGCCGGTGAGCATGCCGCCCTGGGCCGCCTTCCAGACCACCGCCAGGATGGTCTTCCAGACCGGCGCGCCGAGCGCGACGCTGGCCTCGCGCAGGGCCACCGGCTGCAGCCGCAGCACGTCCTCGGTGGTGCGGACGATGACCGGGATGGCGAGCAGCGCCAGGGCCGCGGCCCCCGCATAGCCCGAGAAGCCCTTCATCGGCCGCACGAGCAGCTCGTAGACGAACAGGCCGACCAGGATCGACGGGGCCGATAGCAGCACGTCATTCACGAAGCGCACCACCTTGCCGTAGGCGCTGTCCTTGGCGAACTCGGCCAGCCAGGTGCCGGCCATGACGCCCACCGCCACCGCCCCGGCCATGGCGACGACGCACATCATCACCGAACCGAGGATGGCGTTGAGCAGGCCGCCTTCCGAGCCCGGCGCCGGGGTCGACCTGGTGAACACCGCGAGGTTCAGCCCGCCGACGCCCTGCTTGAACAGCGCCCACAGGATGGCCGCGAGCGCCACCAGAGCGAGGCCGGTGGCCAGCCAGCAGAAGACCAGGAAGGCGTACTCCGCCGCGCGCCTGGAAAGTCTCGGGGATCCCGCGCTCATGAGTGCGCCTGCCGGCCGATGAGCAGCCTGGCGAGCGCCAGGACCGCGAAGGTGATGATGAAGAGCACGAGGCCCAGGGCCACCAGGGAGGCGGTGTGCAGCTCGCCGGTGGCCTCGGCGAATTCGTTGGCGATGGTCGAGGCGATGGTCGCCCCCGAGGCGAACAGCGAGCTCGGGAAGCCGTGCGCGTTGCCGATGATGAAGGTGACCGCCATGGTCTCGCCGAGCGCGCGGCCGAGGCCGAGCATGATCGCCCCCACCGCGCCGGAGCGGACGTAGGGGATCGAGACCTTGCGGATCACCTCGAAGGTGGTCGAGCCGAGGCCATAGGCGCTCTCGCGCACCGCCGGCGGGATCGTCAGGAGGAGCTCGCGCATGGTCGCCGCGATGAACGGCAGGATCATGATCGCCAGGATGAGCGAAGCGGAGAGGATGTTGGCCCCGTTCGGCACCCCGGCCGTCAGCTTCTCCCACACCGAGCCGGGAGGCGAGGCCATCATCGCCGGCATCTGGACGTGCTTGGCGAACCAGGGAGCGAAGACGAACAGCCCCCACATGCCGTAGACGATCGAGGGGATGCCGGCGAGCAGCTCCACCGCCGTGCCGATCGGGCGGCGCAGGCGCTCGGGACAGAGCTCGACCAGGAAGATCGCCACGCCCAGGGCGAACGGCAGGGCGAAGGCCAGCGCCAGGGCCGAGGTGATCAGGGTGCCGACGATAGCGCCGGACGCGCCATAGACCTCCTGCACCGGGTCCCAGGTGGAGGTGTAGAAGAACCTCAGGCCGAAGGTCCGGAAGGCGGGCCAGCCGCCGATCGCCAGGCTGACGATGAGGCCGCCGAGGGCGGTGAGCAGCAGGGTCGCCGCCGCGAAGCACAGGGCCTCGAAGGTGCGGTCGAAGACCACGCCCTTGGCCGTGCGGGCGGGCGCGGTCTCGACTTGATCCGTCTCGGCGCTCATCTCTCGTCAGCCCCCGCCGATCCGCTGGCTCAGGACGCCGGCTGGTAGACCGGCTTGCCGTCCGGTCCGACCACGCCCGACCAGCTCTGGCGCACCAGGGTCTTCACCGCGTCCGGCAGCGGCACGTAGTCGAGCGCCTGGGCCTGGGCGTCGCCGTTCTTGAAGGCCCAGTCATAGAAGGAGAGCACGGCCTTGGCGGTCGCCGCGTCGCTCTGCTGGCGGTGCATCAGGATGAAGGTGGCGCCGGTGATCGGCCAGGCGTCCTTCCCCGGCTGGTTGAGCAGCAGCAGGTAGAACCCGGGCGCCTTGGTCCAGTCCGCGCCCGCCGCGGCGGCGGCGAAGTTGGCGGCCGTCGGGGCCACGAAGGCGCCCGAGGCGTTCTGCAGCAGCGCGTAGGTCATGCCGTTCTGCTTGGCGTAGGCGTACTCGACGTAGCCGATCGCGCCGGGGGTCTGCTTGACCATGGCGGCGACGCCGTCGTTGCCCTTGCCGCCGAGCCCGGCCGGCCAAGCGACGCTGTCGGAGGCGCCGACCTTGGCCCACTGCGGAGCGACCGTCGTCAGGTAGCTGGTGAACAGGAAGCTGGTGCCCGAGCCGTCCGAGCGGTGCACCACCGTGATCGGCAGGTTCGGCAGTTTGGCGCCGGCGTTGAGCGCGGCGATGGCCGGGTCCGACCACTTGGTCACCTTGCCGAGGTAGATGTCGGCGAGCAGCGGGCCGGTGAGCTTGAGGCCGCCGGGGGTCACGCCCGGCAGGTTGGCCACCGGCACGACCCCGCCCATCACGGTCGGGAACTGCAGGAGGCCGTTTTTCTCGAGGTCCTCCGGCTTCAGCGGCTTGTCGGACGCGCCGAAGGCCACGGTCTTGGCCTCGATCTGCTTGATGCCGCCGCCGGAGCCGATGGCCTGGTAGTTGAGGGTCAGGCCGGTGGCCTGCTTCTGGGCCTCGGCCCACTTGGCGTAGAGCGGCGCCGGGAAGGTCGCGCCGGCGCCGGAAATCTGCGGCCCGGCCGGGGCCTTGGCCTCACCACCCTTGCCGGAGCAGCCCGCCAGGGGCGCCGCCAGGGCGGCCGTGGCGGCGAGCGCCAGGAAAACTCGTCTGATCATCACCTGTCCTCCGACCTTCGCGGCAATTCGGTGACAGGGGCATAACCGCCCCCGAAGACACTTCCGTGACAGTTTCGCGAAGCTTGGATGACAGCGGGCGCGCGGCCTTGATCGCCGTCAAGAGAAGGACGCCCCGGCGAAGCCCGGCGGAGCGTCCCCACGTCCTCTTAGCGGCTGGCGTAGACGGCCTTGCCGCCCGCCTTGATCTGCTGGCTCCAGGCCTTGCGGATCAGCGTCTTCACGCTCGCCGGCATCGGCACGTAGTCGAGCTGCTGGGCCGCGGCGTCGCCGTTCTTGTAGGCCCAGTCGAAGAACTTCAGCACCTCAGCGCCGGCCGCCGGATTGGCCTGCTCCTTGTGCATCAGGATGAAGGTGGCGCCGGTGATCGGCCAGGAGTTCGCGCCCGGCTGGTCGAGCAGCAGCAGGTAGAAGCCCGGGGCCTTGGACCAGTCGGCGCCCGCCGCGGCCGCGGCGAAGGCCGGGGCGGTCGGGGCGACGAACTTGCCGGCCTTGTTCTGCATCAGGGCGTAGGTGAGGTTGTTCTGCTTGGCGTAGGCGTACTCGACGTAGCCGATCGCGCCGGGGGTCTGCTTGACCATGGCGGCGACGCCGTCGTTGCCCTTGCCGCCGAGCCCGGTCGGCCAGTTCACGCTGTCCGAGGCGCCGACGTCCGAGGCCCAGTGCGGGGCCTTCATGGCGAGGTAGCTGGTGAACAGGAAGGTCGTCCCCGAGCCGTCCGAGCGGTGCACCACCGTGATCGGCAGGTGCGGCATGGCCAGGCCCTTGTTGGTGAGCTGCAGCAGCGGGTCGTCCCAGCGCTTGATCACCCCGCGGTAGATGTCGGCGAGCTGGGTGCCGGTGAGCTTGATCTGGCCCGGCTTGAAGCCTTCCAGGTTCATGACCGGCACGACGCCGCCCATGACGGTCGGGAACTGGGTCAGGCCGTTCTTTTCCTGGTCTTCCGGCTTCAGCGGCTTGTCGGAAGCCCCGAAGTCGACGGTCTTGGCGTTGATCTGCTTGATGCCGCCGCCGGAGCCGATCGCCTGGTAGTTCAGGGCCGTGCCGGTGGAGGCCTTATAACTCTCCGCCCACTTGGCGTAGACGGGCGCCGGGAAGGTCGCGCCGGCGCCGGTGATGGTGGCCGCCTGAGCCACGGTCGAAGCGCCCACGGTGAGCGCGACGCCCAGGGCGGCTGCGAGGGTCTTGAACATTGGTGTCTCCTGAATTCGAGCGCCCGAGTCCCCGTCGCTCTCGCAGCACGGCTTAACCCCCGCAGATGTCGCTTCGGCGAAGCTTGCGTGACGGATCGGAGACAGCGTCACGGAGCGGCCCGAACGCAAAAGAGCCCCCGTCTCCGGGGGCTCTTCGCAGGTCTCGTCCGCGGCTGGGAGGAAGGCGCCGCGGGCGCTCTCCTTACCAGCGGAACTGGCCGAACAGGCCGACCTCGTCGTAGGTCCCGCTGTTGGAGCCGCCGATCGTGCCATTGCTGGTCGACAGCAGGCCGTTGTCGACCTTGTCGCGCTTATAGACGAGCGCCAGGTCGACGATCTTGGTGGGCTCCCAGTTCAGGCCAAGGTTGAAGTAGTTGTCCTTCTCCGAGGCCTTGAGGGTCTTGGACGGCTTCACGCGGTCCCAGCGGCCGAAGGCCGAGATCTCCGGGGTGAAGCTGTAGGAGCCGAACACCGAGTAGCCGTCGGCCTTGTCCTCGGCGGCGGTGGTGACGTTGTTCCAGTCCTTGGCCGAGAAGTACTCGACGCCGACGCGGTACTTCTTGTCCACCCAGGCGGCCAGGGCGTTGACGCGCGTGGCGGTGTGCGGGGTGGCGACGCCGCCGGTGACTTCCTTGCCGAGCTTGCCGGTGTAGCCGCCGACCGCGAACACGGCCTTGTCGATGTTGAGGTTCACGCGGCCTTCGAAGTCGACCGACTTGGCGCGGCTCGGGTTCTTGTAGCCGTTGCCGTTGATCATCGCGACGGCGTAGCCGAGCTTGCCGTCCATCAGCTTGCCCGAGGCGTGCACGCCCCAGTCGGCCGAGGTGCCGAACTTGGTGCGGTCGGCCACGGTGTTCTCGATGAAGCGGTAGCCGTAGACGTCTTCGGCGAAGGGCACCCAGGGCAGGTCGGCCGAGCCGACGCGGATGATCGCGGCGTCCGACAGCTTGGCCTGCAGGTAGGCCTTCTTGATGTAGACCTGGGTCTCACCGTCGTTCGACACGTAGTTCATGTCGGTGGTGATGTTGCCCGAGAACGTGTCGTTGAACTTGTGGTCGATGCCCACATAGAAGCGCTTGATGTCGAAGCCCGTGCCGGACGGGGCGACCTTCGCGCCGTTGCTCTTCTGCTCGATGTTCGAGAGGTTGAAGTACATCCGGCCGCTGACCTGGGTGCTGTCGGCCCAGCTCGGCTTCGGCTTCGGAAGGGCGGCGGCGACCTGGGTCTTCACCGTGGCCGGGATGGTCTTGATCTGGGCGGCGGTCTCGGCCTGCGCGGCCTGAGCGGCGGCCTGCGCCTGGTCGGCCTGGGCCTTCACCTGGGCCTGCTGCTGGTCGATCGCCAGCAGGCGCTCGCTCAGCGACTCGACCTGGGCCTTCAGCAGCTCGATCTCCTGCGCCTGCTTGGCGGCCAGCGATTCGGCCGGCGCGTGATGCGGCTTGGCCTTGGTCTTGGCGTCGGCCTGGGCCGTGGCGCCGGCGGCGAGGAAGACGCCCAGCGCCGCCCCCGTGAGCAGCGACATCTTCTTGTTCATTGGAAACCCCTCTTCCGCACGGCCTCCGTCGTGCCGCGCGAGGGCGTCTTACAAAGCTTGCGTGACACTTCGATGTAAGTGCGCCGAAAGCCGGCCTCACGCGTTGAGGCGCATCAAACCCGCCACACATGCGGCGAGCCCGAGTCCCTGGTCCGGCCGCACCGGCGCAGGACTGCAATCAAGTCGTCATAGGGCCGACACACCGCACCCCTAGATTGCGCGGCGTTCGGGCTGGGCCATCACATCGGGAGCATCGCCATGACCCGCATCCTCGCCGTTCGTCCCGCCGCCTTCGGCTGGAGCCTGCGCATCGACGCGCAGGACGGCTTCCAGGTGTTCACCACCGGGGCGCAGGCCGAGGCCGCCGCCCGGCGCCTAGCCCATCGGCTCGCCGACGCCGGCGAGCCGGCCGAAGTCCTGATCTACCTCCGCGACGGCAGCCTGGCCGGTCGATTGCGCGCAACGCCCCGCGCGCCGGCGGTCGCCGCGTGACCCCGCTCAATGAGATCCGCCCAATGAGATCCGCCCTGTAGGAAACCAGCCCCCAACGCAGGGCCTTCTCGGCCGCGGCTCACCATCGGGCCGCGGCCGCTTCTTTTTGGGGAGAGGCTCCCGTCCTCGGGAGGACTTAGGCCGCCAGGGGCTCCGCGCCGGGCAGCTCGCCAAGACCGGCCTCGGCGTACCGGTCGCGGACCTCGTGCCAGCGGACTACCTCGAGGCCGCCGTCGAAGCGCTCGACGACCGCCGTGCAGCTCTCGACCCAGTCCCCGTCGTTGACGTAGGCGACGCCGTCGATGTCGCGCATCTCGGCATGGTGGATGTGACCGCAGATCACGCCCTGAACGCCGCGCCGGCGAGCTTCCTCAACCATGGCCGCCTCGAACTTGTCGATGAAGGCGACCGCGTTCTTCACGCGGTGCTTCACATAGGCCGAAAGGCTCCAGTAGCCGAGGCCCATGACGTGGCGAAGGCGGTTGAAATGGGTGTTGAGGCCGAGCAGCGCCCGGTAGCCCCAGTCGCCCAGGAAGGCCAGCCAGCGGGCGTGCTGGATCACCCCGTCGAACTCGTCCCCGTGGGTGACGAGGTAGCGCTTGCCGTCGGCCGCCTCGTGGATGGCGTCGCGCGCCACCACCACGCCCCCGAAGTGGACGCCGCAGAAGTCGCGCACCCGGTCGTCGTGGTTGCCGGGCACATAGACGACCTTCACGCCCTTGCGGGCCAGGCGAAGGATTTTCTGGACCACGTCGTTGTGCGCCTGGGGCCAGAACCAGCCGCTCTTCATCTTCCAGCCGTCGACGATATCGCCGACCAGGTAGAGCGTCTCGCAGTCGAGCACCCGGATGAACTCGAGCAGTTGCTCGGCCTGGCACCCCTTGGTCCCCAGGTGGACGTCCGAGATGAAGGCGGTGCGGCAGCGCAGCGTCTGCGTCATGGCGATCTCCCCCAACGGAGATGAGCTAGCGGCTGAATCGGTGACGGGCGCGTGACACGCCTCGCGCTCACCCCTGCTGGTCCAGGGAGTAGCCAGCCGAGCGGACCGTGCGGATCGGGTCGTCCGAGCCGTTGGCGCGCAGCGCCTTGCGCAGGCGTCCCACATGGACGTCGACCGTGCGCAGCTCGACATAGGTGTTGGGGCCCCAGACGGCGTCCATCAGGCGCTCGCGGCTGAACACCCGGCCGGGCCGCTGCATCAGGAAGTCGAGCAGGCGGAACTCGGTGGGCCCAAGGTGGACGTTGCGGCCCGAGCGCGTCACCCGGCGGCTGCCGCGGTCGAGGACGATGTCGGCGTATTCCAGGCGCTCGTCGACCAGCTCCGGCCGCGCCCGGCGCAGCAGGGCGCGGATGCGGGCGGTGAGCTCGCTCATGGCGAAGGGCTTGACCACGTAGTCGTCGGCGCCGGTGTCGAGGCCGCGGATCTTGTCGGTCTCCTCGCCGCGGGCGGTCAGCATCAGCACCGGGGTGCGCTTGGTCTCCAGCCGCGCGCGGAGCTGGCGGCAGACCTCGACGCCGGAGACCTTGGGCAGCATCCAGTCGAGCAGGATCAGGTCGGGCGTCTCCTCCTCGACCTTGAGCAGCGCCTCCTCGCCGTCGCCGGCGTGCTCGACGCGGAAACCCTCCTTCTCGAGGTTGTAGGTCAGGAGGGTGGCGAGAGCGTCCTCGTCCTCGACCACCATGATGTACGGCGTCACTGCGGCGTATCCCTCGGACGGTCGGCTTCCAGCAGGCTGACCTTCGGCCGGGGCTGCGAGAGCTCCTCGCCGGTCAGCTGGAAGTGGAGGATCTCGGCAATGTTGGTGGCGTGGTCGCCGATGCGCTCCAGGTTCTTGGCGATGAACAGCAGGTGGGCGCCGGGCGCCACCGTGTCCGGTTCGTTGGCCATCAGCGTGAGCAGCTCGCGGAAGATGCTCTCGTAGTGCTCGTCGACTTCCTCGTCGCGGCGCCAGACGGCCATGGCCGCGTCCATCTCCTGGGCGGCGTAGGCGTCGAGCACCTCGCGCAGGCGCGCGGCCACCAGGCGGCCCATGCGCTGGATGGCGCTCATTAGCGGCAGCACCGGGTCGGAGCCGGAGAGCACCAGGCTGCGCTTGGCGATGTTGCGCGCCAGGTCGCCGCAGCGCTCGAGGTTCATCGCCAGCTTCATGGTCGAGACCGCCCGGCGCAGGTCTTCGTCGGAGGGTCCCTGGTCGGCGATCAGCGAGAGCGCGCGCCGCTCGATGTCGGCCTGCATGTCGTCGAGCCGCAGGTCGCGGACGATCAGCGCCTGGGCCAGCGGCACGTCGCGGCGCACCACGGCGTCGACCGCATCGACCACCTGGGCTTCGGCGAGGCCGCCCATGCGGATGACCTCCGCCACCAGGGCCCGCAGCTCGGCGGCGTAGGAACTCTTGGGAATCGGTTGGGCCACAGCGCGCACCTTCGTTCAGGCGTGGGAAAGTAGCGGTGCCGTATGACAGTTATGTGACAGTCGCGCTGACCCTGCGCGAAACTTGCCTGCGACCGACTGCCCCGCACCTATAGTCGCCTCTCAAACGGAGAGTGATCGATGGGTCTCGAAGGCAAGCGCATCCTGGTGGTCGGCGGCGGCTCGGGGATCGGCTACGCGGTGGCCGAGGCCGCCCTGGCCGAGGGCGCGAGGGCGGTGGTCGCTTCCTCCAACCCGGATAAGATCACCGCCGCGGCGGCCCGGCTCGGGGCCGGCGCGGAGGGCCGCCCGCTGGACGTGACGGACGAGGGCGGCGTGCAGGCCTTCTTCGACGCCGATCATGCTTTCGACCACATCGTCTTCACCGCCGGCGACTGGGGCGGCATGCGGCGCGGCACGCTCGAAAGCCTCGACCTCGCCGCCGCGGCCGACACCTTCAAGGTCCGTTTCTGGGGCGCGGTGGCGGTGGCCAAGCATGGCGCGCGCCGGCTGCCGGCCGGCGGCTCCTTCACCCTGACCAACGGCACCATCGCCCACAGACCCTCGAAGGGCAGCGCCATCTCCACGGCCATGGCCGGCGGGCTCGAGCACCTGACCCGCGCGCTCGCCGTCGAATTGGCCCCGATCCGGGTGAACTGCGTCTGCCCCGCCATGATCAGCACCGAGATCTGGGACAGCCTGATCCCGGCGGAGATCCGCGAGGAGCGCATCGCCCTGATGACCCAGCGCCAACTCATCCCACGCATCGGCACGCCCCAGGAGACGGCGCAGGCCTACCTCTATTCGATGAAGGGCGGCTACACGACCGGCCAGGTGCTGATGGTCGAGGGCGGGGTGATGCTGGGCGGCTAGGCCGCTCGGGCCGTTCAGGCCGCCGGCAGATAGGCGCTGAAGGTCGTCCCCTGCCCCTCGGCGCTCTCGACGAGCACGCCGCCGCGGTGGCGGTTGACGATGTGTTTGACGATGGCGAGGCCAAGCCCCGTGCCGCCGCTCTTCTGCCCCTCGACGCGGTAGAACCGCTCGGAGAGACGCGGCAGGTGCTGGCGGGCCATGCCGCGGCCCTCATCGGTGACGCGCACCGCCACGAACGCCTGGCCCGCCGCCTGTTGGGGGCTGGCGTCGGGCGACAGCAGCGACAGCGCCACCCAGCCTTCCCGGCCGCTCGCCGCGCGCGCCGCCTCCAAAGTGGCGGCGCGCTCGATGCGCACCCGGACCGCCTTGCCGTCGGGCGAGTACTTGAGGGCGTTGTCCAGCAGGTTCTGGATCACCTGGACGAGCTGGTCGCGGTCGCCCGTCACCGTGAACGGCCCCTCGCCGGTCTCCACCTCCACCGTCACGCCGCGCTCGGCGGTCAGCGGGCGGGTGCCGTCGACGACATCCTGGACCGTCTGGGCGAGGTCGACCACGCCGGAAGGCGGCACGTGCTCGTTGAGCTCGATGCGGCTGAGCGACAGCAGGTCTCCGATCAGCCGGGTCATGCGGCCGGCCTGCTCGGCCATGATGGCCAGGAACTTGTCCCGGGCCGCGGCGTCGTCCTTGGCGTGGGTGCGCAGGGTCTCGACGAAGCCGGCCAGGGAGGCGAGCGGGGTGCGCAGCTCGTGGCTGGCGTTGGCCAGGAAGTCGGCGCGCATGCGCTCGGTGCGCTTGGCGTCGGTCTCGTCGCGCAGCATGACGACGAGTTCGCGCACGTCGTCATCCTTGAGCGGCCGCACGAAGGCGCGCCAGTAGCGTGGCTGGACGCCGATGGACTCGTAGGCGACCTCGACCGGCTTCTCGGTGGCGATGGCCTCCTCGACCGCCTCCAGCACCTGCGGCTGGCGCAGCACGGCCCCGACCGGCGATCCGGCCAGCTCGACCCGGTAGAGGCTGCGGGCGGCCTGGTTGCCGTAGGCGATCTCCGGCGCTCCGGCTCCGTTGGCTCGGACCAGCAGGACGGGATCGGGCAGGAGTTCCAGGATGCGCTGCGCGGCCGGCCCGGCGTCGGGGCCGGCGCTGTCGGACGAGGCGGCGTTCGGCTGGGCGGCGTCGGGGGCGAAATCAGTCACGGATGGGTCCTTGCCGCTTGTTCCCCCAAAATCGCCGGTCAAGCAACGGCGATCCAGATCAAGGCCGCGTCCGCGCCGCGCATGAGATGAAACCTCATGCACGCTCGCTCCCCGACGCTGGCCGGAGAGTCCGCGCCGCCCTTCTGGGCGTCCGCGCCGAAGGCGCTGCTCGAGCGCCTGGGCGCCAGCCCCGAGGGCCTGACCTCGGCCGAGGCGGCGCGGCGGCTGAAGGTCCATGGTCCTAACAGCGTGCACGAGCAGGAGGCCCTCTCGGCCGCCCGCCTGCTGCTGCGCCAGTTCCAGAGCCCGCTGGTGCTGATCCTGGTGTTCGCCGCGGTGATCGCCGGCGGCCTGCGCGAATGGATCGACGCCTCGATCATCCTGGCCATGGTGCTGGGCTCGACCCTCCTCGGCTTCTTCCAGGAGCACCGCGCCTCGCGGGCCGTCGCCGAGCTGCGCGCAAGGTTGGCGTTGACCGCCAAGGTGCGCCGCGACGGCGCGGTGGCCACCCTGCCCTTTTCCGAGATCGCGCCTGGCGACGTGGTCCTGCTCTCGGCCGGCGCGGTCGTTCCGGCCGACGCCCTGATCCTGAAGGCCACCAACCTGCTCGTCAGCGAGGCGGCGCTGACCGGCGAATCCTTCCCGGTGGAGAAGAAGCCCGGGACCGTGGCCGCCGAGGCCGCCCTGCCCGCCCGCACCAACGCCGTCTTCCTGGGCTCCTCCGTGCGATCCGGCGCGGGCGAGGCGCTGGTGGCGCGCACCGGCCGCGCCACCGAGTTCGGGGCCATCGCCGAACGGCTGAAGCAGAAGCCCATCGAGACGGAGTTCGCCCGCTCGCTCCGCCGCTTCGGGACCATGCTGATCCAGGTGATGATCGGCATCGTCCTCTTCGTGCTGATCGTGAACCAGCTCCTTGGGCGGCCTTTCATCGACAGCCTGCTGTTCTCCGTCGCCCTCGGCCTCGGCATGTCGCCGGAGCTCTTGCCGGCCATCGTCAGCGTCACCCTCTCGGCCGGTGCGCGGCGCCTGGCGCGCGAAGGGGTCATCGTCCGCCAGCTCGAGGCCATCGAGAATCTCGGCGGGATGACCGTGCTGTGCACCGACAAGACCGGCACCCTGACCGAGGGCGCGATCCGGCTCATGGACGCAGTGGATCCCGCCGGCCACCCCTCGGCCGACGTCAAGCGCCTCGCCTTCCTGAACGCGGCGCTCCAGGACGGCATGGACAATCCGCTCGACGAGGCGGTGCGCCAGGCCGGCGCCGGTCTCTCCGTGAAGCGCATCCGGAAGCTGGGGGAGATCCCCTACGACTTCACGCGCAAACGGCTGTCGGTGCTGGTGCGCGAGGATGGTCATCCGGATCGCCCGCTGCTGATCACCAAGGGCGCCTTCGACCCGGTGCTGGCCCTGTGCACACGGGTGGCGACCGCCCGGGGCGAAGCGGCGCTGGACGCCAAGGCGAGGGCGAAGCTGCAGGCGTTCTACGAGACCAAGGGACGCGAAGGGCTGCGCCTGCTCGGGCTGGCGACGCGCATCCTTGCACCCGGCGGGCGGCTGACGCTCGGCGATGAGGCGGAGATGCGCTTCGAGGGGTTTCTGATATTCCTCGACCCGCCCAAGCCCGAGGCCGTCGAGGCCATCCACCACCTAGCCGGCATGCACGTGGCCGTGAAGGTGATCAGCGGTGACAACCGTCATGTGGTCCGCCACGTGGCCGAGGCGGTGGGGCTGAAGGCCAACCAGGTGGTGACCGGCGAGGCCCTCGCCGGCCTCTCCGCCCAGGCCCTGGCGCACCGGGTCGAGCACGCGCAGCTGTTTGCCGAGGTCGATCCGCAGCAGAAGGAGGCGATCATCCGCGCCCTGCAGCGGCGTGGCCATTGCGTCGGCTACATGGGTGACGGTGTGAACGACGCCCCGGCCCTCTACGCCGCCGACGTGGGCATCTCCGTCGACCAGGCCGTCGACGTGGCGCGCGAGAGCGCCGACGTGGTGCTGCTGCGGCGCGATCTCGACGTCCTGCGCCAGGGAGTCGCCGGCGGCCGGCGCACCTTCGCCAACACCCTGAAATACATCTCGATCACCACCAGCGCGAACTTCGGCAACATGGTCTCGATGGCCCTGGCCGCGCCGCTGCTGCCCTTCCTGCCGATGGCCGCCAAGCAGATCCTGCTCAACAACTTCCTTTCCGACCTGCCGGCGCTGGCGATCTCAAGCGATGCGGTCGATCCGGCCCAGCTGCGCACCGCCCAGCGCATGACCATCGCCGACATCCGCCGCTTCATGGTGGTCTTCGGCCTCATATCCTCGGTCTTCGACCTGACCGCGTTCGCCCTTCTGCTGACCGTGTTCCGCACCACCGAGCCCCTTTTCCAGACCGCCTGGTTCATGCTCTCGGTGCTGACGGAGCTGACGGTGATCATGGTGCTACGCACCCATGGGCCGGTCTGGAAGAGCCGGGCGAGCCCGTTGCTGGAGGGCACGGCCGCGGTCGTCGGCACCGCGGCGCTCCTGACCCCGTTCCTGGGGCCGGTCTCCCGCCTGTTCGGCTTCGCCCCCTTGCCGCCCATGCTGCTGCTCGGGATCTTCGCCCTGGTGGCGGCCTATCTGGCGGCCACCGAAGCGGCGAAGCTCAGGTTCTTCAGGCCCCGCAGACGCTAATGCGTGGCGCGCCAGGCGACGTAGCCGGCGGCCAGGATGACCATCACCGCGAACACTCGGCGGGCCGTGGTCGCATGGCCTTCCAGCAGGCGCGCGGTCGGGGCGCCGGCCAGGGCGCCGAGGCCGCCGCCGGCGATCAGGGCGAGGAACAGCGGCCAGTCGACGAGGCCCGAGGCCGCATAGCTGGCGCTGGTCGCCGCGCCGAACAGGGCGACCGACACCAGGGACGAGGCCGCGGCGTGGGCCAGAGTCATGCCGGTGGCGGCCATCAGGCCGGGCACGATCAGGAAGCCGCCGCCGATGCCGAAGAAGCCGGCCGCGAGGCCGGTGATCAGGCCCAGCGGGGCGATGCGCAGGACGTGGCGCAGGGTGAGCCGCACCGACGGGTCCCCCTCGCTCTTCTTCGGGGCCAGCATGGAGGCGCCGATCACCGCCATGGCGAGGGCGAACCAGAGCAGCAGGCTGTGGCCGTCGACCTGCTTGGCGATCTGGGCGCCGGTCAGCGAGCCGATCAGGCCGGCGGCGCCGAAGGCGACGGCGCACGGCCACTTCACCTGGCCGGCGCGGGCCTGGGCGCCGAGCGCCACCAGGGCGTTGAGGCTGACCGCCGCCGAAGCCGTGCCGATCGCCACGTGGGGGTCGCGCACGCCCACCCCATAGAGCAGCAGCGGCGTCGCCAAAACCGAGCCCCCGCCGCCGAACAGGGCGAGGAGGAAGCCGATGCCGGCGCCGCCGAAGGCCGCCGCCACATAGGCCCACAGGTCCAGGGAATCGTAGGCGGCCAGGGTGATGGTGCTGGTCACGGCGCCTTGCCCTCCCGGGGCGGACAGAAGATCTCGGCCAGGGTGGCCACCACCTTGGCGGCGGCCTCGTCGGCGAAGCGATAGAAGATCGTCTGGCCCTCGCGGCGGGTGGCGACCACCCCTTGCTCGCGCAGCAGCGCGAGATGCTGGGAGAGCGCGGACTGGGAGAGGCCCACCAGCGACTGGATCTGGCCGACCGACAGCTCGCCGTCGCCGAGCTGGCAAAGGATCATCAGCCGCCGCTCGTTGGAGAGCGCCCGCATCAGCTGCGCGGCGCGGCCGGCGCTGGCCTCAAATTCGGTGATGTCGAAGCTGGCGAGATCGAACATGATTCCGATATATGAGTTGTTTCTAAATTAGCAACTTCTTATATGCAGGAGACAAGGAGCCGCGCCCATGCCTTCCGCCCATCGACCCGACGTCCAGGCCTTCTTCGACCCGGCCACGTCCACCGCCACCTTCCTGGTCTCCGATCCGGCGACCAAGGCCGCGGCCATCGTCGACCCGGTGCTCGACTTCGATCCCAAGTCGGCGCGTATCTCCACCCGCTCGGCCGACGCGGTGCTGCAGGCGGCCAAGGCTCAGGGCCTGCACGTGACCTATGTGCTCGAGACCCACGCCCACGCCGACCACCTGTCGGCCGGGGACTACATCCGGCGCGAGACCGGCGCCGGTATCGTCATCGGCGCGCACATTACCGAGGTGCAGAAGGTCTTCATCCCCCGTTTCGAGGCCGACGACGTGAGCGCCGACGGCAGCGTCTTCGACTACCTGGTGGACGACGGCGAGGCCCTGGCCCTGGGCGACCTTAACATCGAGGTCATGCACACGCCCGGCCACACCCCGGCCTGCGTGACCTATGTGATCGGCGATGCGGCCTTCGTCGGCGACACCCTGTTCATGCCCGACTACGGGACTGCGCGGACGGACTTCCCCGGCGGCGACGCGACCGCCCTCTACCGCTCGATCCGCCGGATCCTCAGCCTCCCGCCGCAGACGCGCGTCTTTGTCGGGCACGACTACTTGCCGCCCGAAGGTCGCACCGAGAACCGCTGGGAGACCACCATCGCCGAGGAGGCCGCCGGCAACGTCCACGCCCACCAGGGCGTCACCGAGGACGCCTTCGTCCAGGTCCGCCGCGCGCGTGACGCCACCCTGGCGCCCCCGGCGCTCATCCTGCCGTCGTTGCAGGTCAACATCCGCGCCGGCGCCCTGCCCCCGCCGACGCCTGGCGGCCATGTCTTCCTCCGCCTGCCGGTCAGCGTCGGCTAGCGCTTGCCTGCCCCGCGGTAAGTCTGGCCTGATCCCTCCCCAAGAAGAGCCCTTGGGTAAAAGCCTTTGGGCAAGTGCCTTGGGAGGGCCGCCATGGACATCGATCTCCTGTCGCCGGAGCGCTTCGCCGGCGGCCAGCCGCACGACCAGTTCCGCTGGCTGCGCGAGCACGACCCCGTCCACTGGCACGCGGAGCCGGGCGGTCCCGGGTTCTGGGCGGTGACGCGCTACGAGGACGTCCGCGCGGTCGACCGTGACTTCCAGACCTTCTCCTCCGAGCCGACGATCATGATCGCCGACCCGACGCCGGAGGCGGGCACGGCGTTCGGCCCCTACAAGATGATGCTGATGATGGACCCGCCGGAGCACACCGGCTTCCGCAAGCTCATCCGCTCGGAGTTCACCCAGCCGGCCGCCCACCTGCGCGAGGGCCGCATCCAGGAGCTGGCGCGCCAGATCGTCGATGCGGTGGCCGACAAGGGCGAGGTCGACTTCGTGGCCGAGGTGGCCGGCGAGATGCCCTCCTACGTCATCGCCGAGCTGATGGGGCTGCCGCTCGACGACGGCCGTAAGCTCTACGAGCTGACTGAGACCATCCACACCGCGCCCGAGGCCCTGCCGCCCGGCGCCGGGGCGGCCGCCGTCGGCAAGATGTTCGAATACGCCATGGGGGTGCTAGCCGAGAAGCGCGCCCGCCCCACCGACGATCTCGCCTCCAAGATCATCCACGCCGAGGTCGACGGCCGCCGGCTGGAGGATCCGGAGTTCCTGCTGTTCTTCCTGCTGCTGGTCGACGCCGGCGGCGACACCACCCGCAACCTGCTGTCCGGCGGCCTCCTGGCCCTGATGCAGAACCCGGACCACTTCCGCTGGCTGATGGAGGATCTGGACGCCCGCCTGCCGGCCGCCCGCGAGGAGCTGCTGCGCTACACCTCTCCGGTGATCTACATGCGCCGCACCGCGACCCGCGACACCGAGCTGGGCGGCACGCAGATCAAGAAAGGCGACAAGGTCGTCATGTACTTCGGCTCGGCCAACCGCGACGCCGCCAAGTTCGAGGCGCCCGACGCCCTGGCCCTCGCCCGTCCGGAAAACGAACACATCGCCTTCGGCAACGGGCCGCACGTGTGCCTGGGCCAGCACCTGGCGCGCATCGAGATTGACGCGATGTTCAAGGAGGTCCTGACGCGCATGAAGGACTTCGAGCTCGCCGCCGAACCCGAGTGGCTGGCCTCGAACTTCATCTCGGGGCCCAAGGCCATGCCGGTGCGGTTCCGCAAGGCCTGACCTCCGCGCGTTTTCTGCGGTCCAAAAAAAAAAAGGCGGCCCGAGAGCCGCCCTTCGTCATCACTACTTGTCGCCGCCTTCGGCCGCGAGGCCGCGGTGGCTGAGCATCGGGCCGATGTCGGGATCCTTGCCGTAGAAGGCGCGGAACATCGGGCCGTACTCCTCGGTGTGGCCCTTCGAAAGGATCAGGTCGCGGAAGCGCTGCCCGTTCTCGCGCGACAGGCCGCCATGGCTCGAGAACCAGCTCCAGCTGTCGTCCGCCAGCATCTGGGTCCAGAGGTAGGCGTAGTAGCCGGCCGCATAGCCGTTGCCCCAGATGTGCAGGAAGTAGCTGGAGCGGTAGCGCGGCGGCACGTCGGCGAAGTCGACGTTCCCGGCCTTCAGCGCCTTCGCCTCGAAGCCGTCGATGTCGGTCTGCTTGGGCGCGTCGGCGCCCAGCGAATGCCACTGCATGTCGAGCTCGGCCGCGGCGATGAGCTCGCCCATGGTGTAGCCTTGGTTGAAGTCCTTGGCCCGGCGGATCTTTGCCACCAGCTCCTGCGGGATCGGCGCGCCGGTCTTGTAGTGCACCGCGTAATGGGCGAGCACCTTCGGCTCCAGCGCCCAGTTCTCGTTGAACTGTGACGGGAACTCCACGAAGTCGCGGGCGACGTTGGTGCCCGAGAGGGTCGGATACTCCTGCGCCGCGAACAGGCCGTGCAGCGCGTGGCCGAACTCGTGGAACATGGTGGTGACGTCGTCGTAGCTGATCAGCGCCGGCTGGCCGGGCGCGGGCTTGGTGAAGTTCGCCACATTGAACACCACCGGCTTCGTGCCCAGCAGCTTCGACTGGCCGACGAAGTTGCTCATCCAGGCGCCGCCCGACTTGTTGTCGCGCTTCCAGTAGTCGAAGTACATCAGGCCCAGCACCGAGCCGTCCTTGTCGTGGACCTCGAAGACCCGCATCTCGGGCACGTAGGTCGGGATGTCCTTCCGCTCCTTGAAGGTGATCCCGTAGAGCTCGGTGGCGGCGTAGAGCACGCCATCGGTGAGCACCTTGTTGATCTCGAAGTAGGGCTTCAGCTCCTCGTCGTTGAGGTCGTACTTGGCCTTGCGCACGCGCTCGGAGTAGCGCTCCCAGTCCCACGGCTTGACGGTGAAGTCCTCGCCGCCCGCCTTGATGGCGGCGTTGATGTCGGCCGCCTCGCGTTCCGAGCGGGCGCGCGCCGCCGGGGCGAGCTGGCCGATGAAGCGCTGAACCGCCTCGGGGTTCTTGGCCATCTGGTTCTCGAGGACGTAGGCGGCGTAGTTCGGCTGGCCGAACAGCTTGGCCTTCTCGGCGCGCAGCTTGGCCATGGAGGCAATCAGGTCGCGGGTGTCGTTGGCGTCGCCCTTCTGGGCGCGCGTCCAGCTGTGCTCGAACAGCTCCTGGCGCACGCTGCGATCGGAGAGATCCTGCAGCAGCGGCTGCTGAGTGGTGTTCTGCAGCGGCAGGACCCACTTGCCCTTGAGGCCGCGCGCCTCGGCCGCCTGGGCGGCGGCCGCGACCTGGGCTTCGGAGAGGCCGGCCAGTTTCGACTTGTCGTCGGTGACATAGGCCCCGGCCTTGGCCGCGGCGATCAGCTTCTGCTGGAAGGCGGTGCCGAGGCTGGAGAGCTGCTCGTTGATCGCCTTCAGCTTGGTCTGGTCGGCGGCCGAAAGCTTGGCGCCGGAGCGGACGAACTCGTCATAGACGACCTTCACCAGCTGGCGCGCCTCGGGATCCTTGAGGCTGTCGCGCTTGTCGTAGACGGTCTGGACACGGGCGAAGAGCTTGGGGTTGAGGAAGATGGCGTCGTGGTGGGCGGCCAGCTTCGGCGAGGTCTCGGCGTCGATCTTGTCGAGGGTGTCGTTGGTGTTGGCGCTGGTCAGGGCCGAGAAGACGTTGATCACCCGGTCCAGCATCTGGCCCGAGCGCTCCATGGCGACGATGGTGTTCTCGAAGGTCGCAGGCGCGGGGTTGTTGGCGATCTTGGCGATCTCGGCCTTCTGCTCCGCCATGCCGGCGTAGATCGCCGGCTTGAAGTCGGCGTCCTTGATCTTGTCGAACTGCGGCGCGTGCAGAAACAGCGGGCTCGGCTTGGCGAAGACGCTTCCGGCGGCGCCGGCGGCCGGCGTCTTGCCGGCCTTGGCCGGAGCGGCGTCGGCCGCGGCGGCGGCCAGCGCGCAGACGGCGGCGCCCAGAAGAAGCGTGCGGATCGGATTCATGAGGCGGTTTCCCCGAGGCTTGCCGCGCGACTTCCGGCGCGGATTTGCGATTGCGCTTACCGCTACAGCATGGGCCGCCCCTGACAAGGCGCCGCCCCGCAACTTTTCGCCCGCACCGGTGGGCGAGGCGCAAGATTCCGCCTGGCGGAGAGTTGTCGGGGGCCCGGGAACGGCCAATTCGGACCGGCGTTCTCTGCGCACGCCGGCCAGACACGACGCCCCCCGCCCCCCTGCCTCACCACAAGCGCCGCCATGAACCGGGGACGCAGAAACGGCGATCGTTCGCGCGAAGGGCTCGCGCCCATCGCGGCCGCCTTCGCGGTCTTCGCCCTGCTGATCCAGGCCCTGCTGCCCGCCGCCGCCCTGGCCGCAACCCGCGGCGACGGCCCGGCCCTGGTGGTCTGCACCCTCGACGGCTCGAAGACGGTCTTCAGCCAGGCCCTGCCGCAGCCCAAGCCCAAGGGCTTCGCCGGCCTGCCCTGCCAGGATTGCCTGGTGGCGGTGAGCGCCTTCCTGGCGACCCCGGTCCTCTCCGTCGAACCGGGCCCCGCCGTCTTCGTCCGCATCGCGCACGATGTCCGCCCGGCCGTTCGCCTGGCGCTCGCCCGCGCGCCGCCGCGCCCCTTTGGGCAAGGCCCACCGATCCCCTGAGACTTCAGAGCCGCACGTCGAAGCCGCGCGTCCGCATCAGGCGCGCCTGCGTCCTCGCATCTCAGGAACAACATGGTCACGCTTTTCTGCGCGCTCCGCCGCGCCGTCCTCGCCTGCGCCGCCGCCGGCGCCCTTCCCGCAACCCACGCCCTCGCCGACGAGGCGCCGGTCCTCGGTCCCGTCACCGTCCAGGGCCACGCGCCAGCGCCGGACGAACCGCTCTCGACCCGCAGCCTCGCGGCCGAGGAAATCGCCCGGACGATCAACGCCACCACCGCCGAAGACACCCTGAAGTACCAGCCGGCGATCTTCGCCCGCCGTCGTCACATCGGCGACACCCAGGCCCCGATCACCACCCGAACCTCTGGCGTCGGGTCCAGCGCGCGGAGCCTGATCTATGTGGACGGGGTGCTGATCTCGGCCCTCATCGGCAACAACAACTCCACGGCCTCCCCGCGCTGGGGCATGGTCCAGCCGAGCGAGATCGACCGGATCGAGGTCCGCTATGGCCCCTTCTCCGCCGCCTACCCGGGCAATTCGATCGGCGCCGTCGTCGAGATCGCGACGGGTGAGCCGGCGGCCTTCGAGGCCAGCCTCGCCTCCACCGTCGAGGTCCAGTCCTATCGCCAGTACGGGACCAAGGGGACCTATCCGGCCTACCTCGGCCAAGCCTCGATCGGCGATCGCGCGGGGGAGCTCGCCTGGCGGCTGAGCTTCGAGCACCTCGACAGTCGTGGCCAGCCGCTCGCTTTCGTGACCGCGACCCGGCCGGCCCGCCCCAGCGCCGCCGGGACGGTCGTCACCGGCGCCTATCCGGACCTAAACCGCACGGGCCAGCCGATCGTGGTGCTGGGCGCCGGCGGCATCGAGCGCCAGCAGGTGGACAACGCCAGCCTCGCCCTCGCCTGGACACCGTCGCCCTTCTTCGAGGCGCGCTACCGCGCCGGCCTGTTCGCCAACCAAGACCGCGCCGAGGTGCAGAGCTACCTGACCGACGCGGCCGGCCGACCGGTCTATGCCGGCGCCCTGAACATCGGCGGCTACGCCTACCAGGTCCCGGCCAGCGCCTTCTCGAACAACACCTACCGCCTCGACGAACGGCACTGGATGCAGGCGCTCACGCTCTCCGGCCGGCCCTCCGCCGACCTGGTCTGGCGGGCCAGCGCAAGCCTCTACGACTACGGCCTCGACCGGCAGCGCACGCCGACGCTCGCCCTGCCTGCCGCGGCCGCCGGCGGCGCAGGCACGATCCTCGACCTCGGCGGCACGGGCTGGCGCACCCTCGATGCGAGCCTCACCTGGAAGGGCCTGACCGGCGGCGCGCACTACGACCAGTACCGCCTGGGGTCCGATCGCTACGCCACCACCGACTGGATCGGCGGCCCCAAGGGCGCGCTCCTCGCCGCCGCGCGCGGCCGGACCGAGACCAGGGCGCTCTATCTGCAGGACCTCATCGCCTTGACCCCGGCGCTGAACCTGACCCTCGGCGCGCGGCAGGAAGCCTGGCGCGCCTCCGACGGCTTCAACTTCCAGAGCGCGCCGGCCCTCGCCGTCCATCAGCCTGGCCGCCGCGCCAGCCGCACCTCGCCCAAGGCCGTGCTCGCCTGGACGCCTGACGCCGACTGGACCCTGACCGCTGCGGGCGGCATGGCGTGGCGCTTTCCGACGGTGAGCGAGCTCTACCAGGCCGTGCCCCAAGGCTCGCAGGTCTATGTCCCCAACCCGAGCCTCGCGCCCGAGCGGGCGATCTCCACCGAGTTGTCGGCCCGTCGGCGCTTCGCCTGGGGCGAGACGCGCCTGACGGTCTTCACCGAGGACGTCGACGACGCGCTCATCTCGCAGACCGCGCTCACCCCGTTCGGCTCCAGCGCCTTCGTGCAGAACGTCGACAGGGTGCGGTCGCGCGGGGCCGAGGCCGAGGTCGAGGCGCGCGACGTCCTGCCGAGGCTCGATCTGGCGGCGAGCCTCACCTACGTGGACTCGAAGATCGTGCGCGACCGCGCCCTACCGGCGGCCGAGGGCAAGCGCACGCCGCAGATCCCGCGCCTGCGCTGGACGGCGGTGGCCACCTGGCGGGCCAGCGAGCGGCTCACCCTGACCGGCGCCATCCGCCATTCCGACCGTGTGTACGGGACGATCGACAACTCCGACCGGCTCTCCCACACCTACATGGGCTTCGAGGGCTACCTAGTGGTCGACGCCCGGGCGGTCCTGAAGCTGGACGAGCACTGGCAGGCCGCGCTCGGGGTCGAGAACCTCGGCGACCGCTCGTACTTCCTGTTCCATCCCTTCCCCCAGCGGGCGGTGCTGGCGGAGCTGAAGTACGACTGGTGACGCCTAGGGGCCGCGGGTGACGGCGGCGCCGGCCAGGCCTGCGAGGGCGCCGGCGCCGAACCCCGCGCCGGCCGCCAGGGCGATGGCCCAAGCCGCCGGGGTGGTGAACTGGAAGAGGGCGGCGAGCCATGGGGTGGCGAGGGCCGTGGCGAGCAGCGCCACCGCCACGGCCGAGGTAACGATGAAGCCGCGCCGCCCCTCGCCGCCGCGCAGTCCCGCCACAACCCCGGCGAGGCCGAGGTCGCCGCCGACCACGGCGATCAGCGCGGCCGCGCGGGCCGCCCCCTCGCCCTGGCCCAGAGCCATGAGGCCCCAGTCGAGGCCGAAGGCGACGGCCAACATGGCCACGCCTTGCAGGCAAGCCACGAGCACGCGCGCGCCGTTGAACAGCGGCTCGCCCAGCCGCCGCGGCGGGCGAGCCATGGCGCCCCGGGCGGCGCGGCGGCCCTCGAACACCACCGAGCACATCGGATCGATGATCAGCTCCAGGACCACCACCTGCATGGGGAAGAGGACCGGCGGCATGCCGAGGATGACCGGCAGGAGCGCCAGGCCGGCCACCGGAACGTGGACGGCGATGATGTAGGAAAGCGCGGCGCGCAGGTTGGCGAAGATCCGCCGGCCGTGGGCGACGCCTTGCACGATGGAGGCGAACCGGTCGTCGAGCAGCACGAGGTCCGCGGCCTCGCGCGCCACGTCCGTACCCCGGCGGCCCATGGCCACGCCGACGTCGGCGGCCTCCAGGGCCGGGGCGTCGTTGACCCCGTCCCCGATCATCCCGACCACGGCCCCGCCGGCCCGGAACGCCTCGACGAGCGCCAGCTTCTGCTCCGGCGCCACGCGGGCGAAGACACGGACTTGCTGCACCCGTTCGATGAGCGCGGCCTGCGACAGGACGGCGATCTCCGCGCCCGAGAGCACGCCGCCCGAAACGTCGAGGCCGGCCTGGCGTGCGATCTCGAGGGCGGTGGAGGGATAGTCGCCGGTGATCATCGCCACCTCGACCCCGGCGGCGCGCGCCCTGGCGAGCGCCGCCGGGACGTCCTCCCGCACCGGGTCCTCGAAGCCGACGAGGCCCTCCAGGGCGAAGGCCGCCTCGGCCGGATCGACCAGGCCGTCGTGGGCCAGCCTGGCGGAGGCGACGCCCAGCACCCGCAGGCCGCGGGCGGCGAAGCCGGCGACAGCGGCCTCCACCGACGCCGCTTGCGCCGCGCTCATCCGGCAGAGGCGAAAGATCGCCTCGGGAGCGCCCTTGGCGGCGAGCAGCATCTGGCCGTCCGGCTCCCGCCACATCTGCACGAAGGCGAGGCGCTGCGGCGTCAAGGGGAAAGTCTTCAGGGGCCGGCGACCGGCGTCGGCGCGCGCGCCGGCCATTTCGCGGACGGCCCGGTCCATCGGGTCGACCGGCTCGGGCGCCGAAGCGAGCGCCGCAGCCTGCACCAGCCGCTCGGCCTCCCGCGAGCGGGCGTCCGGCGCGAGCGTCTCGCCCTCTCGCCAGAGGGCAGCGACCCGCATCCGGTTCTCCGTAAGGGTGCCGGTCTTGTCGACGCAGAGCACGCTCATGGCGCCGAGGGTCTCGATGGCCGCTCCGCGGCGCACCAGCACCTTTTCCCGCGCCATGCGGAAGGCGCCGAGCGCCAGGAAGATCGCCAGCACCATCGGGAATTCTTCCGGCACCAGGGCGATGCCGACGGTGATCCCGGAGAGCGCGCCGCGCGTCCAGTCGCCCTCCACCACGCCGTAGAGCAGGAACACCGCGGCCGAGGTCAGCAGCGCCAGGACGCCCATCTGACGGACCAGCCGGCGGGTCACCTTCTGCAGCGGGGCGGCCTCGAGGTCGAGGCCGGCCAGGGAGGCGCCGATGCGGCCGATCTCGGTGGCCGCGCCGGTCCGCGTCACCACGGCCACGCCCTGGCCGCGGGTGACCAAGGTGCCGCCGAACAGCCAGGGGCCGTCCGCCTCGCCCGGCCGAGCCCCCGCGCCGTCGGCCGCGAGTTCGGGATGGGGGGTCTTGTCGACCGGCACGGATTCGCCGGTGAGGGCGCTTTCGTCGAGGCTCAGCACGTCGCCGGCGATCAGGGTGGCGTCGGCGGGCAGACGCTCGCCCTCGCCGGTCAGCAGGATGTCGCCGGGCACTAGGTCGCTTGCGGCCACCCGCCGGGTCTCGCCATCGCGGATCACGCGCGCCTGCGGCTCGGCCAGCCGGCGCAGCGCCGCCAGCGCCCGCTCGCTGCGGGCCTCCTGCAAGACCACCAGGGCGATGGTCGCCACCGAGCTGACCAGCAGGAACAGCGCCTCGGCCGGGTCGCCCATGGCGAAGTAGATGCCCACCGCGCCGAGCAGCAGCAGGAACATCGGCTCGCGCATGGCCTCCCGGACGATCTGGAAGACGTTGCGCGTCCGCCGCACGGCCAGCCGGTTCGCCCCGAACGCCTCCAGCCGCCGCGCGGCCTCCTCCGCCGTCAGACCTTGAAGCAGGCGCTGGAGATCCGTCGGCGCCTCGCCGCGCGCGGAGGATGTGCTGGGCATCGCCGCAATCTAGCCCGGCGATGCCCGCTCAGTCTTGATCTGCCTCAGAAGGCGACCTGGGCGCCCAGCTCCACCACCCGGCTTGGCGGAATCTGGAAGAAGTCCGCCGCCCGTTGGGCGTTGCGCATCAGGAAGATGAACAGCAGATCCTGCAGGTGGGGCAGCCCCGCGTGGGGCCGGGCAAGCAGGGTGCGCCGGCTGACGAAGAAGGACGTCCGCATGATGTCGAACTTCACGCCCTTGGCGCGGGCGAGCGCCAGGCCCTGGGCCACATTCGGCCGCTCCATGTAGCCGAAGTTGAGGGTGACCGCCTTGAAGCCGGGGCCGAGCTCGCGCGCCTCGACGCGTTCGGCCTCGGGTGTCCGGGGGCGGCGCTGGATCTTGACGGTCAGGAGCACGACCTGTTCGTGGAGCACCTGGTTGTGCTTGAGGTTGTGCAGCAGCGAGGCCGGCGCGATCTCCGGGTCCTGGGTCAGGAACACCGCCGTGCCGCGGGCCCGCATCGGCGGTCGCGAGGCCAGCATGGCGATAACGTCGGCCATCGAGAGGTCGCTCTGCTCGGCCCGCGCCAGCCGCTCGAGGCCGCGGGTCCAGGTCCACATGACGAGAATCAGGCCGAAGGCGATGGCGAGCGGCACGTATCCGCCGTGCATCACCTTGAGCAGGTTGGCCGCCAGGAAGGCGCCCTCCACGAGGAGGAAGGGCGAGAAGGCGATGACCGCCTGCCACAATGGCCGATGCTTGATCCGGCGAACCGCGACGACCGCCAGGATCGAGGAGGTGATCATCGCCCCCACGACCGAGATGCCGTAGGCGTCGGCGAGCGCGTCGGAAGACCCGAAGCCGAGCACCAGGGCGGCGACGCCGGTCATCAGGATCCAGTTGATCTGCGGCACGTAGATCTGCCCCTCGTGCTCCTCGGACGTCGGGGTCAGGGTCATGCGCGGCAGGAGGCCGAGTTGGACCGCCTGCTGGGTGAGGGAGAAGGCGCCGGAGATCACCGCCTGGCTGGCGATCACCGTCGCCGCTGTGGCCAGGAAGACGAGCGGCAGCTGGAACCAGTCCGGCGCCATGAGGAAGAACGGGCTCGCGGCGGCGGCGTTGTCGGAGAGCACCAGCGCCCCCTGGCCCAGGTAGTTGAGGGTCAGGCAGGGAAAGACCAGCGCCAGCCAGGTGATCTGGATCGGCTTGCGACCGAAGTGGCCCATGTCGGCGTAGAGCGCCTCCGCGCCCGTCACCGTCAGGAACACCGAGCCCAGCACCGCCGGCGAGAGGCGCGGATGGCGCTCGAAGATGGCCAGCCCCTCCAGCGGATCGAGGGCCTGAAGGATGCGCGGCGCGTGGGCGATAGAGGCCAGGCCCAGGCAGGCGATGACCGCGAACCAGACGATGCAGATGGGACCGAACCAGCGGCCCACCCCCCCTGTGCCACGCCGCTGGAACATGAACAGCGCCACCAGGATCACCAGGGCGATCGGGACGACGAAGGCGTCGATCCGGCCGTTCAGGCTGTCGATCACCTTCAGCCCTTCCACCGCCGAGAGCACCGAGATCGCGGGCGTCAGGATGGCGTCGCCGAAGAACAGCCCCGCCCCCAACATCCCGATGGCGGTGATCGCCTTCAGGCCGGACCCGCCCGCCTTCTGGACCAGGGCGGTGAGGGACAGCGTGCCGCCCTCGCCCTTGTTGTCGAAACGCAGCAGGACCAGCACGTATTTGACGGTGCAGATCACCATCAGGGTCCAGAACATCAGCGAAACGACGCCCACAATGTCGGCGGCGGCGATGCTCCCGTCCGCGTGTCGCAGGTGCCCGATGGACTGCTTGAAGGCGTAGAGCGGGCTGGTTCCGATATCGCCATAGACCACGCCGGCCGAGGCGATCGCCAGGATGGCGAGGCTCTTGAGGGACTTGGACGGCTCACGGCCCGTCTCGGCCAGGGACGCGGACATTGTGCGATGAAGATCCGGCGCTGTTGCGGCGCGGCTTCTCACTCCGATCGCATAAAAATCCCATGTGGTTGTGGGCCTTCGAAGCGTCGCCGTCCTTGCTTTGCCGCAATGGGAGTCCTTTCTCTCTGCATGGAACCCCGCGTTCGAAAGGAGCGCGCCATGGTCGAGACGATCCCGCCTGCCCTCGGAAGCCCGCTGCGCGAGGGGCCGCGATGGCTGGGCTACGGCCTGTCCGTGCTGCTGGTCGCGACCGCCACCCTGGCCGCGGTGATCGTCAACCAGCTGGTGGCGATCCCGAACCTGTCGCTGGTCTTCGTGCTGCCGGTGCTGATCGCTGCGATGAGCTTCGGCTTCGGACCGGCGCTCGCGGCCGCCCTGCTCGGGGTGGTGGCCTACAACTTCTTCCTGATCCCGCCGCTCTACACCTTCCGCGTCGCCGACCCTGGCAACCTCTGGGCGCTGGGGCTCTTCCTGATCGCCGCGGCCATCGTCAGCGCCCTGGCCGCGCAGGCGCGCCGCCAGGCGCTGGCCGGCGCGGCGGCCGGCGAGCAGGCCCAGGCGCTGCAGGCGCTGGCGCGCGAGCTGGCCGGCGCGGCCAACCGCCAGCGCATCGTCGCCGCCGGCGCGGAGGCCCTGCACGCCCTCTTCCATGCGCCGGCCGTGATCCTCGCGCCCGGGCCCGAGGAGATGATCCTGGTGGCCCAGTCGGGGCTCGGGCTCGAGGGCGGCGCGGAGGTCTCGGACGGCGACAGGGAGGCCGCGCGCTGGGCGCTCGCCTCGCGCCTGCCGACCCGCGGCGGCGCCTATCCGGTGGAGACGGCGAGCTTCGACTTCTGGCCGGTGGTCACGCCTCTGCGCAGCCACATCGCCATCGGCTTGGCGATCAGCGGCCGCGATGAAGGCCGCCCCGCCCAGCCCGAGCGGCTGGTGGAGACGGTGGGCGGCTACCTCGCGGTGGCCCTCGACCGGGAGGAATACGCCCGCCAGCTCCTCGAGAACCGCGTCCAGAAGGCCTCCGAGCAGCTCAAGACCAACCTCCTGGCGGCCGTCTCGCACGACCTGAAGACGCCGCTCTCGACCATCCTCTTCACCCTGCAGACCCTCAAGCGCTTCAAGGCCCGCGACAGCGCCGACCGCGACGCCCTCCTGGACCTTGCCGAGACCGAGACCGCGCGGCTCTCCGGCATGGTCGGCAACCTGCTCGACATGAACCGCCTCGAGGGCGGGGCCGTGGCCGTGCGCGCCGCCCCCGTCGACGCCGCCGACCTGGTCGCCGAGGCGGTCCGCCGCGCCCAGGCGCCGCTCGCCGGGCACCCGCTCGCCAACGAGGTCACCGCCGGCCCGCGCCTGATGGTCGACGCCTCGCTCTTCGAGAGCGCCCTCGCCAACGTGCTGGAGAACGCCGGCAAATATGCGCCCAAGGGCACCGGTGTGCGGATCAGCGCCGGCTTCGATGAGGGCGAGGGCTGGATCGAGGTGGCCGACGAGGGCCCCGGCTTCCCAGGCCCGCCCGAGCCGCTGTTCGAGAAGTTCGCCCGCGGCGTCGCCGGCGACGGGCGACCGCCGGGCACGGGCCTCGGCCTCGCCATCGCCAAGGGCTTCCTGGAGGCGCAGGGCGGCCGGATCGAGGCCGGGGCGCGGGCCGATGCGCCGGGCGCCTACGTGCGGCTGATCGCGCCCGTCGCCGCCGCGAGGACGCAGCCCGCGTGAGCCCCGCCATTGACGCCGTCACCGATCCCGCCACCGTGCTCGTGGTGGAGGACGACCCGAGCCTCAACACCGCGCTCGCCACGACCCTGCGCCTCGCCGGCTATCGGGCGGTGACGGCGCGC
This sequence comes from Phenylobacterium soli, assembly GCF_003254475.1. NCBI lineage: Bacteria > Pseudomonadati > Pseudomonadota > Alphaproteobacteria > Caulobacterales > Caulobacteraceae > Phenylobacterium > Phenylobacterium soli. The sequence continues at coordinate 3,356,810 of NZ_QFYQ01000001.1, forward strand.
AGCGCCGCCGAGGGCCTGCGCTGGTTCGCGCACTATGCGCCCGACCTCGTCCTGCTGGATCTCGGCCTGCCGGACCGCGACGGCCTCGGGGTGATCGCCGAGATCCGCCACAAGAGCCGCACCCCCATCGTGGTGCTCTCCGCCCGCGACACCGAGGCGGTGAAGGTCGAGGCGCTGGACCTCGGGGCCGACGACTATGTGCAGAAGCCATTCGGCGTCGATGAACTGCTCGCCCGCCTGCGCGCCGGGCTGCGCCATGCGGTGCAGGCGCGCGGCGCCGAGCCGCTGGTTCGGGCCGGCGACGTGGTGATCGATTTCGGCCGACGGACGGTCACCCGGGCAGGCGAGCCGATCAAGCTGTCGCCCAAGGAGTTCGATCTGCTCTGCGAGCTGGCCGTCAACCTCGACCGCACCGTCCGCCACAAGGACCTGCTGCGCGCCGTCTGGGGCGACGAGCGGGCCGACATCCAGTACCTGCGCGTCTACCTCGGCCAGCTGCGCCAGAAGCTCGGGCCCGAGCGCATCGTCTCCGAGCCCGGCGTCGGCTACCGCCTCCGGGCCTGAGCCCGACCGGCCTTGATCTGCATCAGGGCCGCGAATTGGACGAGGCTTAGGATGTCCGAGACGCGCCGGCTTCGGTCCCCCGGCGCAAGGGGAAATCGGCTCATGGCCTTTCACGACATCCTCCTGGCGCTGGTCAGCTATCCCGACGCGACCCCGGGCCCGGCCATCGACCGCGCGGTCCGGGTCGCCCGGCGGCTCGGCGGCGAGGTCACCGCGCTCGGCGTCCAGATCCGCGTCGAGGCGCCGAAGAACATGCTCGCCGAGGCCCTGCTGGGACTGGAATCACTGGCCGCCGGCGAGCGCGCCAAGAGCGCCGCCTCCCTGCGCGAGGCGCTGGACCGGTTCAGCAACGACGCGCGCGCGGTCGGCCTGACCGCCTTTCAGGAGATTCAGGCGAGCCACCTCTACGACGAGGCTCACGTCGTGGTCGGACACGCCCGCACCCGCGACATGACCATCGTGCCGGTCGGTCCCGCCCCCGCCTCCAGCCAGCCGATCGCCGAGCACCTGCTGTTCGACAGCGGCCGCCCGGTAGTGGTGACGCCCGAGACCGGCCCGCTCGACGCCGAGACCGGTCCCTACCGGACCGTGGCCATCGCCTGGGACGGCAGCCGCCCGGCGGCCCGCGCCGTCGGCGACGCCCTGCCGCTCCTCAAGCAGGCGCGCGACGTGCGCGTGCTCAGCGTCATCAACGAGAAGCCTTCGGTCACCGCCGGATGCGGTCACGACCTGGTCCGCCACCTGGCGGCCCACGGGATCACGGCCACCGTCGACGAGGTGGACGACGCCGGGCGAGACATCGCCGAGGCGTTCCAGGCCTATGCCGCCGACAAGGGGGTCGAGTTCCTGGTCATGGGCGGCTTCGCCCGCTCGCGCGTCCGCGAGGTGATCCTCGGCGGGGCCACGGCCGGCGTCCTGGCCAAGCCCTTCATCCCGACCCTGATGGCCCATTGACCGCGCCCGACCGATCCGAACTCGGCGCCGCCGCCGTCCGCGCGGTGCTGGTCCTGGCGGGCGTCGCCGTGGGCGCCTTGCTGATCCTTCGGCTCGCCGACGTCCTGCTGCTGCTGTTCGGCGCCATCCTGGTGGCGATCCTGTTCCACGCGGTGGCCCAGCCGCTGCGCGAGCGCGGCCTGCCGCGCGTCCCGGCCCTGGTCGCCGCGGTCCTCGCTGTCGCCGGGTTCTTCGCCTTCATCTTCTGGCTGTTCGGCTACGAGGCCCAGGCCCAGTTCGACACCCTCTCCGAGCTCCTGCCCCGCGCCTGGGCCGGGCTGCAGGCCAGGCTCTCGGCCTCGCCCACCGGCCGCTACCTGCTGGAGGGGCTGACCAACATGCGTCACCCGGAGAACCAGCTCCTCTTCGACCTTGCGCCGCGCTTCGCCTCCACGGCCGCCGGCGCCATCGCCTCGGCGATCATCGTCTTCTTCGCCGGACTCTACCTCGCCTTCCATCCGGAGACCTATTTCGGCGGCGCCCTGATGCTCGCTCCGCGCCGCCTGCGGCCGCGCCTCACCGAGGTCGCCGAGGCCTGCGCCGAGAGCCTGCGCCGCTGGCTCCTGGGCCAGGTGTTCTCCATGCTGCTGGTCGGGGGGACGGTGAGCCTTGGCCTGTGGCTGGCGGGCGTGCCCTCGCCCCTGGCGCTCGGCGCCCTCGCCGGTCTTGCCCAGTTCGTGCCGGTGGTCGGCCCCATGGCCGCGGCCATCCCTGGCCTGCTGATCGGCCTCTCCGAAGGCTCCGACACCTTCGCCTGGGCTGGCCTCGTCTACTTCCTGGCCTCCCAGCTCGAGGCCAACCTGTTCTCGCCCTTCGTCCTGCGCTCCCTGGCCGAGCTTCCCATGGCCGTGACCCTGTTCGCCGTCTTCGCCATGGGCGTCCTCTTCGGCTCGCTGGGGGTGCTGTTCGCCACGCCCCTGGCGCTGATCGCCTATGTGCTGATCAAGATGCTCTATGTGGAGGACGTGCTCGGCGAGACGCCCGCCTCGACCTAGCGGCCTGGCCGCGCGTTCTCTAGACAAGGCATCCGCCAGCAGAGGAGACGCGCGATGGAGCTCGTGATCGGGACGAGGAAGTGGTCCACCTGGTCGCTGCGGCCGTGGCTGGTCATCAAGCGCTCGGGCCTGCCGTTCACCGAGATCGAGGTGCCCCTGCGCGAAGACGGGGTGACCTCCGAAGCGATCCGCCCCCATTCGCCCTCCGGCCTGGTGCCGGTGCTCAAGGACGGCGACCTGACCGTCTGGGACAGCCTGGCGATCAGCGAATACCTTGCGGAAAGGGTCCCCTCGCTCTGGCCGTCGGACCCGGCGGGCCGCGCCCGCGCCAGGGCCGCGGCGGCGGAGATGCACTCCGGCTTCTCGTCTCTGCGCGGCGAGTGCCCCATGGACCTCACCGCGACGCCGCGCGCCGTCGAGCTCTCCGAAGCGACGCACAAGGACATCCGCCGGATCGTCGCCATGTGGAGCGACATGCTCGCCCGTCACAAGGGCCCGTTCCTGGCCGGCGACTGGTCGATCGCCGACGCCTTCTACACCCCGGTCGCCACCCGCTTCCGGACCTACGGGGTCATGCTGTCCGACTACGGCGACGCGGGCGCGGCGGGCGAATACGCCGAGCGGCTTCTCGAGACGCCCGAGTTCAGGGAATGGGAAGCGGCGAGCCGCTGACGGGACGATCGAGACGATGAAGCGACACGCGGTCCTGCTGCGCGCGGTCAATGTCGGCGGGACCGGCAAGCTGCCCATGGCCGACTTCAAGGCGCTGCTGAGCGGCCTCGACTTCGAGGCGCCCCAGACCCTCGGCGCCGCCGGCTCGGCGGTGATCGGGACCGACGCCGCGGCCGCCACCGTCGAGGCTCAGCTCGAGGCCGCGCTGAAGGACAGCTTCGGCCTCGCCACCGAGGTCTTCGTACGCGATCACGAGGCCCTCAAGGCGACCCTCGCCGCCAACCCGTTCGCCGACATGGCGCGCGACAGGCCGAGCGCCCTCCTCGTGCTGTTCCTCAAAGGCGAGCCGGCGGCGCCCGACGTCGAGGCCCTGCGCGCGCGCATCGTCGGGCCCGAGGCGGTGCACCCGGGTCCGCGCAGCCTCTACATCGCCTATGGCGCGGGCATGGGGACATCCAAGCTCACCGGGCAGGTCATCGAGCGGGCGCTCGGCCTGCGCGGCACGAGCCGCAACTGGAACACGGTCCAGAAGCTGGCGGACCTGACCGCCCCCTGAAGCTGTCAGGGCTGGAGGGCGTGCCTCATCAGCGCCGCGGCGTCGCGGAAGAGGTCGTCGCGGGCGATGCGGTCCTCCTCGGTCAGCATCTCGTCGAGTGCGAAGCCCAGCTCGACGGCGATGCGCACCCGCCGCCAAAGCACCTCGCGCGGCATGTCGGGCAGCAGCGGACCGTAGGCCTCCACCATCCGGTCGGTGACCAGGCGGTGGGACTCGACGCGGACCGAGGCGAGCTGGGGCACGGCCCGCAGCGCGCGCAGCACCCACACCGCGCCGGGCTCGGCGGCGGTCACGCCCGCCGTCTCGCGCATCAGCTCTTCCACATGCGCCGCCAGGGCCTCGGGGCCATTCGGCGCGTGGCGCTCCAGCCAGGCGAACAGCACCTGGTTCTGGCGGTCCATCAGCCTGTGGCCGAGGGCTTCCAGCACCGCGTACTTGTCCTTGAAGTAGCGATAGAGGGCCGGCGGCGTCATCCCGGCGCGGGCGCAGATCAGGTTGGTGGAGATCCGCTCGATGCCGACCTCGCCCAGCAGCTCGCCGGCCACGTCCAGCAGGCGCTCATAGGTCTGCACCGCCCGCTCTTGGCGGGGCGGCGCACGGCCGGCCTTCGCAGGGCGCAGGGCCATCCTAGCGGGCGCGGCCGCGGGCGCTGACCGGCCAGATGTCCACCAGCGTGTCGCCGCGCAGCAGGTGGTAGCTTTCATAGTGCTCCACTGTCGGATCGCAGTGCGGCGGGTTCAGCCGCACCATGTCGCCGATGGCGAGCGCCTGTTCGATGCCGGGCGCGACCAGGGCCGAGTGCTCGTCGCCCATGAAGAACACCGCGCCCTGCGGACCGCCGGCGGCGGGCGTCGGCGGCTTGCCCTCGGTGGCGAAGGCCTTGAACCCGCCGTCGAGGGTGACGAGGCCCGGGCTGTTGGCGCTGACCACGCGCGTCTCCACGAACAGGCTGCGCTCGAAGGACGAGGCTGCGCCGTCGGCGCCCAGCTCGCAGGCGGCGTACTGGTCGTCCATGAAGATGTAGGAGCCTACTTGCAGCTCGTTGAGCACGCCCAGCTCCAGGTCGATCAGGTGGGTGCCGGTGCCGCCGCCGGTGACGATCGCCGGCTTGGCGCCCGCCGCCTCGAGGTCGGCGAGGATGGCGCGCAGATAGTCCATGCGCTCGGCGATCGCGGCTCGCCGCTCGGCGAAGGATTCGATGTGCTGCTCGCGGCCGCAGTACATCTGTACGCCCTCGTAGCGCAGGGCGGCGTGCGACTGGATCCGCCGGGCGAGCTCCACCGCCTTCTCCGAGGAGGTGACGCCGGTGCGGTGGATTCCCGGGTCGATATCGACGAACACGCCCAGCGGACGCTCGGGCGTCGCGATCTTGGCCAAGGCGTCGACGTTCCTGGGATCGTCGGCGACCACCGACAGCCCGGCGCTCACCTTGTTCAGTTCGCCGAGGCGCTTGAGGCCCGGGGCGGCGACCACCGGCGAGGTGACATGCAGCCCTTCGATGCCGCCGGCCGCCAGGGCCTCGGCTTCGCCGAGCTTGGCGCAGCACACCCCGACCGCGCCGGCGGCCACCTGGCGGCGGGCGATCTCGACACTCTTGTGGGTCTTGGCGTGGGGCCGCAAGCGAACGCCCTTGGCCTTGGCCAGGGCCGCCATCCGCTCGATATTGGCCGACAGCGCGGCCTCGTCGATCACCAGCACGGGGGTGTTGAGATCCAGGCGCGACCCCTGGCGGCCGATCAGGTGGCCGTGCAGGCGGACGTCGTCGGATTGGAACTTCACGGGTTCCGGGCTCACGGGCGCGCTCCTCAGACGAACAGGTCGGACAGATGGCCGTTGAGGAACTTGCCCTCGGGGTCGGCCGCGCGGCGCACCTGCCGGAACCGCTCGGCCATGGGATAGAGCATGTCCACGTCATGGCGCGAGAGGGTGTGGCGCTTGGCCCAGTGCGGCCGCCCGCCGTGCGCCCGGAAGATCGCCTCGGCCTCCTTGAACAGCCCCTGCCAGGGCATCTTGGCGTACTGGTGCATGGAGATCGACGCCCCCGGTCCCTTGTTGAACGGCGAGAGCCAGATGTCGTCGCCGGCCGCCCAGCGGAACTCGAAGGGGAAGGCCACCGGCTTCTTGCCCGCGCGAATCCAGCGGATCACCTCCTCGAGCGCCCGCAGGCCGTTCGCTCGCGGCAGCTCGTACTCCATCTCCTCGAAGCGCACCGTCCGCTCGGAGGGGAAGATCTGGTAGGCCGGCCCGACGCGGCGGCCGGGCCCCAGCGCCCGCATCATCCCGCGCTGCAGGGTCGGGATCAGGAAGGGCGTGCGGGCGGCGATCTCGTTGGCGATGCGGAACGGCGTCTCGTCCACGTCGGTGGTCCGATCCTTGGTGTCCTCCGCCTCGGTGGGCTGCAGCGTCTTCAGGATCACCTGGTCGGAATAGGGGAAGACGAAGAACTCGGCGTGCCGATGCGTCCGAGCGATCTCCTCGAAGCGGACCTTGGCGTCGGCGAAGGGGATCTTCTCGATACGCTCCTCCAGCCTGTAGGCCGGCAGGACGTCGATGACGGCCTCCACCGCCACGCCCAGCATGCCCAGCCCCAGGCGCTGGGCCTCGAAGAGCTCGGGGTTCTCGGTGCGGCTGCAGGTCTTCACGGTCCCGTCGGCCATGACGAGGGTGAAGCCGTGGGCGAGGGTCGAGAGGCTGCCGAGGTCACGGCCGGTGCCGTGGGTCCCCGTGGCCAGGGCGCCGGCCAGGGCCTGCGGGTTCACATCGCCCTGGTTCGGCAGGGAGAGGCCCTCGGCCCAGAGTTCGGCGGTGAGCTTCTTCAGGCTCCAGCCCGCCGGCGCGCTCACCGTCCTGCGGTCCTTGGCGACGGCTAGGCGTCCGGCGAGGTTCTCGAGATTGAGCAGGAGGCCGTCGGTCTCGCAGAGCGGCATGAAGGAGTGGCCGGCGCCCGCGACGCGGACGGCGCTCGCCTCCCGCACCAGGCCCTGCAGCTCCTCGAGGCTCTCAGGCTGCGCCATCCGCGCCGGCCTGGCGCGCACGCTTCCCGACCAATTGCTCCAGTCGCCCATCCGGCCGCTCCCATACCCACCGACGAGCGGATCAAAGCGGGCGCACTTTCAGTAGTCAACGCTATCTTTGTAATTGTTTGCGCCTCACGACGAGCGGCAGGAATTCACCCCTGAGGCGTCGCGCTCGCCTTCCGCGCGCTTGCCGCACCGCGATTCGAAGCTCAACCTTGAATCATGGGAGGCTCCACACCCGGCCCGCACGCGGGCGCCGCGCCGCAGCTCTGGCGGATCGGACGCGCGTCCCTGGGCTTCCTGGTGGACACCTTCTCGATGAGCCGCGGCGGCGCGGGCGACATCGTCGACCCGCTGCTCCTGACGATCATCGTCGACTCCAACCTGGCGCCCTTCAACCAGGATCCGGAGCTGACCGCCCGCTATGCGACGCTCGACGATCCCCCGCCGGACGAGCTGCGCCGCCCAGTATCGGTGAACGCAATCGCCGCCTCCCTGCGCATGCCCTACGAGACGGTGCGCCGACGGGTGACCCGGCTGATCGAACTGGGCGCGGTTCAGGCGACCCCCAAGGGCGTGGTGGTGCCCGCCGGGACGCTGCACAACCCCTTCTACGACATCGTCGCCACCGCCCGGTACGAGCGGATGAAGCGGCTCTATTTCGAGATCAAGGCGCTCGGCGGGCTGGCCGGCCTCGACGTGCGCCCGCCCGAGGCGCCGCGCCACGAACGCGCGCCCGTCCGCCTCGCAAACCGCCAGCTCTCCGAATATTCGCTGCGGGTGATCGACGGCTTCATGCGCCGGTTGGGCGATCCGGTGACCGGTCTGATCCTGCTCGAGATGGCCCACGCCAACGCCGAGCACCTGTCGGCGAGCGAGACCGCCTACGAAGGGCCGATGTCCGATGACAAGCGTCGGCCGATCCGCGCCCTCACCCTCGCCAAACGGGTCGGTCTCCCCCCCGAAACCGTGCGCCGGCACGTGGCCAAGCTCGAGCAGCACGGCTTCTGCCGCAAGGTCGAGGGAGGCCTGCTCGCGGCCCTCGAACAGCTCGGCCAGGGGGGCAGCGGCGAGCATGGGCTGATGAACAACCTCACCAACCTGCACCGCATGCTGGTCCGCCTGGCGGCCCTGGGCGTACTCGCCTTCTGGGATGACGAGGCCGCGACGGCCTGCGCAGCCGGATAATTCAAAAGAAAAGGATCGGCGCGGCCCGAGCCCCCTTTCCTCGCGCCCGGCCGCGCGGCTAACCTCCCCTTCAAATCAACAATAGCCGCACAATTTCGCGGCCGTCGGGGAAACGATTTCAAGGATGAGCAAATCCACCACCAAGGCTGGCGCCGGCAAGCCAGTGTACTCCGACGGCTACAAGCGCCTGGTGCTGGTGCTGCTCGTCACGGCCTACACCTTCAACTTCATCGACCGCACGATCATCGCCTCCATCGGCCAGGCGATCAAAGTCGACCTGAAGATCACCGATACCCAGCTCGGCCTGCTCGGCGGGCTCTACTTCGCCCTGCTCTACACCTTCCTCGGCATCCCCCTGGCGCGGCTCGCCGAGCGGTTCAGCCGGGTGAACATCATCTCCGGCGCCATCGTCATCTGGTCGGCCTTCACCGCGCTGTGCGGCACGGCGGGCTCGTTTGCGACCCTGGCCTTCTACCGCTTCGGCGTCGGCGTCGGCGAAGCCGGCCTGTCGCCCCCCGCCCACTCGCTGATCAGCGACTACTACGAGCCCAAGAAGCGCGCCTCCGCGCTCAGCGTCTATTCGTTCGGCATCCCGCTCGGCACCATGATCGGCGCGGTGATGGGCGGCTACCTGGCGCAGAACTTCTCCTGGCGCGTGGCCTTCTTCATCGTCGGCATCCCGGGCGTGCTCATCGCCCTGCTGATCAAGATGCTGATCAAGGAGCCGCCGCGCGGCCACTCGGAGCCCGAGCCGCACCCGACCCTGGCCGAAGACGTCAGCCCCGACGAGCCGGCCAAGCCGGCGCCGACGCTGGCTCAGGAATTCAAGGAGATGGGCGGGGTCATCAAGACCCTGTTCGGGGTCTGGCCGGTGCTCAACGTGGTGCTGGGGGTGACCCTGGTCTCCTTCGCCGGCTACGGCGGCGGCCAGTTCGTCCAGCCTTACTTCATCCGCGCCTTCCACATGAGCTACGCCCAGGTGGGCCTGATGGTCGGTCTGATCGGCGGCCTCAGCCAGGGCGTCGGCACCATCGCCGGCGGCTTCCTCACCGACCGGCTGGCGAGGTTCGGGACCCGGTGGCACGCCCTGGTGCCGGCGATCGGCATCACCCTCGCCTACCCCTTCATCGTCGGCATCTACACCGCTCCGACCCCGACCGTGGCCGCCTTCTTCCTGCTGCTGCCGGGCCTGTTCTCCTACACCTACCTCGGCCCGTCGTTCGGCATCGTCCAGAACATGGTGCCGACCCATCGCCGGGCGACGGCGACGGCGGTGATGTTCTTCTTCCTGAACCTGATCGCGCTCGGCGGCGGCCCGCCGATCACCGGCCTGGTCATCGACCACCTCGCCGCCTACCACTTCGCCCATCCGGACCAGCCGGGGATGTGGGCCGCGGTGCAGGGCATGTTCGCGAGCCACGTGGCCGACTTCCAGGCCGCCTGCCCCGGCGGCGTCGCGCCGAAGACCGCCGACGCCGCGGCCAAGGCCGCCTGTTCCAGCTCGCTGGTGCTGGCCACCCGCCAGGGCGTGATCCTCGCCTACGCCGTCAGCCTGTGGGGCGCGCTGCACTACCTGATCGCCTCCTTCGGCCTGAAGACCGCCATGGCCAAGGCCCGCGCCGACCGCGGCGAGGCGGACTGAACCCACCCAGGTGTCGTCCCGGACAAGCGCTGGCGCGCTTTCCGGGATGACACCGAGTGAGCGGCATTTGACTTTCGCCGCCCCGCGCGACACACCCCGCCCATGATCCCTCGTTACGCGCGCAAGGAAGCCGCCGACATCTGGTCCGCCCAGAGCCGGTTCAAGATCATGTTCGAGATCGAGGCGCACGCCGCCTCGGCCATGGCCGAGCTGGGGGTGATCCCCGAGGAAGCCGCGCGGGTCATTTGGGAAAAGGGCCAGGACGCCATCTGGGACGCCGATCGCATCGACGAGATCGAGCGCGAGGTGAAGCACGACGTCATCGCCTTTCTCACCCACGTCACCGAGGTGGTCGGGCCCGAGGCCCGCTTTCTGCACCAGGGCATGACCTCCTCGGACGTCAACGACACGGCCCTGGCGGTGCAGCTCGCCCGCGCCACCGACCTGCTGATCGAGGATGTCGACCTCGTCCTGGCGGCGCTGAAGAAGCGCGCCTTCGAGTTCAAGATGACGCCCACCGTCGGCCGCAGCCACGGCATCCACGCCGAGCCGACCACCTTCGGCCTCAAGCTCGCCGGTCACTACGCCGAGTTCCAGCGCGCCAAGGAGCGCCTGGCCATGGCCCGCTTCGAGATCGCCACCTGCGCCATCTCGGGCGCGGTCGGCACCTTCGCCAACGTCGACCCGCGGGTCGAAGCCTATGTCGCCGACAAGATGGGCCTGGCGGTGGAACCGGTGTCCACCCAGGTGATTCCGCGCGACCGCCACGCCGCCTACTTCTCGGCCCTCGCCGTGGTCGCCTCCTCCATGGAGCGCCTGGCCGTCGAGATCCGCCACCTGCAGCGCACCGAGGTGCTGGAAGCCGAAGAGTACTTCGACAAGGGCCAGAAGGGCTCCTCGGCCATGCCGCACAAGCGCAACCCGATCCTCACCGAGAACCTGACGGGCCTCGCCCGCCTGATCCGCTCGGCCGCGGTCCCGGCGCTGGAGAACGTCGCCCTGTGGCACGAGCGCGACATCAGCCACTCCTCCGTCGAGCGCGGCATCGCTCCAGACGCCACGGTCCACCTCGACTTCGCCCTGCGCCGGCTCGCGAACGTCGTCGACCGGCTGCTGGTCTATCCGGAGAACATGCTGAAGAACCTCGATCGCCTCGGTGGCCTGGTTCACTCGCAGCGCGTGCTCCTGGCCCTCACCCAGAAGGGCGTCTCGCGCGAGGGCGCCTACGCGGCCGTGCAGCGCAACGCCATGAAGGTCTGGCGCGGCGAGGGCAATTTCCTCGACTTCCTGATGGCCGACCCGGAGGTCACCCTCTCCGAGGCCGAGCTCAAGGAGCTGTTCGACCTCGGCTACCACTTCAAGAACGTCGACGTTATCTTCGCCCGCGTGTTCGGCGAGGAGACGGCCCGATCGCAACCCTCGAAGACCTCCGCCGCCTGAGCCTGGCCCTGCCGGGCGCCCATGAGGTCGCCTACAAGGGCGACCCGTGGTTCAACGTCGGCAAGAAGACCTTCGCCCTGTTCACCGACGGTCGAGCGATCATGAAGCTCGACCGGGGCCGTCAGGAACTCCTGTTCGAGGTGCGGCCGCAGACCTTCGCCAGGTGCAAGGTGGCGACGGTGCATTGGAGCTGGGTGGAGCTCGATCACCTCGACGAGGCCGAGCTTGGCGAGCTGGTGCTCGAGGCCTGGTCGCAGATCGTGCCGAAGAAGGTGAGCCGCCCATTCCTGGGCCGGTGAAACAGCCCCTTCGAATCCGGGACCTCACGGATCCTCACGGCCGCGGCGCTGATCCGTGGACGCCGGCAGGCCGGGCGCGGAGACCGGCTCGCCCAGCGTGTTGCGCAAATAGAGCACCCGCACCAGGGTGTAGAGGACGACCAGCATCGGCGTGGCGAGCACCACCCCCAGGGGTCCGATCAGGACCCCGAAGGCGAGCACCGCCACCAGCGACAGCACCGGCGGCAGGTCGACCGCCCGCTTCTGCACGAACGGATAGATGACGTTGCCCTCGAGCTGCTGCACGGCGATGTACATCAGCAGCGTCCAGGCGACGGTCTCGCCGCCGCTGGGGATGGCCAGCAGCACGCCCGGAATGATCGAGGCGACCGGCCCGATAAACGGCACGAAGTCCAGGAGCGCGGCGATGAGGCCGAGCGCGAGGGGCGAGGGCAGGCCGACGAGCCAGGCGCCGAGCCCAGTCAGCACCCCGACGAAGGCCATGTCCACAAGCATGCCGCGCAGCCACAGCTGCAAAGATCGGCCGCAGGCGTCCAGCGCCTCCGTCACCGCCGCCCGCGGCGCCTTGGGGAACAGCAGAGCCAGGCCGTCGCGGGTCTTGCCCGGCTCGATAGCCATGAAGAGCCCGGCGAAGATCACCAGCACCAGGTTGGTGATAGCGCCCGCGAAGCTCACCGCGTAGCCGCCGATGCGTCCCGCCAGCCCCTTGAACTGGGCTGTCAGGTCGCCGGCGTCCTGGAGCTGAGCAGCGAACCGGTCGCCGAACGGCAGGCCGCTGACGAGCTGCCGAAGGTCGGCCATCGAGTGCGGCAGACGGCTGGCGAGTTCACCGAACTGGGCGACCATGACCGAACCGAACAACCAGGCCGAAGCGCCGATCACCCCCGCGATCACGATCACCGCAGCGGCCAGGGCCCATCGGTCCCCGAGTGGGGTGTGATCGCGGATCGGGTCTGCGAGACTGCGGAACAGCACGGCCACCACGATCGCCCCGAACACGAGTGCGAAGACGCTGGCGAGCTGCCAGGCCAGGAACAGGGCCGCGGCCAGCGCGAACTGGAAAGCAGTGCGCCGGACGAAGGCGCGGTCGAGGGAGGGCGGGGGAGCGGCCATGGGCAGGCGGGCGCTCAACGCGGCCTGCCGGAGACGGTTCCCCCGCCAGTTACGGGGCGCCGAGTGCTCGTTTCGGATGAGCTACGACTCCCCCCCGCGCATCGCCGAGATGTAGGCTTAGCAATAGGCTGATCGGGGGCGACTTGGCGCGCCTGAGGCAAGTCGTCCGATCGCGCGGCGCTCCGACGTTCCGTCTGTTTCCGAGCGCATCGTCTCCTCTGAAAAACGCCGCACCTGGGACAAGACGCGCGGGGCCCGCCCCTGGCGTTCTCGTCGGCGGCGGGCTAGCAGACCGCCCGATGATCCGCCTCGACAACATCTCCAAGCAGAACGGCCACCAGATCCTGTTCATCGAAGCCTCGATGGGCGTCCAGAAGGGGGAGAAGGTCGGGCTCGTCGGCCCGAACGGCGCCGGCAAGACGACCCTGTTCCGCATGATCACCGGCCAGGAGGAGCCTGACGACGGGCTGGTCGCGATCGATCCCGGCATGACCATCGGCTACTTCAGCCAGGACGTCGGCGAGATGTCCGGCCAGAGCGCGGTCGCCGCGGTGATGGACGGGGTCGGTCCGGTCAGCGCTCTCGCCACGGAGATGGCGGCCCTTGAAGCGGCCATGGTCGATCCGGATCGGGCCGATGAGCTGGACGCCGTCATCGAGCGATATGGCGAGGTGCAGGGCCGGTTTGAGGAGCTCGACGGCTATGCGCTGGAGGCCCGCGCCCGCGAGGTGCTGGCGGGCCTGAGCTTCAGCCAGGAGCGCATGGACGGCGACGTCGGCCTGCTCTCCGGCGGCTGGAAGATGCGCGTGGCCCTGGCCCGCATCCTCCTGATGCGCCCCGACGCCATGCTGCTGGACGAGCCGAGCAACCACCTCGACCTGGAAAGCCTGATCTGGCTGGAGGCCTTCCTCAAGAACTACGACGGCGCGCTGCTGATGACCTCGCACGACCGCGCCTTCATGAACCGCATCATCGGCAAGGTGGTGGAGATCGACGGCGGTTCGCTGATCACCTATTCGGGCGACCTCGACTTCTACGAGCAGCAGCGCGCGCTCAGCGAGCAGCAGCGCCAGGCGCAGTACGAGCGCCAGCAGGCCATGCTGGCCAAGGAGATCAAGTTCATCGAACGGTTCAAGGCGCGCGCCTCGCACGCCGCCCAGGTCCAGAGCCGGGTGAAGAAGCTCGACAAGATCGAGCGGGTCGAGCCGCCGCGCCGGCGCCAGTCGGTGCAGTTCGAGTTCCGGAGCCCGCCGCGGTCGGGCGACGACGTGATCAGCCTGCGCAATGTCCACAAGGGCTATGGCGAGCAGCCGATCTACGAGGGCCTCGACTTCCTGGTGCGGCGCAAGGAGCGCTGGTGCGTGCTGGGCGCCAACGGGGCCGGCAAGTCGACCCTGCTGAAGCTCGTGGCCGGCGCCGCCGCGCCGGACAAGGGCACGGTCAGCCTCGGGGCCAGCGTCAGGATGGGTTACTTCGCCCAGCACTCCATGGACCTGCTGGACGGCGAGGAGACGATCTTCGAGTCCCTGGACGGGTCGTTCCCGCAGGCGGGCCAGGGCGCCCTGCGCACCCTGGCCGGGTGCTTCGGTTTCTCAGGCGACGACGTGGAAAAGCCCTGCCGCGTGCTCTCCGGCGGGGAGAAGGCGCGCCTGGTCATGGCCAAGATGCTGTTCGATCCGCCGAACCTGCTGGTCCTCGACGAGCCGACCAACCACCTGGACATGGCGACCAAGGAGATGCTGGTCGCGGCCCTGGCGGATTTCGAAGGCACCATGCTGTTCGTCTCGCACGACCGCCATTTCCTGTCGGCCCTGTCGAACCGGGTGCTGGAGCTGACGCCTGAGGGCGTCCATCAGTACGGCGGCGGCTATTCGGAATATGTCGCCCGCACGGGCCAGGAAGCGCCGGGCCTGCACCCGGGCGGCTAGCGGGCGGCCGCGCCCTCAGCCGATCACCGGCAGGCTTCGCAGGTCGTAGGCGTTCCGGCGGCCAACCTTGGCGAGGGCGGCGCGCACGTCCGGCCGCGCGGCGAGGCGCGCCCAGGCCGCCCGGAGCCTGATCCTATGGCTCCAGGGGTTCGGCTCCGGCCCATAGGCCTGCAGCCCGGCCAGGGCGTCGATCCGACTTTCCGGGTCCTCGAGTTGGCGCACGAGCGCGGCCGCCGCCCCATCGAAATCGCCCGCGCAGAGCAAGGCCTCGATCATCGCCGCCGGCGCCCAGCGTTCGTGACGGACCAGGAAGTTCATCGCCGCGGCGTCGGTCCCGGCGCCGGCTTCAACGGCGACACAGGCGCGGGTCTTGGCCAGCAGCATGCGGTCCTCCAGCCCCAAGCCGTTGTCGCTTGCCTGATCCAGCCAGCGCTTGGCCTCCTTGGCGCGGCCGGCCTCCAGCAGCGCCTGCGCCAGCATCACCGCATCGAGGCCGGAGCAATGGCAGGCGGCGGCGGCCGTGCGGGCCCCGATGGCCTCGCCGAGTCGGCCCTCGTCGATCATGGCGGCGCTGCGCCAATACTGAAGCACCGGCTCGTCGTCCATGTCGTCGAAGGCGGGCTGGCGGCGCGGGCCGGCGCCCAGGGCCTGGACCGCCTCGTCGAGGAGCTTAAGGGCCTCGGAGGAGCGGCCGAGGATGACGAGGGCGCGCGCCTCTGCGACGCGGCCGTTCAGCATGCGGGGGTTCTCCCGCATGTAGTCGTGGGACTGGGCGAGATAGCGCTCCGCGGCTGCGCGGGCGTCGCCGAGCGTGGGGGTGGCGCGGACGAGGTCGTCAAAGCGCGGGTCGGCCTGCACGGCCATGACCAGGGTGGGATCGGTGATCCGGCGGGCGATGGCGGCCGCCTTGCGGCGGTCTCCGGATTCGTCGAGCGCCCGCGCGTAGTCGAGCCACACGCGGCTGGGGTCGTAGATGACGAACGCGGGCTCCCACGCCTCGCGCTCCATCTCCCGGCCGAGGGCGAGGCGCGCCTGACGCGCGTCGGGCAGTTCGCCGAGCAGGCGGTCGAAGCGTTCCAGCTGGCGACCGGAGAGCGACAGCAGGGGCTCGCGCCCCATCAGCCGCTGGAAAGACTGGTAGGCGTCCGCTCCGTCGCCGGCGAGGATCGCCACGTGGAAGCGCCGGTCCCAATCCTCGGGACCCGCCTGCGCCTGCTCCGTGGCGAGGACGGAAGCCTTGTGCGCAGCGTCCCACTCGCCCAGGCGATAGGCCGCCGCCGCATAGAGAGCCGCCAGCTGATAGCGCCGGCTGGCGGGCATGCGGGCGAACAGGTCGGCGTCCTTGATCGCCGGCTCGAGCATCTCGAGGATGTCGCCCTCCTCGCCACCACGCTGGGTAAGGAAGGCGGCCAGCGCGACCTGCGGGGCCATGACCGGATCGCCTGCCTCAAGCGCCGGCGCAGCGGATGCAGCGGCGGTGGGGCGCGCCGCTGCAGCGAACAGAGCGAGACCGCCAACGAGGGCGAGAAGGAGACGTCGAAAGGGCTGCATGGGTCGCTCCCGCCAGGAGCGAGCAGGATCACCGCCTCGCCTTAAACGACGGTTCCCGAGCAGGGTGAACGGGGCAAGAGCGTGCGGGTCGGATATTCGGCGCGGCTTGAGCTATCGACGTCAGAGAGCCGCGCAGGCGCCAGGCGGCAACGGGCGGATCAGCCCTTCTTCACCTCTTCGCGGGCCTGGGCGAGCAGCTCGGCCATCTTCATGCGCACGTCGCCCTCGGTGACGTTGACGCCAGAGCCCTTGAGGTCCTCGAACACCTTGCGCAGCACGTCCTCGTCGCCGGGCAGCTCGAAATCGGACTTCACCACCGCCTGGGCGTATTCGTCGACGTGCTTGCCTTCCAGGCCCATCAGGCCCGCGGCCCACTTGCCCAGCGCGCGATTGCGGCGAGCAGTGGCCTTGAACTCCTGCTCCTGATCGAGCGCGAACTTCTTCTCGAAACCCTGTTCACGATCGTCGAAGGTGGTCATCTGGTCCCCGGGTATGCGGCGCGACGGGCGCTCACATATCCTGAGCACGCCGGGGCCGCAATCGAAAGGGAACTCGTTTTGCGAGGTTTGCGGAATGGGCGCCCTTCGGCTAATTTCCGCCCGCCTCAATTGGGCGAGAGGCCGAGTCGGATCCGCGCGCGAGGATCACCCGCGCGCTTTTTTCATTCCGCCGACCGGCGAGCCCCGCCCACGGAGAAGGCTTTAGACGATGACCCGCCGGAAGAAGATCTACGAGGGCAAGGCCAAGATCCTCTACGAAGGTCCTGAGCCCGGCACCCTCATCCAGTACTTCAAGGACGACACCACCGCCTTCGACGCCACCAAGAAGGCCGTCCTCGAGGGCAAGGGCGTGATCAACAACCGGATCAGCGAGTTCATCATGACCCGGTTGAACTCTATCGGGGTCCAGAACCACTTCATCCGCCGGCTGAACCTGCGCGAGCAGCTGATCCGCGAGGTCGAGATCATCCCGCTGGAGGTGATCTGCCGGAACATCGCCGCGGGCTCGTTCTCGAACCGGTTCGGCGTGCCGGAGGGTAACCCCCTGCCGCGCTCGATCATCGAGTTCTGCCTGAAGGACGACAAGCTCCACGACCCGATGGTCGCCGAGGAGCACATCACCGCCTTCAACTGGGCCTCGACCCAGGAGATCGACGACATCATGGCCCTCACCCTCAGGGTGAACGACTTCCTGACCGGGATGTTCGGCGCGGTCGGCATCACCCTCGTCGACTTCAAGATCGAGTTCGGCCGGGTCTGGGAGAACGACTTCTCCCGCGTCATCCTCGCCGACGAGATCAGCCCGGACAGCTGCCGGCTGTGGGACTCCACGACCAACGAGAAGCTGGACAAGGACCGCTTCCGCCGCGACCTCGGCAACGTCATCGAGAGCTACACCGAAGTGGCTCGCCGCCTCGGCATCATGAAGGAGATGCCGACCGTCATCCAAGGGGGCCTCCACTAGTGCGCGCCAAGGTTCACGTGTTCCTGAAGCCCGGCGTCCTCGACGTGCAGGGCAAGGCGGTCGAGCAGGCGCTGCACGGCCTCGGCTGGCCCTCGGTGGAGCATGTCCGGGTCGGCAAGACGATCGAGTTCGACCTCAAGGCCGGCGACGCCGCCGCCGCCGAGGCCGAGGTCAAGGCCATGTGCGAGAAGCTGCTCGCCAACACCGTGATTGAAAGCTACCGCGTGGAGGTGGCGTGAGGGCGGTCCTCGTCCTCGCCATCTCGATCACCCTGCCGCTCTGCGCCTGCTCGCAAAAGCCCGCCAGCCACGGCGCCGAGCCCCTGCCCCTCGACTGCGGCCAGTCCTTCGAGACCCAGGCGCAGCGGATCACCGCCCAGCCTGGCCTGAAGGCCGCGCCGAAGGATCCGGCCGAGCCCTACCGCTACTATTCCAGCGAGGACGGGGCGACTTCGTACCTGATCACCGAGCCCGGCGCCCCGGGCCATCCGGCGATCATGATGCAGAAGGCGGTCGGCCATGAGGTGAAGACCACCGGCTGTCCCTATGGCGATCCCAAGGGTTACCAGCAGCTCCTCGGCTACCTGGACGGGCTGAAGGCGTGGCACAGGTGACCTGGGCAACGCTGAATGGGGCGTCGGTGAGTCTTGACGCCGCCTGCCCCTCCGACCACTTGAAGGTCGCCGCCTCGAAGGACCCCCGATGAAAGCCGCCGTCATCGTCTTCCCCGGATCCAACTGCGACCGCGACTGCAAGGTCGCCATCGAGCGCTCCACCGGCGCCGAGGTGTCCATGGTCTGGCACAAGGAGACGGCCCTGCCGGAGGGGGTGGACCTCATCGTGCTGCCGGGCGGCTTTTCCTACGGCGACTACCTGCGCTGCGGGGCGATGGCGGCGCTGTCGCCGATCATGCCGGAGGTGAAGGCCGCGGCGGAGCGCGGCGTCGCCACCGTCGGCATCTGCAACGGCTTCCAGATCCTCTGCGAGGCCGGGCTACTGCCCGGCGCCCTCCTGCGCAACGACCACCTGAAGTACAACTGCGCGCCGATCGAACTCGAGGTCACCAACGCCCAGACCCGGTTCACCGCCGGCTACAAGGGCCGCCGCCAGGTGGCCATGACCATCGGCAACGGCGAGGGCAACTTCTTCGCCGACGAGACCACCCTCGACCGTCTCGAGGGCGAGGGCCAGGTGGTGTTCCGCTATGTGAACAACCCCAACGGCTCGGCCCGCAACATCGCCGGGATTGTCAACGGCCGCGGCAATGTCCTCGGCATGATGCCCCACCCCGACCGCGCATTCGAACCCGAACTCGGCAGCGCCGACGGCGCCATCCTCTTCCAGAGCGCCCTCGCCAGCGCCTGACCAATCCACGGTTCAAAGAGAAAGGGCGGCCTTGCGGCCGCCCTTGGTCGTTTGGGTGAGTGGCTAGGGCTCAGTGCCGCCCGTCGCGGCGCTGCTGGTTCTGGCCGTTCTGGGACATGCCCGATTGGCCGCCCTGGCCTTGGCCCTTCTTGCCGGATTGCTGCTGCTGGCGCCCGCCCGCCTGCTGCTGTTGCTGCTGCTGGCGCTGCTGGTCCTGCTGCTGCTGATTGGCCATGGTCTGCTCCGTTGTGACGGCGCCTCTCTGGCGTCAGGGGACCAACCAGCGGGCGCATACGGAGTTCCCCCCTATCGCGCTTGGACGCGAAGACCGCTAGAAGCCCGCCCATGAGCGCCCAGCCCTCCAAGACCATGGCCCAGACGGCCGCCGAGTTCGGGCTCAAGCCCGAGGAATACGACCTCATCGTCAAGCGGTTGAACCGCGAGCCGAACCACGTCGAGCTCGGGGTCTTCTCGGTGATGTGGTCGGAGCACTGCTCCTACAAGTCGAGCAAGCGCCAACTCGGCAAGTTCCCGACCACCGGCCCGAAGGTGATCTGCGGCCCGGGCGAGAACGCCGGCGTCATCGACATCGGCGACGGCCCCGACGGGACCAAGCTGGCCTGCATCTTCAAGATGGAGTCGCACAACCACCCCTCCTACATCGAGCCCTACCAGGGCGCGGCGACGGGCGTGGGCGGCATCATGCGCGACGTC
Organism: Phenylobacterium soli; assembly: GCF_003254475.1. Classification (NCBI taxonomy): domain Bacteria; kingdom Pseudomonadati; phylum Pseudomonadota; class Alphaproteobacteria; order Caulobacterales; family Caulobacteraceae; genus Phenylobacterium; species Phenylobacterium soli. The sequence continues at coordinate 3,376,310 of NZ_QFYQ01000001.1, forward strand.
TTCACCATGGGGGCGCGGCCGGTGGCCCTGCTCAACGCCCTGCGCTTCGGCGACCCCAGCCATCCGAAGACCAAGCGCCTGGTCTCCGGCGTGGTCGCCGGCATCGGCGGCTACGGCAACTGCGTGGGCGTGCCGACCGTCGCCGGCGAGACCAACTTCCACCGCGGCTATGACGGCAACATCCTGGTCAACGCCATGTGCGTGGGCCTCGCCGACGCCGACAAGATCTTCTATTCGGCCGCCCCGGCGCCCGGCCTGTCGGTGGTCTATTTCGGGTCCAAGACCGGCCGCGACGGCATCCACGGCGCGACCATGGCTTCGGCCGAGTTCGACGACGCCTCGGAGGAGAAGCGCCCGACCGTCCAGGTCGGCGACCCCTTCGCCGAGAAGCTCCTGATCGAGGCGACGCTCGAGCTGATGGCTTCCGGCGCCGTGGCCGCCATCCAGGACATGGGCGCGGCCGGCCTGACCTCCTCCTCGGTCGAGATGGCCGGCAAGGGCGGCGTCGGCGTCGAGCTCGACCTCGACGCCGTGCCCCAGCGCGAAGAGGGCATGAGCGCCTACGAGATGATGCTGTCGGAGAGCCAGGAGCGGATGCTGGCCATCCTCAAGCCCGGCCGCGAGGCCGACGGCTATCGCATCTTCGAGAAGTGGGGCCTCGACGCCGCGGTGATCGGCAAGACCACCGAGACCGGCCACCTGGTGCTGCGCCACAAGGGCGAGGTGGTCGCCGACGTGCCGCTCGCCCCGCTGTTCGACGACGCCCCGGCCTACGACCGTCCCTGGACCGCCCCCAAGGCCCAGCCCCGGCTTGCTCCGTCCGACGTGGCCGAACCCGCCGACTACGCCGACGCCGTGCTCAGGCTGATGAGCGCTCCGGACATGGCCTCCAAGCGCTGGATCTGGGAGCAGTACGACCGTCACGTCATGGCCGACACGCTGGAGGATTCGGCCACCGGGGCGGACGCTGGCCTAGTGCGCGTGCACGGCACGAAGAAGGCGCTCGCCGTCACCTCCGACGTCACCCCGCGCTATGTGCTGAACGACCCCTACGAGGGCGGCAAGCAGGCGGTGGCCGAGGCCTGGCGCAACATCACCGCCGTGGGCGCGACGCCGATCGCCATCACCGACAACCTGAACTTCGGCAATCCCGAACGACCCGAGATCATGGGCCAGATCGTGCGCGCCATCGACGGCATGGCCGAAGCCTGCCGGGCGCTCGACTTCCCCGTCGTGTCGGGGAACGTCAGCCTCTACAACGAGACCAACGGGGCGGCCATTCCGCCCACGCCCACGGTCGGCGGCGTCGGCCTGATCGAGGATTACGCGGCCCACGCCGACTTTTCGAACATGAAGGCCGGCGACCACCTGGTGCTGATCGGTAAGACCGAGGGCGAACTCGGCGCCTCGATGTTCCTGCGCGAAGTCCTCGGCCGCGAGGACGGCGCCCCGCCGCCCGTGGACCTGACGGCCGAGAAGCGGACCGGCGACTTTGTGCGCGACGCCATCCTCTCGGGTCAGGTCCGCGTCGTCCACGACCTCGCCGACGGCGGCCTGATCGCCGGCGCCGCCGAGATGGCGCTGGCGTCGGGCGTGGGCGTCCAGCTCAACGCCCACGACGAGCTGCCGGCCCATGCCTGGCTGTTCGGCGAGGACCAGGGCCGCTACCTCGTGGCCACCCCCGCCGCCGACGCCCTGCTCCAGGCCGCCGAGGCCTGCGGCGTCTACGCCCACGTGGTCGGCGAGGCTGGCGGCGACGTCGTGGCCGTCCCCGGCCTCTTCAGCCTGGCGCTCACCCGCCTGCGCGAAGCCAACGAGGGCTGGCTGCCGAGCTACATGGAGAGCTGATCTCCGTTCTTCAGCGGCCCTGGAACACGGGCTTGCGCTTCTCGAGGAAGGCGCGGCGGGCCTCCTGGCCGTCCTCGCTGCCGAACGCCTTACGGATATTGGAGACCTCGTAGCGGAGCTGGCTCTCCATCTCGACGCCTTCCATGGCGCGGACCATGCCGCGCTTCAGCAGGCGCAGGGTGATCGGCGACCAGGCGCAGAGCTCCTCGCAGTAGGCCGCCAGCCGCTCGGCGAAGGCCGCATCGTCCACCGCCTCGCCGGCCATGCCCCAGGCGACGGCTTCTTCGCCGACCAGGGTGCGGTTCTCCATCATGAAGCGCATGGCCTTCTCGTAGCCCATGGCCTGCGGCAGGGTGATGGTCAGGCCCGCGTCGGGCGATCCGCCGATCCGGGTGTAGCCGGCCATCAGCCGCGCGGACCGGGCGATCAGGCGCACGTCGGTGGCCATGGCGAGGCCGAGGCCCGCCCCAACGGCCACGCCGTTGATCCCGCCGACCACCGGCTTGTCGCAACGCTTGCGGATGGCGAGCAGGAAGTTACCGACCCAGCCGATGTCGTCGAGCTGGGCGGTCATCGGCGAATAGGGCGTGTAGGGCTCGGAGTCCGGCGTCAGGTCGAGGCCGGCGCAGAAGGCGTCTCCCGAGCCGGTGATCGCCACCACCCAGACATTGTCCTCGGCCGCCGCCTGGTCGACCGCCTCGACCACGCCCCAGGCCAGCTCCAGGCTGAGCGCGTTCTTCTTCTCCGCGCGGTCCAGAGTGATCGTCCGCACGTGGCCCGCGTCGGCCACCTTCACCAGCCGGGTCATCGGCCCCTCCCCTTCGTCCTTGCTGCCGCCAGCATAGGAGATCGACGCCGCGGCGGAAGGCCTGCCGGCATCGCGATCGTTTCCGGATCGGAGACAATCTTCTGCGCAATGACCGGATAGTCGCGCACGCAGGAAAGGCTCATCTCGGCATCTTCCTTTTCCGCTTCGATGAGTCCCGGATGTCCCCCACCCTCGCCCGCCGTTCGTTCGCCCTCGCCGGGGCCGCCGCCCTGGCCGCCGTCGCCTTCAGCGCCCCGTCCTTCGCCCAGCTCGTCCGCGAGCCGGCCGCCGTGCAGGCCGGGACCTACAAGGTCGAGCCCAACCACACCCGTGTGCTGTTCGCGGTGAACCACATGGGCTTCTCGACCTGGTACGGGAACTTCACCCACGCCTCCGGCGGCCTGACCCTCGATCCGGCGAAGCCCGAGGCGAGCAGCCTCTCCGTCACCGTGCCGACCGCCTCGGTTGAGACCACCAACACCGTGCTCGACGGCGAGCTGAAGAGCGCCGACTGGCTGGACGCGGCCAAGTACCCGACCGTCAGCTTCAAGTCCTCGAAGGTGACTCTCACCGGGCCGGGCCAGGCGGACGTCGCCGGCGAGCTCACCCTGCACGGGGTGACCAAGCCCGTCGTGCTGCATGCGAAGTTCAACGGCGCCGGCGTCAATCCGCTCGACAAGGCCTACACCGTCGGCTTCGAGGTCTCTGGCAAGATCAAGCGCAGCGACTTCGGGGTGACCAAGTACGTCCCGCTGATCGGCGACGACGTCGACATGATCATCAGCGCCGCCTTCGAGAAGCAGGCGGGCTGAGCGGCTGCGCCAATCCTCCCCTCAGGGGGAGGTGGCCCGAAGGGCCGGAGGGGGTTGAAGCCCCTCCGCTGCCCTGTCCCTCAAACCCCTCAGTCGCTCCGCGACAGCTCCCCCTGAGGGGAGCATCTGTTGCGCTTCGAGCGCCCCTCACCTCGGCGTCGGCAGCGGGAGCTTGGGGACGTGCGGACCCTCGGGCGGCGGGGCGTCGGGGTTCGGCAGGGCCGGCCCACGCGGCAGCGCGACGTCGGCGCGCAGGGCTTCGCCCATCAGCCCATGCGCGCCGCTGAGCGCCAGCCAGAGCAGGACGATGGCGAGCATGGCCACCGCTCCCGCCAGGAAGGCGATCCAGGTGCGTTGGCGCGGGTCGCTGGTCTGGGCCACGGGTACGCTCGGCTCCTGGCCGGCCTAACGGCGCCTGGCGGCCGCGGTTCCGCGCAGACGCTCGGGACGAGGTGTCAGGCGGATCCGGCCGCCGGCTCGAACCGCCGCGCCATCTCGTGGTCGATCCGGCCCTGGAATTCCTCGGTGGAGTTGACCTTCGGCATCGGCGTGTCCGGGACCTCGACCTCCAGGAAGGCGCAGAGCGGCTCCCATCCCTGGGCGACCTCGTAGACCAGCAGGCGCTCGGGCGGGATGACCTCGCGCACGCGGGCATTGTGGGCCTGGTACACCGAGACCAGCTTGTCGTGGTCGTGCATGCGCCAGTCGAACAGGCGGGCGACGACCTTGCTGACCATCTGCGTCCAGGGATCGTCGCTCTCCGGCGGCATCTCGCGCGCGAAGATCGTCGCCTGGGTGGACCTGAACCAGCTTTCCGGATCGCGCTCGGTGAGGATGACCTTCGCCTCAGGGTAGGCTGCGGCCAGCTCCTCGTAGAACGTCGCCGTGGGCCAATCGACGGCGGAAGCGTAGCCTTCGAAGATCGCGGGCCAGTCGGGGCGCCCGTCCGCCGCCGCGCTCCAGAGCGGGATCGAATCCGGATGCGCGAACACCTCGACCATATGGTGGCACGGCCCGAAGCCCAGCTGTTCGAGGGCCAGCTTGAGGGACATGGTCCCCGTGCGGCCGTAGCCCGCACCGATCACCTTCAGCGTCACGGCATGCCTCCATTCGATGGGCGCCCAGGGGAGCGCCAAGGGCCGGCCTCCGAGCGCGACCGGGCGTCCCGCCCAGGCTAGGCACAGTGAGGACGCCGGCGAAAGCCGTCATCTCCGCGACGCGCCGGCGCGTCGCCCTGGCCAGACCGCCGATCTCGGGCGCCAAGACCCTGCACCGCCTCGTTTTTCGGACTATATTTGTTCCGATGTCCGAGTCCGGCCCCCTCTTCGATCCGCCCGTTCCGCGTGTCAGCGACCTCGCCCGGGCGCAGCCGCCCTCGGGCGACTACCTGCATGGGCTGAACCCCGAGCAGCGCCAGGCCGTCGAGGCCACCGAAGGCCCGGTGCTGGTGCTGGCCGGCGCCGGAACCGGCAAGACACGCGTGCTGACCACGCGCCTCGCCCACATCCTCGCCGCCGGCCGGGCGCGGCCGTGGGAACTGCTGGCGGTCACCTTCACCAACAAGGCCGCGCGCGAGATGCGCGAGCGGATCGGGGCCATCATCGGGCCGGCCGCCGAGGGCCTGCGCTGGCTCGGCACCTTCCACTCGATCGCCGCCCAGATCCTGCGCCGGCACGCCGAGCTGGTGGGCCTGAAGTCCAACTACACCATCCTCGACGACGACGATCAGGAGCGGCTGATCAAGCAGCTCCTCGAGGCCGAGAACATCGACGCCAAGCGCTGGACGCCCAAGGCCCTCGCCGGGATGATCGACCACTGGAAGAACCGCGGCTGGACGCCCGACAAGCTGCCGCCGGCCGAGGGCGCCCACTTCGCCAACGGCAAGGGCGAGAAGCTCTATCGCCTCTACCAGGAGCGCCTGCGGGTGCTGAACGCCTGCGACTTCGGCGATCTCCTGCTGCACAACCTGACGATCTTCACGGCCAACCCGGACGTGCTGGCCGAGTACCACGACCGTTTCCGCTACATCCTGGTGGACGAGTACCAGGACACCAACGTCGCCCAGTACCTCTGGCTGCGCCTGCTGGCCCAGAAGGCCCAGAACATCTGCTGCGTCGGCGATGACGACCAGTCGATCTACGGCTGGCGCGGCGCCGAGGTGGACAACATCCTGCGATTTGAGCGCGACTTCCCGGGCGCGACAGTGATCCGGCTGGAGCGCAACTACCGCTCCACGAGCCACATCCTGGCCGCCGCCTCGGGCCTCATCGCCGCCAACAAGGGTCGGCTCGGCAAGACGCTGTGGACCGAGGCCGAGGGCGGCGAAAAGGTCATCGTGCGCGGCGTCTGGGACGGCGAGGCCGAGAGCCGGCTGATCGCCGACGAGATCGAGACCGCCAAGAAGAAGGGCCGGCGCTACCGCGACATCGCCATCCTGGTGCGCGCCTCCTTCCAGATGCGCGCCTTCGAAGAGCGCTTCGTCCTGCTGCAGATCCCCTACACGGTGGTCGGCGGCCCGCGGTTCTTCGAGCGGGCCGAAATCCGCGACGCCCACGCCTACCTGCGGCTCATCCAGTCGGAGGACGACGACCTCGCCTTCGAGCGGATCGTCAACCAGCCCAAGCGCGGCATAGGCGACACTACCGTCCAGAAGCTGCTGCAGGTCGCGCGGCTGAACGGCGTCAGCGCCAGCCTGGCGGCCCGCCAGATCGTGCTCACCGACGAGTTGCCGGCCCGCACCCGCACCTCGCTCTCCAACTTCCTGCGCGATCTCGACCGCTGGCGGATCGAGGCCGACCGCATGCCGCACCAGCGGCTGATGGAGCAGGTGCTGGAGGAGAGCGGCTACACCGACATGTTGCGGCTCGACAAAAGCCCGACCGCCCAGACCCGGCTCGAGAACCTAAAGGAGCTCGTCCAGTCGATGGGCGCGTTCGACAGCCTTCAGGCCTATCTGGAGCACGTGTCCCTGGTGATGGACCTCGATCGCGGTCCCGCCGCCGACGCGGTGCAGATCATGACTTTGCACTCGGCCAAAGGGCTGGAGTTCCCTCTGGTCTTCCTGCCGGGCTGGGAGGAAGGCGTCTTCCCCTCCCAGCGCTCGATGGACGAGAAGGGCGAGAAGGGGCTGGAGGAGGAGCGGCGCCTCGCCTACGTCGGCATCACCCGCGCCCGCGAGGAGGCGCGGATCTCCTTCGCCGCCAACCGCCAGGTCTATGGCCGCTGGACGAGCCAGCTGCCGAGCCGGTTCGTGGACGAGCTGCCGCTGGCCAACGTCGAGGCCTCGTCAGAGACCGGGTATTATGGCGGCGGCCCGGGCATGCAGCAGCACGGCAGTCGATGGGACGAGGCGCCGAGCTTCGGGGCCGGCTATTCCTCTCCCGGCTGGCGGCGCGCCCAGCAGGCGGGCTATCGCGGCACGCACCCCGGCCGCCAACAAGTGATCGAGGGCGAAGGCCGGCTCGTCGCCGTGTCGGAGACCAGCGCGTCGAGCGCCTACAGGCGCGGCGACCGGGTGTTCCACATGAAGTTCGGCTACGGCGCGGTGACCGGCATCGAGGGCAACAAACTCACCGTCGCCTTCGAGAAGGCCGGCGAGAAGAAGGTCATCGACAGCTTCGTCGAGAAAGCCTAGCGCCGCCGCAGGGCGATCAGGGCGCCGAGGCCGGCCACTAGGGCCGCGCCGGCGGCGACCAGACCCCACTTCGGCGCGGGTCGGTTGGTCGGCTCGACCTGCGCCACCACCTCGGGCCCCTTGGCCGCCTCGGCGACCGCCGCCTGCACTTGCGGCCGCATCACGTCGGGCGCGCCGGAGAGCTCGGCCTCCGACACCGGCCTGCGGAAGGTCACCATCTCGGCCGGCCGGTCGACCTCGGCCACCTCCCAGCCGGCCGCCATCCACGGCTTGTCGGGCGCATTCGACCACCAGGCGGCGCCGCCGCGGGCCGACTTGGGCAGGGGAAAGCCCAGGGCGTCCTCGATCTCAGCGAAGCTCGCCCGCCATTCATCTCCGGCATGGCGGCTCAGGCGCTCGGTCAGCGGCAGGTACTTGCTCATGCGTCCAGGATCTCCCGTCGCCTGAACGCGCCAGCCCATGCCGGGGCGCCAGCTTGGCCCTGAACCAATCACCGTCCTTGCGCGCTCTAGGGCCGCGTTGGAACGGAGATATTCGAGTGAAGACGGTCCTCACCGGGGCGGGCATCGCACTCACGGCCGGACTGCTGATGGGCGCCGTGGCCAAGCCGGACCTGCGGGCCGACGACCGCCCGGAAGGCCCGCAGGTGATCGCCGGCTGGGCCGGCGTGCGCTCCACCGGACCGTTCGACGATGGCCAGACCTTCGCCAGCTACCAGGGCCAGCTGCCCGACTATGTGCTGGGCACGGACTGGAAGAAGTCCCTCGCGCCGCCGCCGGAGCTCCGCCCGATCCGCGTCGCCCGCAGCGACGACGCTCCGCCGCCCCCCGAGCCGGTGGTGATGACCGCCGCGGCGTACGAGGAGCCCGGGCGCGATCCGGTCTTTCCGTCACTGCAGGGCGGCCAACCCTACGGCATGGACCTGCTGCCGCCGGCGCACGATGGCGAGGATGGCGGTGCGGAGGGCGACGCGGACTAGCTCCGCCGCTCGCGGCCCGCTAGACGGGGCGCCATGAGCGACCAGGCCGTCCAGATCATCGCCCGCGGCGCCCGCGCCGAAGCCGAAGCCGCCGCCGCCGCGCTGGACGGCGACCCCGCCACGGAGGCCCTCACCTACTCGATCCTCGAGGAAGACGAGGACCGCGGGATCTGGCGCATCGACGCCTTCCCCAACGAGCCGGAGGAGCAGGCCGCCATCGAGGCGGTGCTGCGCCGCTACAAGGACCTGCGCGTCACCGTGGAGAAGCTGGCCGACGCCGACTGGCTGGCGATGTCGCTCTCGGGCCTGCCGCCGGTGCGGGCCGGCCGCTTCTTCGTCTACGGCGCCCACGACAAGGGCCTCGTGCCGCCCAACGCGGTCAACCTGCGCATCGAGGCGGGCGCCGCCTTCGGGACCGGCCACCACGGCACCACCGTCGGCTGCCTCTTCGCCTACGACCGGCTGCTGAAGCAGCGCCGCTTCGAACGCGTGCTCGACGTGGGCTGCGGCACCGGCGTGCTGGCGATCGCTGCCGCCCGAACCGGCAGCCGCGTGGCGCTGGGCACCGACATCGATGCGCCCTCCGTGCGGATCGCCAACGAAAACGCCGACCTCAACGCCGCCGGCGCCCGGTTTGTCCACGCCAGCGGCCTGAACGCCTCGGTGGTGCGCAGCCAGGGTCCCTATGACCTGGTGTTCGCCAACATCCTGGCCCCGCCGCTCGTGGCGCTGGCGCAGGACATCAAGGGCGCGCTGAAGCCCGGCGGCATCGCCATCCTCTCGGGCCTGCTGCGCACCCAGGAGCGGCGCGTCCTGGCGGCCTATCTCTCCCGCGGCTTCCGGCTGGAGCGCCGGTTGCACCGCGACGCCTGGTCGACGCTCACCCTGCGCCGGGCCTAGCCGGCGACCTTTCCCGCGCCGAGCTGATCGCGCCAGCGCTGCTCGGCGTCCTTCAGCCTGAGGCTGAGGGCGAGCGCGCTGAGGTCCTCGTCGTCGATGGTCTCCAGCCGCTCGAGAGCGAAGGCGGCCTCCCCGTGCGCCTTCCACGCGGCCTGCATCACCTTGTTCGGATGGGTCCCCAGCCGCAGTCCGAACCACAGGCCGTTCTGCTGCTGGTCGAGGTTGCGCGAGGCGCCGACCCACACCTGGCCGCTCGCCGCGCAGCGGACGGCGAAGATCCCCGCCGGGCGCTTGGTCTCCTTGTACTGGCGAAGGGCCTCGCGGCGGCTCTGCTTGTCCATTCGACGGCGATAGTTCGGCGGGGCGGGTTTGTCAATTTTATCCGGGATAAAATAGCGCGCGAAAAGCGATGCCCTTTGCCCTCCGCAACGGAAGGGCTACATCCCAGGAATGCGCCAAACCTTCGACGAATCCACCGATCCCTCCTTCGGTCCGAAGCACGTTCCGCTGATCCGTCGGGCCATGGCCCAGCAGGGCCTCGACGGCGTGCTGGTGCCGCACGAGGACGAGCACCAGAACGAATACCTGCCCGCGGCCAACGACCGGCTGGCCTGGGCCACCGGCTTCACCGGCTCGGCCGGCGCGGCGGTGATCCTCAAGGACCGGGCGGCGATCTTCGTGGACGGCCGCTACACGCTGCAGGTGCGCGACCAGGTAGACGCGGACCTGTTCGAGATCCGCGATCTGGTGGAAGGCGGCGTTCCGGCTTACCTCGAGACCGCCGCCAAGCCGGGCGCCCTGATCGGCTACGACCCACGCCTGCACAGCCCGGACGCCCTGGAGCGGCTGAAGTCCGCCGCCGCCCGGGCCGGCGCGGAGCTACGCCCCGTGACGCCCAATCCGGTGGATGAGGCCTGGGGCGCGGCCCGGCCGCCGCAGCCGCTGGCGCCGGTGCAGCCGCACCCGCTGGACTACGCCGGCGAGGATTCCTCCTCCAAGCGCCACCGGCTCGGCGAACTGCTGCGCAAGCATGGCGCCGAGGCGACGGTGATCACGGCGCCGGCATCGATCGCCTGGCTGTTCAACATCCGGGGCGGCGACGTGATCCGCTCGCCCCTGCCACTGTCGCAGGCCATCCTCAACGCCGACGGATCGGCGCGGCTGTTCCTCGACCCGCAGAAGGTTACCCCCGAACTGCCGACGTGGCTGGGCAACGAGGTGCGGCTGGAGACCCCCGGCGACCTCTACGACGCGATCGGCGACCTCAAGGGCAAGAAGGTGCTGATCGATCCGTCGATCTCCTCGGCCTGGTACTTCGAGGCGCTGTCGGCGGCCGGCGCCCAGGTGCTGCGCGGCGAGGACCCCTGCGCCCTGCCCCGCGCCTGCAAGAACCCGGTGGAGGTGGAGGGCAGCCGCAAGGCCCACGCCCGCGACGGCGTCGCCCTGGCCCGCTTCCTCTACTGGCTGGCCACCGACGGCCAGGCGAACCCGCCGGACGAGGTGGAGACCGTCTCCAGGCTCGAGGCCTTCCGCGAAGAGACCGGCGCCCTGAAGGATCTCTCCTTCGACACGATCGCCGGCGCGGCGTCCAACGGCGCCATCGTCCACTACCGACCCACGGAGCGGCTCAACAAGCGGGCCGAAAAGGGCTCGCTGCTGCTGGTCGATTCCGGGGCCCAGTACCTGGACGGCACCACCGACGTGACCCGCACGATCGCCATCGGCGAGCCGACCGCCGAGATGCGCCAGCGCTTCACCCTGGTGCTGAAGGGCAACCTGGCGCTGGCCCGGGTGCGCTTCCCGGCCGGGACCACGGGCTCGGCGCTGGACGTCCTGGCGCGTCAGGCGCTGTGGGCCCACGGGCTCGACTACGACCACGGCACCGGCCACGGCGTCGGCTCCTACCTCGGCGTGCACGAGGGCCCGCACCGGATCGCCAAGGCGCCCAACGCCGTCGCCCTCCGCCCCGGCATGATCGTCTCGAACGAGCCGGGCTACTACAAGGAAGGCGCCTACGGGATCCGCATCGAGAACTTGCAGGTGGTGACGCCGGCCGAGCCGATCGACGGGGGCGACCGGCCGATGCTGGGCTTCGAGACCCTGACGCTGGCCCCCATCGACCGCCGGCTGATCGACACCGCCCTGCTCACCGACGAGGAGCGCCGCCAGGTCGACGCCTACCATGCGCGGGTGCTGGAGGTGGTGGGGCCGAAGAGCCCGGCCGAGGTCCGCGCCTGGCTGGCGCAAGCCTGCGCGCCGCTGTGACTCCGATGAGCGAAGCGCCCAACGCCGGCCAGGTCGCCTACTGGAACGAGACGGCCGGCCGGACCTGGGCCGACGCCCAGGCGCCGCTCGACCGCCAGCTCGCGCCGCTCGGCGCGCGCGGCATCGCCGAGCTCGCCCCCACGAAGGGCGAGCGCATTCTCGACATCGGCTGCGGCGCCGGGGCCAGCAGCCTCGCCCTCGCCGAGGCCGTGGGGCCCAGCGGTGAAGTGCTCGGCCTCGACATCTCCGGCCCGCTGCTGGCTCTGGCGCGCCGGCGGGGCGAGGGCCGGCCGCAGTTGCGCTTCGAGCAGGCCGACGCCCAGACCGCCGCCCTGCCGCCGGCCGGCTTCGACGGGGCGTTCTCGCGCTTCGGGGTGATGTTCTTCGCCGACCCGACGGCGGCGTTCGCCAACATCCGCAAGGCCCTGAAGCCCGGCGGCCGGCTCGCCTTCGTCTGCTGGCGTCGGCCCGACGAGAGCCCGATCATGACCCTGCCGATGCAGGCCGCGCTGCCGCACCTGCCGGAGCCGCCGCCCCCGCCGACGCCGGGCGCGCCGGGCCCCTTCGCCTTCGCCGATCCAGAGCGCGTTCAGGCGATCCTGACGAGCGCCGGGTTCGGCGACGTCGCGATCACGCCCTACGACGAGAAGGTGGGCGCCGGCGACCTCGCCACCGTCCTCGACCTCGCCTTCCGGATCGGCCCGCTCGGGGCGATCCTGCGCGACCGGCCCGAGCTGCGGCCGCAGGTCGAGGCCGCCGTGCGCGCCGCCTTGGCGGAGCACGAGGCGCCTGACGGCGTGAAGCTCAACGCCGCCGTCTGGATCGTCGCCGCCCGCGCCTAGGCGCCGACCATCTCCAGCCACTCGTCCTCGGTCATCACCTGGATGCCGAGCTCAGTGGCGGTCTTGAGCTTGGAGCCTGCGCCGGGCCCGGCGACGACGATGTCGGTCTTCTTCGATACCGAGCCGGAGACCTTCGCCCCCAGCCGCTCGGCCTGGGCCTTGGCCTCATCCCGGGTCATCCGCTCCAGCGCGCCGGTGAAGACCACCGTCTTGCCGGCGACGGCGGTGTCGGTCTTGGGCTTCTCGGCCTCGAGGACGGTGAGCTGGGCGCCGAGGTCCTCGACCATGGCCCGGTTGTGGTCCTCGGCGAAATAGGCCGCCGCCGCCTCGATCACCGCGTCGCCGATCTGGTCCATGGCGTCGAGCTCCTCGATCGCCTCCGGATCGCGCCCGGCGACCTTGTCCATGGCTTCCAGGAAGTGCGCCACCGTGCCGTAGCCGCGCGCCATCACCACGGCCGTGGTCTCGCCGATGTGGCGGATGCCGAGACCGTAGATGAAGCGGTCCAGCGGAATGGTCCGCCGCGCCTCGATGCCGGCCAGCAGGTTGCGGACGCTGACCTCGCCGTAGCCCTCGGTCCCGAGGAGCTCGTCCCGGTGCTCGTGGAGGCGGAAGATGTCGGCCGGCGAATTGAGCCAGCCGCGCTCGGAGAAGGCGGTGAGCTGCTTTTCGCCGAGACCCTCGATGTCGAAGGCCCGCCGCGAGACGAAGTGACGAAGGTGCGCCAGCTTCTGGAAGGGGCAGGCGAATTCGCCCGAGCAGCGGCGGACGACGGTCTCGGCGCCCGAGGCGGTCGTCTCGCGCACCACCTCGGTGTGCAGCGGACACGGACAGGTGTGCGGGAAGGCGTAGGGTTCGGGCGCCGGCTTGGGACGCTCGTCCAGCACCACGGAGACGATCTGCGGGATCACGTCGCCGGCCCGCTGGAGGATCACCGTGTCTCCCACCCGCGCATCGAGGCGCGCGATCTCGTCGGCGTTGTGCAGGGTGGCGTTGGTCACCACGACGCCACCCACCGTCACCGGCGTCAGGCGGGCCACGGGCGTCAGGGCGCCGGTGCGGCCGACCTGGATGTCGATGGCTTCGAGCACGGTGCGCGCCTGCTGGGCCGGGAACTTGCGGGCGATGCCCCAGCGCGGCGCGCGCGAGACGAAGCCTAGGCGGTTCTGCCAGTCCAGGCGGTCGACCTTGTAGACCACGCCGTCGATGTCGAAACCGAGCTTCGGCCGTTCCGCTTCCATGGCGCGGTAGGCGTCGAGCAGGCCCTCAAGGCCATGCACGCAGCGGCTCTGCGGAGTGGTCTCGAAGCCCCATGCCTTGAGCTTCTTGAGCGCGTCTGACTGGCTGTCGGCGAAGGGCTCGCTGATCAGGCCCCAGGCGTAGGCGAAGAAGCGCAGGGGGCGGGTCGCCGTGACCTTCGGATCGATCTGGCGCAGCGAGCCGGCGGCGGCGTTGCGCGGGTTGGCGTAGGTCTTCTGGCCGGCGGCGGCCGCGGCCTCGTTGAGCGCCGCGAACTCCGCATGGCCGAGATAGATCTCGCCGCGGACCTCGATGACCTCGGGCCAGCCCTCGCCCTTCAGGCGCTTGGGGATCTCGCCGATGGTGCGGACATTGGCGGTGACGTCCTCGCCCACCCGGCCATCGCCGCGGGTGGCGGCGCGGACGAGCTCCCCCTTCTCGTAGCGGATCGAGCAGGACAGGCCGTCGATCTTCGGCTCGGCGGTGTAGGCCACAGGATCCTCACCGAGCTTGAGGAAGCGGCGGACGCGGGCGTCGAACTCGGCCGTGTCCTCGTCGGAGAAGGAGTTGTCGAGGCTGAGCATGGGCACGCCATGTTCGACAGGCGAGAACTGCTCGGCGCGAGCCGCACCGACGCGCAAGGACGGCGAATTCTCACGGATCAGGTGCGGGAAGGCCGCCTCGATTGCCGCGTTGCGCTGCTTGAGCGCATCGTAGTCGGCGTCGGAGATCGAGGGCTCATCCTGCTGGTAATAGCGGATGTCGTGCTGGGCGATCTCGTCGGCGAGGCGGGTCAGCTCCTCGACGGCTTCGGCTTCGGTGAGGTCCGCGACGGGCTTCATCATCGGCTCCCTCTTAAGGGAGTCCCGTCAGGCATGCATCAGGGCTCGGGCGGCGGCGCGGGCGGCGTCGGTGATCTCCGCGCCGGAGAGCATGCGGGCGAGCTCCTCTTCACGCTCGGCGGCGGAGAGCGGCTCGACGGCGGTGCGCAGCCGCTCGCCCTCCCCGGCCTTGGCGATGCGCCAGTGCGCGTCGCCGCGGGCCGCCACCTGCGGGCTGTGGGTGACCACGAGGACCTGCGCGTCCGCGGCGAGGCGCTTGAGGCGCAGACCGACGGCGTCGGCGACGGCGCCGCCGACGCCTTGGTCGACCTCGTCGAAGATCATCAGTGGCTGGGGGCCGGCGCCGCGGCCGGCGAGCGCGGCCTTGAGGGCCAGGGCGAAGCGGGCGAGCTCGCCGCCGGAGGCGATGGCAGCGAGGTCGCCGAAGGGCGCGCCGGGGTTGGTGGCGATCTGGAAGGCCACATCGTCAACACCTGCCGGCCCGGCCCGGGCCTCCGCCAGCGGCTCGACCGCGACCTGGAAGCGGGCCTTCTCGAGCTTGAGGGGGGCGAGCTCGGCCATGACGGCGGCGGCGAGCCGGTCGCCGGCGGCGCGGCGGGCGGCCGAGAGGGTCCCGGCGGCGGCGAGGTAGGCTGAGCGGGCGGCGGCGAGCGCGGCCTCGGCGGCCTTCAGCTCGTCGCCGGAGGTCTCGACGGCGCGCAGCCGCTCGGCGAAACGGGCGCGCAGGGTGGGCAGCTCCTCGACGCTGACGCCGAGCTTGCGGGCGAGCCCCCGCAGGTCGAACAGCCGCTCCTCGGCCTTCTCCAGGCGATCGGGCTCGAACGCGAAGGCCTCGGCGGCCAGGTCGATGGCGGCCTCAGCCTCCTGGGCCTCGATGAGCACCCGGTCAAGGGCGGCGGAGGCTTCGGCCAGGCGCCTGACGGCGGCGACCTCCTCGGCGGCGCCGGCCGAAAGGGCGCGCTCGCGGGCGCGGTCGAGGGAGCGGACGGCCCCGGCGACGCGCGCCGAGAGGCCGTCGAACACGTCGCGTGCGGCGCCGATCTCGGCCAGGGACTTCTCGGCCGCGCCCAGCAGGGCGCGCTCGCCGGCGAGTTCGGCCTCCTCGCCCTCGCGCGGATCCAGGCGCTCGATCTCGGCGAGGCGCAGGGTCAGCTCCTCGGTCTCGGCGGCGGCCTGGTCCACCAGGCGGTGCAGCTCCTCGACCTTCTGGCGCGCCTCGCGCCAGCCGTGCCAGGCGGCCTTCACCGCCTCGACCTGGCCGGCGAGCCCGCCGAAGGCGTCGAGCAGCGGCCGATGGGTGCGGGCGTCCAGCAGGCCGACGGTCTCGTGCTGGCCGTGGACCTCGAGCAGGGCCTCGCCGATCTCCTTCAGCACGCCGACGCCGGTCGCCTGGTCGTTGACGAAGGCGCGACTGCGGCCGTCGGCCGAGAGGGTGCGGCGAAGCACGAGGTCCTCGTCGCGGCCGTAGGAGAGGCCCTTCTCCTCGAGGATCTCCCAGACCGGATGGTCGGGCGCGGGCGCGAAGACGGCGGAGGCGGCGGCCTGGGCGGCGCCGCGGCGCACGAGGCCGGCGTCGGCGCGGGCGCCGGTGGCCAGGCCCAGGGCGTCGAGGATGATCGACTTGCCGGCCCCGGTCTCGCCGGTGAGCACGGTCAGGCCCGGGCCGATGGACAGGTCCAGGGCCTCGATCAGGACCACGTCGCGGATCCACAATCCGATCAGCATGGGTGCGAGGATCGCCCGGAATCAGCGCCCGACCAAGGGCGGCCCTGCGGAATATCGATCACGGTTTGTTCTTTATTTCAAGAGACGAAGAGAACCACGGACCTCACCGATCGACACGGATGGCGGCCTTCGGCCGGGAACCACGAAAGGCACGAAAGACACGAAAGCCCGCCGGCAAGCACAAGTGGTCCGCAAATGAAGAGGGCGGCCCAAGGCCGCCCTTTCGTGCTTTTCGTGTTCTTCGTGGTCAGCCGAAGGGGTGGAAGATGGAGCGCCTCTTCTTCGGCTTCTCGGCGGGGGCGTCGGTCTTCGGCGTCTCGGCCGGAGCGGCGGCCGGAGGCGGGGCGGCCTCGGTCTTGGCCTCGACCGGCTTGGCTTCGGACGGCGGCTTGATGGTCTGTTCCTTGTCGTGCCGGAACGGCATGTGGAACAGGCCGCGCTTGCCTCTGGCCGTCGGCTCGACGGCGGGCTTCAGCCCGCTGCTCGTCAGCAGCTTGTAGGCGTCGGCGTACCAGGGATCGCCCGGGTAGTTGTAGCCGAGCACGGCGCCGTTCTTCTTGGCCTCCTCGACGAGGCCGAGGGTCAGGTAGGCCTCCACCAGGCGATAGAGCGCCTCGGGGGTGTGGCTGGTGGTCTGGTAGCGGTCGACCACGCCCTTGAAGCGGTTGATCGCCGCCAGGGTATCGCCCTGCCGCAGGTAGTAGCGGCCGATGGTCATTTCCTTGCCGGCGAGCTGGTCGTTGACCATGTCGATCTTCAGCCGGGCGTCGGTGGCGTATTCGGTGTTCGGGTAGCGCTGGACGACGTCCTTGAGGTTGTCGAGCGCCTGGCCGGTGGCCGCCTGGTCACGGCCCACGTCGACGATCTGCTCGAAGTAGCAGACGGCCTTCAGATAGTGGGCGTAGGCCGCGGCCGGGTTGCCCGGATAGAGCTGGATGAACCGGTCGGCGTCGGCGATCGCCTCGGCGTAGTTGTTCGACTCGTAGTGGGCGAAGGCCTGCATCAGGATCGAGCGGCGGGCCCACTCCGAATAGGGGTGCTGGCGCTCCACCTCGCCGAAATAGTCGACGGCCTGGTTCCACAGGCGGCGGTCCATGTAGTCCGCGCCCGTGGCGTAGAGCAGCTCGACCGGCCGCTCCTCATAGGCAAGCTGTGGCTTCTTCTTGCCCTTGCCGGCGCAGCCGGCGACCGCGAGTGCGCAG
This sequence comes from Phenylobacterium soli, assembly GCF_003254475.1. Lineage (NCBI taxonomy): Bacteria > Pseudomonadati > Pseudomonadota > Alphaproteobacteria > Caulobacterales > Caulobacteraceae > Phenylobacterium > Phenylobacterium soli. Next base: position 3,393,406 of record NZ_QFYQ01000001.1, read on the forward strand.
AGGGCGGCGACCAGCGCCGGGCGAGCCCACGAATTCCGAACGACGAGCACCTTCACCTCAAGGACAGACCGCGCCCCCACGCGAGGACTCCGCTTCTACACCACGTCGATAGGAGCGCAAACGGAACGGCGCCGCATATCCCTTCCCGTTCACAGGAAGGGGGGACCGCAGCCGAGCGAAGCGGAGAGCGGCGGTGGGAAGGGCCGGCTTCTGCAGTGCGCATTCCGCCCCCTCCGTCATCCGCTCCATGGCGGATGACACCTCCCCCGTCGAACGGGGGAGGAGCGGATCAGACCGCCTGCTTCAGCGGCTCGGCGAAGGTGCGGTAGCGCCAGGCGGTGGGTTGGGCGGCCAGGGCGCGGACCAGGAGGTTGTTCATGGCGTGGCCGGCGAGCTCGCCCTCGAAGCGGCCAAGGATCGGGGCGCCGAGGACGTAGAGGTCCCCGATGGCGTCGAGGGCCTTGTGGCGCACGAATTCGTCAGGGCGACGCAGGCCCTCCGGGTTCAGCACCCGGTCGCCCTCGATCACCACCACGTTCTCCATGGAGCCGCCGCGGGCCAGGCCCATGGCGCGCAGGGCCTCGACCTCGTGCAGGAAGCCGAAGGTGCGGCAGTCGGCGAGCTCGTCGCGGAAGGCCTGGCCGTCCATGGCGAGGTCGATCGTCTGCGTGCCGATGGCGGCGGTCGGAAAGCGGATCTCGAAGGCGACTTCGAAGCCCTCGGCGGGCTTCAGCGCGGCGCGCTTGTCGCCTTCCACGACCTCGACATCCTCGAGGACCTCGATGAACCGGCGCGGGGAGTCCTGCATGCGCGTCCCGGCGCGGTCGAGCACCTTGATGAAGGGCAAGGACGAGCCGTCCATGATCGGCATTTCGGGCCCGTCGATCTCGACCACGGCGTTGTCGACCCCGGTCATGACCAGGGCGGCCATCAGGTGCTCGATGGTGGAGACGGTGACGCCCGCATCGTTGCCGATGACGGTGCCGAGCTGGGTCTTCACGACGGTGTCGGGCGCGACCAGCACCCGGTTGTCCTTGTCGATGACGTCGGTGCGGACGAAGACGATACCGGTGTCGGCCGCGGCCGGGCGCACGGCGACGCGCGTGTAGGCGCCAGTGTGCACGCCGACGCCGGCGAAGGTCGCCGGGCTGCGCACCGTATGCTGATAGGCGTCTGCGGCCACGCTTGAAACCTTCCGAATCTGATCAGCCGGCCCTGCCGACCGAACTCGCCCCGCAGCTTGGTTAAGCCGTATGCGGCGGCGCAGCAAAACAAGCCCTGTTTCGCAATGTTTCGCTTTGGGAAGGGTTAACGGGCCCGCCCCTCACGCACCCACAAACATGTGGACGCACAAGGGGTTAGGCGAACGGCCTATTCGGCCAGGTAACGTCGGGACCCGACGAGGACGTCGGCGCGGTCATGGACCGTCACTCGGGCGTCGTCGCCGACCGCCGCCAGCCGCGTGGCCAGGCTGCGGGCGTGGGCCTCGGCCTCGCGGCCGGAGAGGAACATCACCGGTTCCAGGTCGTCGAGGGCGACCCGCCAGCCGCCCGCCGCAGGGGCGACGACGATGAGATGGTCATGCCGCATGAAAACACCTCCCGGAAAGACGCCGGGAGGTGTTGTACGCCGGCCGGGGGCCGGCGGCATTCGCCTATGATGAGATCGGGGCTAGTTGGCTAGCCGACGCAGGAAGGAGGGGATCTCCAGATCCTCGGCGGTCTCGGCCTGGGCGTCGGGCTGGGCGACCTCGAGCGGCTGGGCGCCGCCGCGGCTGGCCATCGGACGCGGGGCCGGAGCCGCCGGGGTCTCGTAGCGCTGGCGACCGCCGCCGAACATCGACAGGAACCCGCCGCGCGGCTTGCGGCTCTCGAAGGCCGGCTCGGCGAACAGCGGCTCGTCGTCGACCTCCTCGTCGGCCACGGACGGGTCGACGATGCGGGTGATCGGGGCGTTGATGACCGGCTGCGGCGCCGCCGCGGCGACCGGGGCCGGCGCGGCCGCGGCGAACAGGCCGGGCTGCTCCTCCTCCAGGGCGGGAGCCTCGGCGGCGAGCGGCTCGGCGGCGATCTCGGCGGCCACCGGCTCGAAGGCCGGAGCGGCTTGGGCCAGCGGGGTCGGCTCGGCGTCGACGCGCAGCGCCGGGGCCTGCAGGGTGCGGCGCTCGGGCTTGGGCTCGATGGCGGCAATCGAGGCGCCGTCCATGCCGGTGGCGACCACCGACACGCGGATCATGCCGTCGAGGGTCGGGTCGAAGGCGGCGCCGAAGATGATGTTGGCTTCCGGGTCGACCTGCTCGGAGATGGCGTTGGCCGCCTCGTCGACTTCCAGCAGGGTCATGTCGAGGCCGCCGGTGACGTTGACCAGCACGGCCTTGGCCCCCTTCAGCGAAACCTCGTCGAGGAGCGGGTTCTGGATGGCGTTCTGGGCGGCCATCAGGGCGCGGTCCTCGCCCACCGCCTCGCCGGTGCCCATCATCGCCTTGCCCATCTCGGTCATCACCGTGCGGACGTCGGCGAAGTCGAGGTTGATGAGGCCGGGCAGGACCATCAGGTCGGTGATCGAGCGGACGCCCGAGTGCAGGACCTGGTCGGCCATGCCGAAGGCTTCGGCGAAGGTGGTCCGCTCGTTGGCGACGCGGAACAGGTTCTGGTTCGGGATGACGATCAGGGTGTCGACGTAGCGCTGCAGCTCGCCGATGCCGGCGTCCGCCAGGCGCATGCGGTGGCGCCCCTCGAAGTGGAACGGCTTGGTGACCACGCCCACCGTCAGTATGCCGCGCTCGCGGGCGCACTTGGCGATGATCGGGGCCGCGCCGGTGCCCGTGCCGCCGCCCATGCCGGCGGTGATGAAGACCATGTGGGCGCCGTCGAGGTGCTCGCCGATCTCCGGGATCGACTCCTCGGCCGCGCTCATGCCGACCTCAGGATGGGCGCCCGCGCCGAGGCCCTGGGTGACCTGCACGCCGAGCTGGATGCGCCGGTCGGTCTTGGCGAACTGGAGCTGCTGGGCGTCGGTGTTGGCGACGACGAACTCCACGCCCTCGAGGCCCGCCTCGATCATGTTGTTGACCGCGTTGCCGCCGGCCCCGCCGACGCCGAAGACCACGATCCGGGGCTTCAATTCCGTCGCCCGGGGCGCTGTGAGAGAAATCGTCATGGGGACCCCTGCCGTCCTGACCTGCCGCTTTGGCCGTTTGCCGCTTTCAGGAGCCCGCGACCGCCCGCGGAACACCTGCTCCTTAAGGATGGGTTTACTAGGCGACCGACATCCTTAATCGAGGGTTAAGGCCATAGCGTGAGTCGGCGCGCGGGCGAGGCCGCGGATTCCTCAAAAAACGCTTGTGGGACAAGGAGAAGCGCGAATCGCCAGCTTCCCCTGCGACGGTCTGTCCGAAGCTTAACGGCAAAATTTTCCCAGCAAAGAACCACTTGGCCGATTCGCGGTCTGCGAACGCTGGAGCTTCACCTTTCCCGAGGCGGCGGCGCGGGCGGGAGACCGAGCCACGTCAACACGCCTTCGGCGGCGGCGCGGCCGGTGGCGAAGGCGCCCTGCAGGAGGTAGCCGCCCGTGGGGGCTTCCCAGTCAAGCATCTCGCCGGCCACGAAGACGCCGGGCAAGGGCCTCAGCATCAGGGTCTCATCCACCTCGGACCAGGCGAGGCCCCCCGCCGAGGAGATGGCGCGGTCCAGGCCGCGCGGCGCGGTCAGGGTGACGCGGACGTCCTTGATCGCGGCGGCGAGGTCGGAAGGCAGCTCGCCGCCGTTCGCCTCGCGCACCAGGCCGATGGCGACCGGCGAGAGCCCGGCGGCCTTGCGCAGGAAGTTGGCCATGGACTGACCGCCGCGGGGCGGGGCGAGGCGCTCGCGCAGGCGCGCCTCCGTGAGATCGGGGCGAAGGTCGAGGTGGAGCACCGCGCGGCCGTCGCGTTCGATGGCGTCCCGCAAGGGCGCGGATAGGGCGTAGATCGCCCCGCCTTCCAGGCCGTAGGCGGCGACCATCGCCTCGCCCCGGAGGGCCCGGCCCTCGAAGCTGAGCGCCAGGGGCTTCAGCGGCGCGCCGGCGAAGCGGGTGCGGAAGGGCTCGCTCCAGCGCACCTCGAAGCCGCAGTTGGCCGGCCGGAAGGGGGCGAGCGCGAGCCCGCGCCGCGCGAGGATCTCGGCCCAGGCTCCGGTGGACCCGAGGCGCGGCCAGCTCGCGCCGCCCAGCGCCAGGACGACGGCGTCGAACCGCTGGACCTGACCGTCGGCGAAGGTGATGGCGCCGGCCTCGTCCCAGCCGGTCCACTCGGCGCGGGTGTGGATGGTGACGCCGAGGGCTGCGAGCCGGGCCAGCCAGGCGCGCAGCAGGGGCGAGGCCTTCATCGCCTTGGGGAAGATGCGGCCGCTGGTGCCGACGAAGGTGGGCTGGCCGAGGGCTTCGGCCCAGGCGACCAGGGTCTGGGGCGGATAGGCTTCGATGATCGGGCGCAGGCGCTCCGCGGCCGCGCCGTAGCGGGCGAGGAAGCGTTCCAGCGGCTCGGAATGGGTGAGGTTGAGGCCGCCGCGGCCGGCGATCAGCAGCTTGCGCCCGACGCTCGGCATGCGCTCGAAGACCGAGACGCGCAGGCCGGCGGCGGCGAGGGTCTCGGCGGCCATCAGCCCCGCCGGGCCACCGCCGATGACCGCCGCGGTGACGGCGGTCAGAGGTTCTCGCGCAGCCAGGCTGCGGCCTTGGCGACCGGGTTGGCGCGCGGGTCGAGCGGCTCGCGCTTGAGCTTGGCCGAGGTCAGGGCCTTGGACGAGACCGCCTCGCGGGGGCCGAAGGCGGCGCGGTGCAGGACGCCGGCGGCGGCGGTGAAGGCCGGGCCCGAGGCGGCGTCGGCCAGGTGCGGCACCCGGCGCGGACGGCCCAGGCGCACGGGCCGGTCGAAGACCCGCACGGCGACTTCCCGGACCCCGGCGAGCTGGCTCGCGCCGCCGGTCAGGACCAAGCCCGCCCCCGGCTCGATCGGAGCGCCGGACGCCTTCAGCCGGTCGCGGAGCAGCTCCAGGGTCTCCTCGACCCGCGGGGCGATGATGCCCTTCAGGAGCGAGCGCGGCGCGACCACCGGGCCGGCGCCGGGATCGTCGCCGCGCGGCGGCGCCTCGATCATCTCACGGTCTTCGTTGGCCGACGCGATGGCCGAGCCGTGCAGGGTCTTGATGCGCTCGGCGCCGGCGATGGAGGTGGAGAGGCCCCGGGCGATGTCCTGGGTCACGTGATGACCGCCGACCGGCACCGTCTCGACGTGCACGAGGCTGCCCTGGTTGAACACCGCCGCCGAGGTCGAGCCGCCGCCCATGTCGATGCAGACGCTGCCGAGGTCCATCTCGTCCTCTTCGAGCGCGGCCAGGGCCGAGACGAAGGGGGCGGCGACGACGCCCTCGAGCTGGAGGTGGGCGCGCTCGACGCAGGCGCCGAGGGTGTGGAAGATGCTCTCGGCGATCGAGACCACGAGCAGCTCGACGCCGAGGATGCGGCCGAACATGGCGCGCGGGTCCTTCACCCCGCCCTGCCCGTCCACCGACCAGCCGACCGGCAGGATGTGGACCGCCCGGCGGCCGGGCAGCTTGATCTGGGCCAGGGCGTGCTGGATGGCGCGCACGAGGTCGTTGTCGCCGATCGGCCGCGCGCCGATGGAGACGCGGCCGGCGACGCGGTGGGAGGACAGCTGGCCGCCGCCGGTGGCGACGGTGACGCCCTGGACCGAGAGCCCCGCGACGGTCTCGGCCCGCTCCACGGCCTGGGCAATGGCGTCCGAGGCCTCGTCGAGGTTGACGATGGCGCCGCCCTTCACGCCGCGCGACTGGACATAGCCGACGCCGGCGGTGGTGAGGGTGCGGTCGCCGCGGCGCACGCCATCCGGCTTCATGATGAAGCAGGTGACCTTCGCGGCGCCGAGATCGACGGCGGCGACCACGGGCGGTCGCACCAGGGCGGCCTTCAGCCCTTCACGAGCGTCCTTCTTCGCCTCGGGTTTGGTCGCCAGCTTCAGCATTCTCTTCGTCACATGTCCTGATCAGACGCCGGCGGCGGGCAGCCGCCCGGGCGGGGCGGGCTCGCGCGGCCGGACAGCCACAACGTCGGGGTTCCTGAGGTCGATCCGCTCGAAGCCCAGGTCGAGGATGCGCGAGCGCTGGTCGAGCTGCTCGAGCTGCATCAGGGCCTCTTCCTCGCCGACGGCGGGGAGCTGGATCAGCGAGCCGTCCTTCATGCGCAGGTCCCAGCGGCGGTCGTCGACGCGCACCAGCGCATCCATGCGGCCGACCAGCTTGGGGCGCTGGGCGATGAGCGGCAGGATCTTGGGGGCGGCCTCGGCGGCGCCGACGCCCACCACCAGCGGCAGGGCGGCGAAGCGGGCGGGGTCGGCCTCCGGAATGGTCAGGCCGTGCTCGTCGATGACGGCGGACTTGCCGTCGTGCTGCCAGACGGCGAGTTGGCGGCGCTGGACCACCGAGATGACCAGGGTGTCGGGCAGCAGGCGCACGACGCGGGCCTCGCGCACCCAGCCGACGGTCTCGACCCGCTGGCGCAGGGCGGCGAGGTCGAGGCCGAGCAGCGGCTCGTCCTTGTAGACGCCGGCCGCCTTGACGATGTCGGGCATGGCCATGGCCGAGGCGCCCTGGACCTGGACGGCGCGCAGGCGGAAGCCGGCCTGTCCGAACTTGCCGTCGACGCCGGTCTGGATGGCGCTGGCGATCTTCTCGCCGCGGTGGCCGGTGGCCAGCACGACGACCAGGGCGAGGGTCAGCAGACCCGCGGCCGCGGCGAGGATCAGCTTGGGAGGTGGACCGCCGGCCGGCTCCTGGGCGCCGCGCGCCCTCGCCGGCGGCGCGCCCGGCGGTTTCGACCGGGGACGCGTGGCCGACTTAGGGGGCGCCTTTGCCCGAGGTTTCGCCTGTACTTGCGAGCCTCCCCGCACCGCCGCGGGCATACGCGTCCTCCGTGATCCAAAGCACCAGACGATCGAAATCCACGCCCTGCTGAGCCGCCTGCTCGGGGACGAGCGAGGTGGGCGTCATGCCGGGCTGGGTGTTCACCTCCAGAAGGACCAGAATGTCGTTAACGTCGTCATAACGGAGGTCGGACCGGGTAACGCCCCGACAACCAAGGGCGGCGTGCGCCATCTCGGAGAGTTTCATAGCCTTTTCAAAGGCATGCTTCGGAAGGTCGGCCGGAACCACGTGTTCGGACCCGCCCTCGGCGTACTTGGCTTCGTAGTCGTAGAAACCTTTCCTGGGGACGATCTCGGTGACGGTCATGGCCTTGCCGTCCATGACGCCCACGGCGAGCTCCTTGCCGGCCACGTAGGGCTCGACCATGACCTCCTCGCCATAGGTCCAGTCCGGCGCGGCGATCGCCTGCGGCGGGGCGTTGGCGCCCTTCTCGACGATGAACACCCCGACCGACGATCCCTCGGCGTTGGGCTTGATGACGTAGGGCGGCTCGATGACGTGGCGGCGCGCCGCCTCGAAGCGGTTGAACAGTCCGCCGCCGGGCACGGCGACGCCGGCCGCGGCGAGCACCGCCTTGGACTTGGCCTTGTCCATGGCCAGGGCCGAGGCCAGCACCCCGCAGTGGGTGTAGGGCAGGCCGAGCGTCTCGAGCACCCCCTGGACGCAGCCGTCCTCGCCCCAGGCGCCGTGCAGGGCGTTGAAGCAGACGTCGGGCTTCAGCTCGCTGAGCACCTGGGCGAGATCGCGGCCGGCGTCGACGCGGGAGACCCTGGCGCCGAGGCGCTCCAGGGCGTTGGCGCACTCGCGGCCGGAGACGAGGCTGACCTCGCGCTCGGAGGAGAGGCCGCCGAGGAGGACGGCCACGTGATGTCCGGAAAGAGGGCCGCTCACGGCTTGGGAGCCTCCTGGGTAAGCGTCACTGGGGCAAGCTTGCGGAAGTCGATGTCGCTGTTGGCGACCGTGTAGAGGAAGGCGGCCCAGACCGCCACGTTCTGGGCGAGCTCGTCGGGCTTCACCTTGTCGAGCGTGTCGTCGGCCGAGTGGTGCAGGTCGAAGTAGCGGGTGGCGTCCTGGTTGAAGTCGACGAACGGCACGCCGAGGCCCATCAGCCCCTCGATGTCCGAGCCGCCGAAGCGCGGCGCCTGCGGATCGTGGATCACCTTCAGGGCGGGAAGCACCGAGCGGAAGGCGGTCATCGCCGGGCTCGCGGCCGAGCCCTTGGGGAGAGTCAGGGCGTAGATCTGGCCGGCGCCGAGGTCGCTCTCGCCGGCGACGACGATCTGCGGCGCCTCTGCCTTGTGGGCGGCAGCGTAGGCCGAGCCCGAGCCGCCCTGCTCCTCCGAGCCCCACATGACGACACGGATCGTGCGGCGGGGCCTGGCCGGCTGGGCGGCCAGCCTGGCGGCGGCGGTCATGATGGCGACGCCCGAGGCGTCGTCGATGGCGCCCGTGCCCGGATCCCAGCTGTCGAGGTGGCCGCCGACGACCAGCACCTCGTCGGGCGCCTCGCGGCCGCGGATCTCGCCGACGACGTTGTAGGCCTCGGCCTTCGGGTCGAAGGCGGAGGAAAGCTCCAGGTGGACGGTCACCGGCTTGCCGCGCGCGGCCATGCGCTCGAGCTGGTCGGCGTCGACGGGCGACAGGGCCGCGGCGGGCACGCCGGCCATGGCCGAGCCGGCGTGCGGCTCGCGGTTGTCGTCGGTGGACAGCGAACGCAGCAGGTAGGCCACGGCGCCGCGCTTGGCGGCCTCGGCCGGGCCGAGGGTGCGCTGGGCGTTGATCGCGCCATAGCCCTCGCCGCTCTGGGTCTTGCGCATCTCCTGGGTGACCACGGCGATCTTGCCGGTCAGCGATCCGGGCGGCTGGTCGAGGAAGGCCTGGTAGGAGCGGAACAGCGCGATCTCGGCGGTGATCCCGCCGGGCGGCGTGGCCGGCGAGCGGCCGAGCCCGAGGACGTGCAGCTTCTGCGGCCAGGGCCCGACCACCTCGGCGCTCTCGGCGCCCCGGGTCCAGGCCGGCGTCGTGAAGGTCTCCACATGGACGTTCTCGAAGCCGAGGGCCTTGAGCGTGGCGACGCCCCAGTCGCGGGCGCGGGCCATGGCCGGCGTGCCGACCGGCCGGGGTCCGACCTCGGTGGTGAGGCTGTCGAGCACGGTCCAGGCGGTGCGATCGGCGAGCGCCTGGGCGGCGACGCGCTGGGCGCCGGCGGCGAGGTCCTGCTGAGCGGCGGGGGCCGCGGCCGGGGCGGCGAGCGCCGGCGCGGCGGCGAGCGCGGCGGCGACGACGAGGGGGAGCTTGAGTTTGCGCATGTCCCGCGGTGCGCTCCCCGGAGATTCCCGTCAAGCGGGCGGCGTGGCCGTTCCTGACACAACCCTGTCAGCAGCCCGGCCCTGTCAGCAGCCCGGCGGGGCGCAAGCTTGAGCTAGCTCAAGGACGGCCCGGTCGGCAGGGCGCATCAGGGAGGCCGTCGTCCCGAAGGTCCCGCGTTCCCTTGAGCCGCCTGAGGCCCAGATCCGCCCAGCGACGCGCCACCGAGCTTGCGGTGCGCGCCGAAGAGGTGCGCCTGGTCTACGGCTCGCCCATCGTGCTGCTGCTCAACCTGGTCAACGCGGCCGTGGCGGTGTCGCTGCTCTGGACGCTGTTCCCGGCCGAGGCCCTGCTCCTGTGGCTCGCCCTGTTCATGGCGGTGGTGCCGGCGAGGCTATGGCTGTGGCGGCGCTTCCGGCAGGCGAAGCCGGGGCCGGAGGCCATGGGCCGCTGGGCCCTTGCCGCGACGCTGGGCGCGGCAGCCACCGGCATGCTGTGGGGCGCGCTCGGGACGGTGTTCTTCGTCACCACCGAGCCGATCTACTACGTCTTCGTCGTGTTCGTGCTGGGCGGCATGACCGCCGGATCGGCGCTCAAGGACTCGGCCTACCTGCCCTCCTTCTACGCCTTCATGGCCCCGGCCGTCGGACCGACCGTGCTCGCCCTGATGGCGCGCGGCGGCTTCATGTTCGACGAGATGGGGCTGATGATCGTGGTGTTCACGATCGTGCTGATCCTGGTCGGCCGCGGCAACAATCGCTGGATCCAGGACTCCATCCGGCTGCGCATCGACCAGACCGTGCTCAACGCCGACCTGCAGCGGGCCACGGCCCAGATGGCCGAGAACCTGGAGGCCCTGCGCCGCCACCAGCGCGACATGTCCTCGATCGCCAAGCTCAGCGACTTCCTGCAGGCCTGCCAGCGGCGCGACGAGGCCTATCCGATCATCGAGACGGCCGCGGCCCGGCTGTTCCCCGGCCTGTCGGGCGCGCTCGCCCTGCTCTCCCCCGACACCCAGGACCTGGAGACCGTGTCGCGCTGGGGCAAGGATCCGACCGTGTCCGACAGCTTCCACGTGGACGACTGCTGGGCGCTGCGCACCGGCCAGGTCTACGAGGTGGCGAGCGCCGAGACCCCGGCCCAGTGCCGCCACTTCCCGGACCCGCCGGAGGGGGGCTACCTCTGCCTGCCGCTCAACGTGCAGGGCGAGACCATCGGCCTCCTGCATCTCTCCGTGCCGCCGGACCGCGAGATCGACGAGGACACCCATCGGCTGATGGCCACCTTCGGCGACGTGATCAAGCTGTCGCTGTCGAACCTGAAGCTGCGGGAGTCGCTGTCCGAGCAGGCCCTGCGCGACCCGCTCACCGGCGTCTTCAACCGCCGCTACCTGGCCGAGACCCTGCCGCGCGAGATCCGCCGGGCGCGGCGCGACCGCACCGACCTGACCGTGGCCATGATCGACGTCGACCACTTCAAGGCCTTCAACGACACCTACGGCCATGGCGCGGGCGACCTCGTGCTGAAGGAGGTGGGCGCCTTCCTCAACCGCTCCCTGCGGGCGGGCGACATCGCCTGCCGCTACGGCGGCGAGGAGTTCCTGCTGGTGCTGGCCGAATGCGACGCCGACGAGGCGCACGCCCGCCTGGCGCAGCTCTGCACCGACATCAAGCTGAAGGCCTTCGCCTTCCGCAAGCAGCTCCTGCCCAACATCACCGTCTCGGTGGGCATCGCCCAGATGGAGGACGGGCTGACGGCGGCCGAGCCGCTGATCACCGCCGCGGACCAGGCGCTCTACAAGGCCAAGGCCGACGGCCGCGACCGCATCGAGATCTTCAAGCCGGGGAAGAGCGCGGCGGCCTAGGTTCCCGCCGGCTTGCCCACGCGCTTGATCTCCCATTCCAGCTCGACGCCGAACTTCTGCTTCACGTCGGCGCGGACGGTTTCGCCGAGACCCTCGAGGTCGGCGGCGGTCGCCTCGCCGGTGTTGATCAGGAAGTTGGAGTGCAGCGGCGAGAACATCGCCCCGCCGAACAGCTTGCCGCGCCAGCCGGCCTCGTCGACCAGCTTCCAGGAGGAGTGGCCGGGCGGGTTCTTGAAGGTGGAGCCGCCGGTCTTCTCGCGGATCGGCTGGGAGGCCTCGCGCCGGGCGGTGATCTCGGCCATCCGCGCCTCGATGGCGGCAGGCGCGTCCGGCGTGCCCTCATAGACGGCTTCGACCCAGATGATGTCGGCCGGCGCCGCGGAGTGGCGGTAGGTGTAGCCGAAGTCGGCCAGGGTCAGGTCGCGCCGCTCGCCCGCCCGGTCGACGCCCCAGGCCGACACCAGCACGTCCTTGGTCTCGCGGCCGTAGCAGCCGGCGTTCATGGTCAGCGCCCCGCCGATCGAGCCGGGGATTCCGGCATAGAACTCCAGCCCCGCGATGCCCGCCTTGGCCGCCTCGCGGGCCAGCATGGCGTCGAGCGCCGCCGCGCCGGCCGTCAGGCGCATCCCGTCCGCGCGGATGGCGGCGAAGGCCCGGCCGGCCAGGCGGATGGTGACGCCCGGCACCCCGCCGTCGCGGACGATGACATTGGAGCCGACGCCCAGGACGGTCAGCGGAACCTCGGGCGGCAGGGCCTTGAGGAAGGCCGCGAGATCGTCGGCGTCGGCCGGCAGGAACAGCACCTCCGCCGCGCCGCCGACGCGGAACCAGGTGAAGGGGCCGAGCGGCTCGTCCTTCAGGATCTTGCCGCGCACCGGCGGCAGGCGGTCCTTCCAGTCGCTCATTCGGCCGCCTGGCCCAGGGCCTGGAGCTGCTCCGGCAGGGCGTAGGCCCAGTTGGTGATGTCGCCGGCGCCGAGCAGGACCACGAGGTCGCCCGCCTTGGCCTCCTCGCGCACCAGGGCCGGCAGGTCGGCCGGGCTCGGCAAGGCGATGGCCCGGCGGTGGCCGTAGCGGCGCAGGCCCTCGACCAGGGCGTCCCGGCCGACGCCTTCGATCGGCGCCTCGCCGGCCGCATAGACGTCGGCGACGATCACCACGTCGGCGTCGTTGAAGCAGTGGCAGAACTCGTCGAACAGGTCCTTCAGGCGCGAGTAGCGGTGCGGCTGGACGACGGCGATGACGCGCCCGGACCCCACGACCGCGCGGGCGGCCTTGAGCACCGAGCCGATCTCCACCGGATGGTGGCCGTAGTCGTCGATGACGCGGATGCCGTTCGCCACGCCGGTGGTCGTGAAACGGCGCTTCACCCCGCCGAAGCCGGCGAGGCCCTTCTTGATGTCCTCGGCCGAGACGCCGAGCTCGCGGGCGACCGCGATCGCCGCCAGGGCGTTGAGCACGTTGTGGTGGCCGGCCATCGGCAGGTGCAGGCCCTCGATCCGCTGCACCCCGTCCTCGCGCGGCGCGATCACCGCGTCGAAGCGGGCCCCGTCGGCGCCCATGGTGATCGCCTCAGCACGGACCTCGGCCTGCGGATTGACGCCGTAGGTGACCAGCCGGCGGTTCTCGACGCGCGCGGCCATGGCCTGGACCTCGGGATGGTCGGTGCAGACCGCGGCGAAGCCATAGAAGGGGATGTTCTCCACGTAGTCGCGGAACGCCTTCTTGACCGCTTCGAAGTCGCCGTAGTGGTCGAGGTGCTCGGGGTCGATGTTGGTGACCACGGCGACGGTCGAGCGCAGCTTGAGGAACGAGCCGTCGCTCTCGTCGGCCTCGACGACGATCCAGTCGCCGGTCCCGACCTTCGCATTGGTGCCGTAGGCGTTGATGATGCCGCCGTTGACCACCGTGGGATCGAGGCCGCCGGCGTCCAGCAGGCAGGCGATCATCGAGGTGGTGGTGGTCTTGCCATGGGTGCCGCCCACGGCCACCGAGAACTGCAACCTCATCAGCTCGGCCAGCATCTCGGCGCGGCGGACCAGCGGCAGGCGCCTTGCGCGCGCCTCGACCATCTCCGGATTGTCGACCTTGACCGCCGTCGAATAGACGATCGCCGAGGCGCCCTCCACGTGGGCCGCGTCGTGGCCGATGAAGATCTTCGCGCCCAGCTTCTCGAGCCTCTCGGTGTTGGCGCTGGCCTTGGCGTCGGAGCCCTGCACCGTGTAGCCGATGCGCAGCATGATCTCGGCGATGCCGCTCATGCCGATGCCGCCGATGCCGATGAAGTGCACCGGGCCGATCTCGAAGGGGACAGGACGTCGCGTCATGGCTTGGTGCTAGCGCGGTTTGTGAGCCCGAAAAACTCGAAACACGCCGGAACGCGGCCTTGAGCCGCGCCGCGTGCGGGCTCAGCGCCCGGCGGCGGTCCGCTCGACGAGGTCGGCCAGGCGTTCGGCGGCGTCGGGGATCGCCACTGAGCGGGCGGCGGCGGCCATGCGGGCCAGGCGGCCGGGATTGGTCAGCAGCTTCTCGAGCGCGCCGGCCAGGCTGTCGACGGTGAGTTGGTGCTCGCGGGCCACCTCGGCGCCGCCAACATCGGCGAGCAGCTTGGCGTTCTGGCCCTGGTCGTCGTCGATGGCGATGGCGAGCGGCACCAGGATCGAGGGCTTGCCGGCGACGGCGAACTCGCAGACCGAGCCCGCGCCCGAGCGGCCGATCACCAGGTGGGCGGCGGCCAGGCGGCCGGCCATGTCGCGGAAGAAGGGAGCGATCTCGGCCTCGACCACGGCGTTGCGGTAGATCCGCCGCGCCGTCTCCATGGATTCTGCGCGGGTCTGCTGCTGGACCACCAGGCGCCGCTTGAGGTCGTCGGGAAGCTTGGCGACGGCCTCTGGGACCAGTTCGGAGAGCAGGCGCGCGCCCTGGCTGCCGCCGGTGACCAGCAGGCGGATCGGCCCCTCGGGGCTGGGCGGCGCGTAGGGCAGGTCCGCCAGGGCGCGGATCGGCGGGCGAACGGGATTGCCGACCACCACGGCGCTGCCGGCGACCTTGGCCGGCGCCTTCAAGAGGGTCGGGAAGGCGCAGGCGACCCGGGTGACGTGCGGCGCCAGCATCCGGTTGGCCCGGCCCATGACCGCGTTCTGCTCGTGGATGACGGTCGGGCGCTTGTCGAGGATCGCGCCGACGAGCGCCGGGGCCGACGGATAGCCGCCGAAGCCGACCACGACGTGGGGGCCGATCTCGCGATAGAGGGCGCGGGCTTGCATGGCGCCGCGCAGCACGGCGATGCCGGCCCGCAGCATGCCGACCGGATCGCCCGGCTTGTAGGTGGCGGCGGACAGGCCGATGCGGCGCTCGGCCGGGAAGTCGGTGGCGAAGCCGGCCACCCGCTCGTCCGAGGCCAGCACGATGGTCCAGCCGCGGGCGATCAGGGCCTCGGCGAGGGCCTGGGCGGGGAACAGGTGGCCCCCGGTCCCTCCGGCGGCGACGACGGCGACCTTACGCATGCGGCGGGCCTTTAAGCGAACGCGCCGGCCTTGGCGAGGCCTTCGCTCGGGGTGTAGGCGCCGGGGCGACGCCGGGTCAGCGCCAGGGCCATGCCGAGGGTCAGCCCCATGGCCAGCATGGAGGAGCCGCCGTAGGAGATGAACGGCAGGGTCATCCCCTTGGTCGGGATCATGTTGAGGTTGACCGCGATGTTGATGAAGGCCTGCTGGCCGACCAGCACGAAGAGGCCTGCGGCGGCGACCTGCTCGAAGGGATCCGACAGCTTCATGGCCCGGTAGAGCCCGCGCACCACCACGAAGGCGAAGAGCGCGATCAACACCAGCGAGAAGACGAGGCCGAACTCCTCGGCGCCGACCGAATAGATGAAGTCGGTGTGCAGGTCCGGCACGTGGCGCTTCATGATCCCCTCGCCCGGGCCGCGGCCGAACAGGCGCCCGGCCGCCTGGGCCATGGCGGCGGCGTCGACCTGGTGGGTGTCGGAGCTGTCGGGGGAGATGAACTTCTCCACCCGCGCATGGACGTGGGGCAGCAGGAAATAGGTGGAGGACAGGCCGGCGATGGCCACCCCGCCCAGCAGCATGACCCAGGAGAGCGGCACCCCCGCCATCCAGAAGGCCGCGCCGAAGGCGACGGTGATCAGCACCGTCTGGCCGACGTCGGGCTGGATCAGCAAGAGGGCCACGGAGACGGCGTAGAGGCCGAAGGCGATGGAGACGCCGGGCACGCCGGCCCCCTTCTGGCCCTCGGCGAACATCCAGGCGACCAGGATCACGAGGGCCGGCTTCATGAACTCGGAGGGCTGCAGGGAGAAGCCGCCGAACTCCAGCCAGCGGGTCGCGCCCTTGGCGTTATGGCCGAGGAACGGCAGGGCGATCATCACGGCGATGGCGGCCAGCCAGATGAAGAAGGCCGCGCGGCGAACCCCCTGGACCTCCAGCATGGAGACCGAGATCAGGATCGCCACGGCGCCGGCGGCGAAGACGCACTGGCGGACGGCGAAGTGGAACGGGTCGCCGACGTTCATCCGGGCCGCGGCCGCCGGGCTGGCGGCGAAGGCCAGGGTCACGCCGATGGCGATCAGGACGGCGATGACCCCGAGCATCCAGCGGTCGACGGTCCACCACCAGACCCCGATCGGCGAGCGGTCGGAGCGCGGGAAGGCGTGGGCCTGGGACGTATGGTGGGAGCCGGGCTGCGTGGCTGAGGTCACGCCGCGCCCCTTTGCGTGTTCGCGAGGCGCTGGACGGCGGCGCGGAAGGCCTCGCCGCGCGCCTCGAAGTCGGCGAACTGGTCGAAGGAGGCGCAGGCCGGCGACAGCAGCACGATGGCTTCCTGGCCCGCGGCCGCCGCGTCGGCGTAGGCCTGGTTCACCGCCTGGTCCATGGTCTGGCTGACGACGGCGGCGGCCTTGCCCTTCAGCGTCTCGGCGAAGGCCGGTGCGGCCTCGCCGATGAGGTAGGCCTTCTCGATGCGGCCGAAGAGATCGCCGAGGCTGTCGATGCCGCCGGTCTTCGGCTGGCCGCCGGCGATCCAGTAGAACTTGGGATAGCTCGACATCGCCTGCCGGGCGGCGTCGGCGTTGGTGGCCTTGCTGTCGTTGACGAAGCTGACCTTGCCGAGGCGGCCGACGGTCTCCATCCGATGGGCCAGGCCCGGGAAGGTCATCAGGTGCTCGGCGGCCTCGGCGGCGTCGATGCCGAGGCCCTTGGCCGCGGCGTAGGCGGCGGCCGCGTTCTGCCAGTTGTGGCGGCCGGGCAGCGAGCGGGCGCGCTTCAGGTCGGCCACCTCGGCGGTGCGCTCGCCGCCGGCGTCGTAGAGCAGGCCGTCGAGGGCGTAGACGCCGCGGCTCATGGCCTTGGAGGCCGAGATCGGCACGATGGTCCGGCGGTTGGCGGCGGTGATCTCGGTGCAGATCTGCTGGCCCCACGGATCGTCGACGCCGATCACCGCGGTGTCGCCCTTGCCCTGGTTGGCGAGGATGCGCCGCTTGGCGGCGACGTAGTTCTCCATCGTCCCGTGCCGCTCGAGGTGGTCGGGGGAGATGTTGAGCAGGACGGCGACGTCCGGGTGCAGGCTGGAGGTCAGGTCGAGCTGGTAGGAGGAGAGCTCGAGGACGTAGACCGCCCCGCCGTGCATGTCCTCGAGGCCCAGCACCCCGAAGCCGATGTTGCCGCCGATGCGCACGTCGCGGCCTGCCTGGGCGCAGATGTGGCCGATCAGGGCGGTTGTGGTCGACTTGCCGTTGGTGCCGGTGATGGCGACGATCTTCGGGCGCTTGTGCTCCGGCGCGGCATTGACCGTACGGGCGAAGAGCTCGACGTCGCCGAGGATCTCGACGCCGGCTGCGCGGGCCTTCTCCACCGTCCAGTGCGGAGCCGGATGGGTCAGGGGCACGCCGGGCGACAGCATGACCGCGGCGAACCGCGACCAGTCGGCGGACTTGAGGTCGACGACCGGCAGGCCCTCGGCGCGGGCGGCCTCGACCGCGGCGGGCTTCTCGTCCCACAGCGCCACCTCCGCGCCGCCGGCGATCAGGGCGCGCGCGGCGGCAAGGCCCGTACGGGCCAGGCCGAACACGGCGACCGTCCTGCCTTCGAAGCCGCGGACCGGGATCATGGCGTGCGCTTGGCCTCCCCTACCGCAGCTTGAGGGTGGCGAGGCCGAGGATGGCCAGCATGATCGAGACGATCCAGAAGCGGATGACGACGGTCGACTCGGACCAGCCGAGCTTCTCGAAGTGGTGGTGCACCGGGGCCATGCGGAAGACCCGCTTGCCGGTGAGCTTGAACGAGGCGACCTGGATCACGACGCTCAGCAGCTCGGCGACGAACAGGCCGCCGATGATCGCCAGCACCAGTTCCTGGCGGGTGGCCACGGCCACGGTGCCGACCGCGCCGCCGAGGGCCAGCGAGCCGGTGTCGCCCATGAAGATCTTGGCCGGGGGCGCGTTGTACCAGAGGAAGCCCATGCCGGCGCCGACCAGGGCGCCGCAGAAGATGCCGATCTCGCCGACGCCGGGGACCGGGTGGATCTGCAGGTAGTCGGCGAACACGCGGTTGCCGACCAGGTAGGCGATCAGGCCGTAGGCGGCGGCGGCGATCATCACCGGCACGATGGCCAGGCCGTCGAGGCCGTCGGTGAAGTTCACCGCATTGGCCGCGCCGACGATCACGAAGGCCCCGAAGGCGAGGTAGAACCAGCCGAGGTTCAGCGACACCTGCTTGATGAACGGGAAGGTGACGCTGGTCAGCAGGTGCGGCTCGGTGACCGGCTTGGCCGCGAAGAGGATGATGAGGGCGATGGCGGCCATGGCGATGGCCGCCTCCAGCACCAGGCGCACGCGCCCGGAGACGCCCTCGGTCGACTGCTTGGTGACCTTGGCGTAGTCGTCCAGGAAGCCCAGCACGCCGTAGCCGGCCGTGACCAGCAGCACGGCCCAGACGTAGACGTTAGCGAGGTCGCTCCACAGCAGGGTGCCGGCGAACAGGCCCGCCAGGATCATCACCCCGCCCATGGTGGGCGTGCCGGCCTTCTCGATGACGTGGCGCTCGATGCCTTCCTTGCGGATCGGCTGACCCTTGCCTTGCCTCGCCTGCATCCAGCGGATGAAGCGGCTGCCCATGGCGACCACCACCAGCTGGGCCGTGAAGATCGCCAGGCCCGCGCGGAAGGTCTGATATTTCAGGAGGTTGAGGACCGGGACGTAGTGGGCGCCGGCGAAGTGGACCCAGAGCCAATAGAACATCAGCCGCCCTCCCCGGAGCCGAGCGCGACCAGGGCCTGGGCGATCAGCCCAGCCTTAGACCCGTTCGAACCCTTGACCATCACCAGGTCGCCGGGCTCTGCGGCCCGGACCACCTGCGGCGCGAGATCCGCCGCTGTTTCGGCGTACGCGCCCCGCCGAGTCGGCGGAAGGGCCTCGTAGAGGGATTTCATCAGCGGCCCGGCGCAGAAGACCAGGTCGACCTTGGCCTCCTCAAGCGGCTTCGCGAGGGCGGCGTGGAACGCGGCGGCCTCAGGCCCCAGCTCCAGCATGTCGGTGAGCGCGACGATCCGCCGCCCGCCGGTCTTGCGCGCGCCGAGGGTGGCGATGGCCGAGGCCATGGAGATCGGGTTGGCGTTGTAGCTCTCGTCGATGACCGTGACCTGTCCGCCCTTGAGCGCGACCGTGGTCTCCGCCCCGCGGCCGGCGAGCGGCTCGAAGGAGCCGAGCGCGGAGAGGCCGTCGTCGAGATCGACGCCCAGAGCCTCGAGCATCAGCAGCACGGCCATGGAATTGAGACCCCAGTGGTGGCCGGTCTGCAGGATCGGGAAGTCGAGCGCCTTGCCGTGCAGGCGGGCCTGGACGACGGCATGGGGTCCGGGGACCTGGAAGTCGATGAGCCGGGCGTCGCAGCCTTCGCCGGCGCCGAAGCTGCGGACGATGGCGCCCGCCTTGAGGGCCTCGGCCCTGAGGACCTCGAACCAGCGGTTGTCAGCGTTGAGCACCGCCACGCCGCCGGGCTCCAGCCCCTCGAAGATCTCGGCCTTGGCGCGGGCCACGCCGGCCTCGCCGTCCGGAAAGTTCTCGGTGTGCACCGGGCCGACCGTGGTGACGACCACGGCGTGCGGCTTCACCATGCGGGTGAGCGGGCGGATCTCGTCGGCGTGGTTCATGCCGATCTCGAAGATCGCGCGCTCGGTGTCGCGCGGCATGCGGGCGAGCGTCAGCGGCACGCCGATGTGGTTGTTGTAGCTCTTCACCGAGGAATGCCAGCGGCCGGCGAGCTTGAGGCCGGCGGCGATGGCCTGGGTGACGGAGGTCTTGCCGACCGAGCCGGTGACCGCGCCGCGGCGGGCCTGGGGCGCGCGATCGCGGGCGGCGAGGCCGAGCTTCTCCAGGGCGGCGAAGGTGTCGTCGACCATCACCGCCGAGCCGAAGACGGTGCGCGAGGCGAGCATGCCGGCGGCCTGGGCGGCGAAGGCCTGCTCGGCGAACTCGTGGCCGTCGCGGACGCCGGCCAGGGCGACGAACAGGTCGCCGGGCTCGATGGAGCGGCTGTCGATGGAAACGCCGGTGGCGGCGAAGGGCTTGCCGGCGAGCTTGCCGCCCGTGGCCGCCGCGATCTCCTCGGAGGTCCAGAGGGGTTCAGCCATGGACCAGCTCCAGCGCCTGTTCGGTCTCGGCCACGTCGTCGAAGGGATGGACCACGCCGGCGACGATCTGGCCCTGTTCGTGGCCCTTGCCGGCCACCACCAGGATGTCGCCGTCGGCGAGCAGGGCGGCGGCCGTGCGGATCGCCTCGCGGCGGTCACCGATCTCCTGAACGGACCTTTGGGCCCCCTTGGCCCCGGCCAGCACCTCGGCGCGGATGGCGGCGGGCTCTTCGGAGCGCGGATTGTCGTCGGTGACGATGGCGACGTCGGCGAGGCGCGCGGCGATCTCGCCCATGATCGGGCGCTTGGTGCGATCGCGGTCGCCGCCGGCCCCGAAGACGACGATCAGCTTGCCGCGCACGTGCGGCCGCAGCGCCTTCAGCACGGTCTCGAGACCGTCGGGGGTGTGGGCGTAGTCGACATAGGCTTCGCCGCCCCGGGGACCGGTCCCGATCCGCTGGAGGCGGCCCGCGGCGCCCTGCAGCGCCTCCAGCCCGGCGATGACCTCGTCGACCGACAGGCCGCCGGCCATGCACAGGCCCGCGGCGACCAGGGCGTTGGAGGCCTGGAACCCGCCGGCGAGCGGCAGGCGCACCTGGCAGGCGAGGCCATGGACGTCGAGCTTCAGGCGCTGGCCCTCCGGCAGGAGGGTGCGCTCGAGGAGGCGGATCCCCTGCCCCGCCTCGCCCACCGACACCACGCTCTGGCCGGCGGCCACGGCGGCGGCGGCGAAGGCCTCGTAGGCGTCGCTGTCGGCGTTGAGCACGGCGGTCCCGCCGCGCGGCAGCAGGGTCTCGAACAGGCGCAGCTTGGCCGCCCGGTAGGCGCCCATGGTGCCGTGGTAGTCGAGGTGGTCCTGGGTCAGGTTCAGGAAGCCGGCGGCGGTCAGCCTGACGCCGTCCAGGCGGCGCTGGTCGACGCCGTGCGAAGAGGCCTCCATCGCGAAGTGGCTCACCCCCATGCCCGTGATCCTGGCCAGCAGCTCGGCGATGTCTGCCGCGTCGGGCGTGGTCAGACCGGCCGGCGTGAGCTGGTCGAAGGATCCGTCCGGCCGCGTCACGGTGAGGCCGAGCGTGCCCATGCTGGCCGAGGTGCGGCCGGCGCTGGCGAACATCTGGCGGCAGAAGTTGGCCACCGAGGTCTTGCCGTTGGTGCCGGTGACCGCGACGCAGGTCTGCGGCTGGGCGCGCCAGAAGTTGGCGGCGGCGAGGGCGTAGGCGCGCCGCGGGTCCCAGGCGGTGACCACGGGAACGGTGCAGCCCGGAATGTCGTCGCCGCAGAGGATGGCGGCCGCGCCGGCCGCGATGGCTCCGGGCACGAAGGTGCGGCCGTCCACCTTGCTGCCCGACAGGGCGGCGAACAGCGCGCCGGGCTTCACCTTGCGGCTGTCGGCGGTGACGCCGGTGATCTCGGGATCGGGGCTGACGTCCCGGCGGACGATCTCGGAGAGTCTCATCGCTCCTCCCCGGCGTCTTCGGCGGTGGGGGCGGCGGGCTCGAACGGGATCAGCTCGGGCCGGCGCTTGACCCCCAGGAACGGGGCGATGCGCTCGGCGATCTTGCCGACGGCGGGCGCCGCGACGATGCCGCCGGTGGGGTCAGCGCCGGTCTTGTCGGCGTGCGGCTCGTCCATGAGGATCAGCACGAAATAGCGCGGCGCGCTCGGCGGGCCGTCGGTCGGGAAGGCGGCGGCGAAGGACGACACCTGCTTCGTGTGCGAATAGGTGCGGATCTCGGGGTCGTACTTGTCGCCCGTGCCGGTCTTGCCGCCGACGTTGAGGCCGGGGACGTTGGCCGACTTGCCCGAGCCGCCGGTGACGTTGGCGCGCATCAGCTGGAGGACCTCCAGGCTGGTCTTTTCCGACAGGACTCTGGGACCGGCGACCTTGGTCCCCGGTTCCAGCTTCTTGATCGTCAGCGGCAGGAGATAGCCGCCGTTGAGCAGGGCGCCGTAGGCGCGCGCCAGGGCGAGCGGCGAGACGTTGATGCCGTGGCCGAAGGAGGTCGAGGCGATGGCGTCCTCGTCCCACTTCTTCGGCGTCAGCGGGCGGGCGCTCTCGACCAGCTCCACCTTGGCCGGCTTGGTGAGGCCGAGGGCGTTGAAGTAGCGCTCCAGGCGTTCGGCGCCGATCGCCACGGCGAGCTTGGCCGTGCCGATGTTGGAGGAGTGCTGGAACACCTCGACCATGGTCAGGACGGCGTGGGTCGCGTGGTAGTCGTGGATCGTCCGGTAGCCGATCTGGAAGGGCGTGCGGGCGTCGAAGGTGGTCTGGGGCGTGGCCACGCCGGCGTCGAGACCGATGGCCATGGTGAAGGCCTTGAACACCGAGCCCATCTCGAAGACCGAGGAGGCGGCGCGGTTGAGCCGCGCGTCCGGGCTGGAGCCGCCCGGATTGTTCGGATCGAAGGTCGGCCAGGAGGCCAAGCCCAGGATCTCGCCGGTGTGGACATTGGTGACGATGCCGACCGCGCCCTTGGGCTGGTAGACCATGGCCGCCTTGTTGAGCTCGTCCTCGAGCGCGGCCTGGACGCGCAGGTCGATGGCCAGCGGCACGGCGCCGCCGGAGGCCGCGCCGCTGCGAATGTCCTCGTTGAAGGCGAGCTCGGCGCCCGAGAGGCCCTCGCCGCCGCTGTCGGCGAACCCGACCAGGTGGGCGGCCGTGGAGCCCAGCGGATAGACGCGCTTGGACTCCGGCTCGAAGGAGACGCCCGGCAGGCCGAGGTCGTTGATCTTGGCGCGGACGTCGGGGGTCAGGCCGCCGACCAGGAAAGTCCGGCGGTTGGCGCGCAGGGCCCGCTCGATCCGCTCGGCGGGCAGGTCGGTGAGGTTGGCGGCGAGCGCGCGGCGCACCTCGGGGACATCCCAGATTTCGCGGGGATCGACGTAGAGGCCGTAGTGCAGCAGGTCGACCGCCAGGAGCTGCCCGTTGCGGTCGACGAGGTCGGCGCGCGCCGAGCCGGCGGCCGCGGCGGCCGCGTCGCCCTTGCCGGCGTCGGAGAACAGCGCCGCCCGCGTCGCCCCGAAGGCGAGCACGATGAAGCCCAGCGAGAACAGCGCCAGGACCACGAAGATGCGGATGCGGGTGTCGTCCTCGGCGCGGCCGGAGGCGCGGGTGCGCTCGAAGGCGTGCTCAAGCCCCCACATCCGCCGCAGGAACCAGCGGTAGAGGGGGGAGCCGCCGAAGGTCTGCTGGCCAAGGCTCATCGGGCGATCCCGGCTTGAGCTTGCGCGGCCGCGCCGGGCTCCGGCAGGGCCGCGACCTTGGGCGCGGGCTCGGGATGCAGGGCGATCTCGGGCAGCAGGTCGGCGGTGGCCTCGTGTTTGATCGAGACCGGCGCCATGCCGAGGTAGGTCTCGGAGAGATGCTCGATGCGGGCCGGCTGCTCGAGGTGGGTGACCTCGGCCTGCAGCAGGCGGATGCGGGTCTTCTCGGCAGCGATCTGGCGCTCGGCCGAGGCGATCTCAGCGCGCTCGCGGCCGGCGATGGTCTTGGCCAGGTAGACGCCCAGGATCAGCAGCACCAGAACGCCGAGCGCCACGATGTCCACCAGCCGGAACCCCCGGACCCTGCGCGCCATCAGGCTCATGCCGCCTCCCTCCAGACAGGCGCGGACGTCCTGACCGCCGCCCGCAGCTTCGCCGAGCGGGCCCGGGGATTGGCCGCGACTTCCGCCTCCGACGGCGCCTGGGCGCCGTTGAAGAGGAGCTGGAAGCTCGGTTCAGCCTGGATTTCCCTCGGCGGCGCATGCCGCGACCCCGAGGGCGTCCGCCCCGCCCGCACGGCGAGGAAGGTCTTCACGATTCTGTCTTCCAGCGAGTGGAACGTAACGACGCAGAGCCGGCCCTGCGGCTTCAGCGCGCGCTCGGCGGCGACGAGGCCGGCCTCGAGCTCCGACAGCTCCTCGTTGACCGCGATCCGCAGCCCCTGGAAGGCGCGGGTCGCCGGATGGACCTTGGCGCCGCGGCGCCCGCCCAGCGCCTTCTCGATGAACTCGGCGAGTTCGAGGGTGCGGGTGAAGGGCTGCTCGGCGCGGCGGCGGGCGATGGCCGCGGCGATGCGCCGGCTCTGCCGCTCCTCGCCATAGACGAAGAAGATGCGCGCGAGCTCGGCCGGATCGGCGGTGTTGACCAGGTCCGCGGCGGTCTGCCCCGCGTCGCCCATGCGCATGTCGAGCGGACCGTCGCGCATGAAGGAGAAGCCGCGCTCGGCCTCGTCGAGCTGCATGGAGGAGACGCCGAGGTCGAGCGCGACGCCGTCCACCGACGCCTCGCCGAGCACCTCCGCCATCTCGGAGAAGCGGGCGCCGACGAAGCGGAAGCGGTCGGGATCGAGGCCCTCGGCGAAGCGGCGGGCGGTCGGATCGCGATCGAAGGCGACGACCTTGGCGCCGGTCGCCAGGATGCCGCGGGCGTAGCCGCCCGCGCCGAAGGTGCCGTCGACGATGGTCTGGCCCGGGGCAGGCTGCAGGGCGTCGAGGACCTCGGTGAGCAGGACGGGGGTGTGGGGCGCCCCGCTCACTGCTGCCCCCCGATCCGCGCGACGCGCTGCTGGGCGCGCAGCGCCGCCAGACCCTCGCGGGCCATCTCGCGCTGGGCGGCGCGGTGGGCCTGGAAGGCGTCCTTGGACCAGATCTGGAAGCGGTCGCCGAGGCCGACGATCACGACCCAGTCGGTCAGGCCGAACATGTCGCACAGGGTTTCGGGCAGGGTGATGCGGCCGGCGGTGTCGAAGCTGAGCTTGGCCATGCCGCCGAGCACCGAGGTCTCCAGCGCCGTGCGCAGGGGGTCGCCGAACTCCAGCTCCTCGATCACGCCCATGTAGCGGTCGAACAGGGGCTTGCCGCCGCCTTCGATGCAGTCGGCCTCGATGGAAGGGAAGCAGAAGACGCCGTCGAAGGGACCGGCCGCGAGCGCGCGGAATTCCTGCGGCACGACGATGCGCCGCTTGGCGTCCAGCTGCTTCTCGAAGGTCGAGAGAAACATCTCGCCCAGCCCCTGACACCGGCCGGGACATCCGGCCGCTCCGCCTCCCTGGAACCGCACGTCACCCCGAGCGCCGCGGTTTGGTTAGCGAATGATGACTGGGGTACCATGGGATTAATTGGGACACAATGACTCTGGATGACTATTCCCGGCGAAAACAAAGGCCAACGAGACCTTCCGCGCCAAGTATGGTTAACGGAAATTAGTTATCCACAGAACATACCTTGAACATCTTGATTGGAGAGGCTGAGCCGGCGGCGCGGGCGAGTTGCGGTGTCATTTCGCCCCACCGCAGGAACAGGTGGCGCACCCTTCAAACTTGCGTCACGAACGCCATCTAGACGGCGCGGCCAAACGCCCGCCCAAGTGAGACTTGATGACCCTGTCGACCGACCTGCTGCGCGGCCTCCGTGAACGCCTCGCCCGTTACCAGCGCCCCAGCCACGGACGCAGTGTCCGCGAGATCCTGGTGACCGCCCTGCCGCTGCTGAGCCTTTGGGGCGCGGCGGTGTGGATGGTCGGCCACGGCTGGTGGTGGGCGGTAGCCCTGACGATCCCGGCGGCCCTGTTCCTGGTGCGGCTGTTCATGATCCAGCACGACTGCGGCCACGCCTCCTTCTTCCGCTCGCCGACCGCCAACGCCTGGACCGGCCGCCTGATCGGCGTCTTCACCATGACGCCCTACGGCTACTGGCGCCGGACCCACGCCATCCACCACGCCACCTCCGGCAACCTCGACCGCCGCACCCTTGGCGCGGTCGAGACGCTGACGGTCGAGGAATATCGGGCCAAGTCGTGGATCGGCCGGCTGGGCTACCGGCTCTACCGCAACCCGCTGGTGATGTTCGGCCTCGGGCCCGGCTACATGTTCGTGCTGCAGCACCGCCTGCCGATCGGGCTGATGCGCGAGGCGCCGGCCTGGCGCAGCGTGCTCGCCAACACCGCTGGCCTGGCCGTGCTCGTGACCGTCCAGCTCTGGCTCGGCGGGGTGAAGGGCCTGCTGCTCGTCCACCTGCCGATCGTGCTGGTCGCCGCCTCGATCGGCGTCTGGCTGTTCTACGTCCAGCACCAGTTCGAGGGCGCCTACTGGGCCCGCAACGAGGACTGGAAGGCGCCGGAAGCCGCCCTGCTCGGCTCCTCGCACCTGGACCTGCCCCTGCCCCTGCGCTGGCTGACCGCCAACATCGGCGCCCACCACATCCACCACGCAGCCGCCAAGATCCCCTTCTACCGCCTGCCGCAGGTGATGAAGGACCACCCGGAGCTGCGCGAGATCAGCCGCATCACCCTGTGGGACGCGATGAAGACCGCCCGCCTGGCGCTGTGGGACGAGATGTCGGGCCGGCTGGTGTCGTTCCGCGAGGCGCGGCAGGCGCATCGCCGGGCCACCGTCGCGGCCTGAGCCCATCGGCCTCCGTCGCATTGCCGACATTTAATTGGCTTCGAAGAACGCTGTGCGGTTAAGGGGCGCCCCGAACCTGGGGGACCCCGATGAAACTCTCGACCGCTCTCGCCGCCGGCCTGTTGGCTGCGGCCGCCGCCACCGCCGCCAGCGCCGCGGAAGCCGCCGACCTGACGGTGAAGGTCTGCCCGGCCGAGGCCCTGCACGCCTACCCGCTGGCCGCCGGGACCCGCTTCCAGTCTCTGATCGTGCCGAGCCTCGCCGTGGCCAACACCGGCCAGACGCCGGCCGAGCTGACCGAGGTGACCCTGGAGCTGCTCGACAAGGGCGTGGCGGTGGACAGCCGCCGCCTCTCCGGCGAGGCGCTGGCCGCGGGCCTGAAGAGCGGCGCGGCCGTCCAGGGCGGCATGCTGCAGATGTTCGGCTGGCAGTTCTGCGACGGGCGCCTGCTGGGCGAGAAGCCGGCGCTCTCCCCCGCCCCTAGCCTCGCGCCCGCCGCCGCCGGCCTCGTCACCAACCAGGTGTTCGGCTGGAAGGGCTCGCGCGACGCCCTGCGGATCACCGCCACGGCGATGCGCGCCGGCAAGCCGGAGACCGCGACGCTGACGATCCCGGTCCGCGCCGACACGGTGAAGACCAAGATGGTGTTCCCGCTGAAGGGTCGCTGGTTCGTGGCCGTGGCGGGCACGCCGCACGGCGGCCACCGCTGGGCCCTGCCCGAGGCCTTCGCCTACGACGTCGCCCGGATCGGCGCCGACGACAAATCCTTCCGCGGCGAGGGCGCGAAGTTCGCGGACTACTACGCCTATGGCGAGCCGGTCCTGGCGGCCGGCGACGGCACGGTGGTCGACGTGGTCGCCGACCAGCCGGAGAACCCCGACGTCCTGCGCCGGCCGGGCGAGAGCTTCGAGGCCTATGGCGACCGGGCCGGCGCTATCCAGATGGCCCTGGTGGCCAAGGGCGACCGGGCGATCGCCGGCAACGCGGTGATCATCGACCACGGCAACGGTGAGTACTCGCTCTACGCCCACCTCAGGCCTGGCAGCATCAAGGTGAAGGCCGGCGAGAAGGTCAGCGCCGGCCAGCCGATCGCCCAGCTCGGCGCCTCGGGCAACGTCACCGAGCCGCACCTGCACTTCCAGGTCTGCGACGGGGCGAGCCCGCTGCACTGCGCCGGCGTGCCGCTGGCCTTCGGCAACGTCGAGCTGCCCTACGCCGACGGCCCGCGGGCGATCCAGGGCGGCGACATCGTCGTCGCCCGCTGAGCCGGGGCGGATGAACGGACCAGACGGCCTGTAAGCCGGGTTCTGTGCCAACCGAGTTGCCTCGGCGCGGCGATCATTCCTCTGGACCGACCCTCGCGGGCCGGTTCTCGCGACCTACCCGGATCCCTGGGCCGGCGACAGCCTTGCCCCCATTGCTGGGGACGCGGGATCCCTATTCGGTCTTGCTCCTGGCGGGGCTTGCCGTGCCGTCCCTGTCACCAGGCACGCGGTGCGCTCTTACCGCACCCTTTCACCCTTACCCTCCTCCGCCGAGACTTCGGAGGGCGGTTTGCTTTCTGTGGCGCTATCCCTGGGGTCGCCCCCGGCGGGCGTTACCCGCCGCCATGTCGTCGTGGAGCCCGGACTTTCCTCGAGCTTGCGCCCGCGATCGCCCGGCCGTCTGGTCCGCGCGCATAGATGGGCGATCGGGCGCGGCGGGTCAACGCGGGCTCGGGACGAGGACCATGAGAAGCAGGCAGGGGGACCACGAAAAACACGAAAGGCACAAAAGGGGGAACCCCGGATGGCGCGGATGGGTCGTGCACCGAAGGCGCGCTCGATCCTGAACCCCTGCAGGACAAGATCGCTCGCTGCCGCTCGCGGCGCGCCATCCGCGAGGATCCGTGAAAGCCATGGTTCAAAAGAAGAAGGGCGGCGCCGTGGCCGCCCTTTCGTGTCTTTCGTGCTTTTCGTGTCTTTCGTGGTTCCCGCTCAGGCCATCAGGCGGAGCAGGGCGATGAGGCGGGCGCGGGTTTCGCCGTCAGCGACGCCGTCGACGCGCTCGGGCCGCCAGTGCCGCTGGAAGGCGCGGACCACGGCGGCGGTGTGGTCGTCGAACTTGCCGGACGGGGCGCTGTCGTAGCCGAGCCGGGTGAAGCCGGCCTGCAGGGCGAAGACCGCGGCGCTCTCCTCGCCTTCCTTGAGGGCCGCGCCGGGCGCGGCGGCCGGCTCGGCCCAGAGGCCGTGCCCCGCTTCGGCCAGCCGCTTCCACGGGAAGAGCTCGCCCGGATCCTCCTTGCGGTCGGGCGCGACGTCGGCGTGGCCGACGATGTCGACGTCCTCGACCTGCCAGCGGGTGCGGATGTCGCCGACGAGGTCGATCACGGCCGCGATCTGCGCTTCGGGGAACGGCCGGTAGCCGAACTCGTGGCCCGGGTTGACGATCTCGATCCCGATGGAGGCGGTGTTGACGTCGGTGACGCCGCGCCAGAACGACTTGCCGGCGTGCCAGGCGCGGCGCTCCTCGGCCACCAGGCGGAAAATCCGGCCATCCTCCTCGACGAGGTAGTGGGCGGAGACCTGGGAGGCCTCCTCGCGCAGCCGGGCGAGCGCCCCCTCCCCGGTCGGCATGCCGGTGTAGTGCAGCACGATCATCGACGGCGGCGCGGTGCGCGGGCCGAAGTTGGGCGACGGCGCCTCGATGAACTGGAGCGTCATTGGGCTTCGGCGGTCATTGGCCGCGGGACCTCAAGGCCAGGAGGACGGCGGCGACCTGGTTGCGGCGGAGCGCGATGATCAGCACCCCGGCGAGCGCCACCACGGTCCCGACGGCCATCCGGATATCGAAGGGATCGTGCATGATGAGGACGCCGAGGCCGATGGTGGCGAGCGGCGTCATCAGGGTCAACGGCGAGATGAGGTTGGCCTCGTAGCGCTGGATGAGCGCGTAATAGACCGTGTGGGCGGTGACCGAGACGACGAGCGCCGAGTAGAGCACCGCGCCGACGAACACCCAGCCCGCGTGAGTCGCCAGGCCGATGGCGCCGGGCTCGAAGAGGGCCGAGAGCGCCGCCAGCGGCCAGAAGGAGGCGAAGCCCACCCAGGCCTGGAACTGCAGCGGCTTCACCCCGTCCATCTGCTTCATCATCACCGCGCCCAGCGAGCCCAGGAAGGCGGCGGCCACGACATAGAGCAGGCCCGGCGAGACCTTGAAGCCGTGCGGGTCGTACATGACCGCGATGGCCCCCAGGAAGGTCAGCGCGATGCCGACGCCGCGCCGCCACCGCACCTTCTCGCTCAGCAGGACCATGGACAGCAGGGTGGTCATCGGCACGCCGAGCTGGCCGACCACCGCGGCGGCCGAGGGCGTCGCCGTCTTGAAGCCGATGAACAGCAGGGCGAAGTTGCCGCCGCCCATCAGGAGCGCGACGGCGATCAGCCGCCAGCGCGGCCGCGGCGCGGGCAGGAGCCAGGGAAAGACCGCCAGCGCCACCACCGCGAAGCGCACGGCGGCGTAGAACATCGGCGGCACGCCCAGTCCGCTGACGACATACTTCGACAGGATGTTGTTCGAGGCCCAGACCAGGCAGACGAGGCAGAGGGCGCCGAAGTCGCGGAAAGACATTTCGTGCAGGCCATAGGGCGCAATGCGCGGGGGCCGCAACCTCGGCCCTAGGGTCAAGCGGCGAAAAGCGTGCGGACGGGTTCAGACGGCCACGGTCGCGGCCCGGGCCAGCGCCGGCTCCCAGGCGGGCGAGACCGGCAGGCCGAAATCCCGTGACAGGCAGCGGATCAGCTCGTCGACGCCGAGCAGGCGGACCTCGGCCGGGGCGCCGCGCGGGCGGATGGCGAGCCGATTGTCGAGCAGGCCGTAGCGCGCCGTGCGGGTCGCGCGCGAGACGATCAGGTGGCGGCGGAACTGCGATTCCGGATGGGTCGAGACATACCAGTTCGGTCCGACGAAATCGGCCTCGAGTTGGGGCCGCAGGTCGAGGTCGACGACCGGGCGCCATTCGCCGGAGAGCAAGGTCTCCAACCGCAGCTCCTCCCCGGCCGGCACGAGACGGACAGGGTCGAAGAGGGTCGGCTGCGGTCCGGCCAGGTCGAGCCGCACCGGCGCGGTCAGGGTGCAGACGCCGAGCCCCACATCGGCCAGCCACGGCGTCCCGTCGATCAGGACCCGCAGCGCCATGTGGGTGCGCGGCCGCACGTCGTCGAGCGGCCGGCCCCATCGCGAGCGGGCGATCAGCGCCTCGACCTCGAACCCCATGCTGCGCAGCACACGCGCGAGGAGGCTGTTCTGCTCGAAACAGTAGCCGCCCCGCCGGGCCCCGATCAGCTTGGCGTCGACGGCCTCGGGCCTGAGGTCCACGCCCTGGCCGGTTAGCACGTCGATGGCCTCGAAGGGGATGGCGGCTGGGTGCAGCCGGCAGAGCGCGCGCAGCACCTCGATCGTCGGCTCCCGCGGGCCGGCGTAGCCGATGCGCTCGCAATAGGCGTCGAGGTCGACAAGCGGGCTCACGGTTCCTCCTCCCAGGCGACGTCGGCGCCGAGGCTCACCAGGTTTTCGACGAAGTTGGGATGGGCGCGGCGGATCGGGTCGGCGTTGCGGATCACCGAGCGGCCGGGGATCGAGGCGGCGATCATCAAGAGGGCGATGGCGACGCGGATGATGTAGGGGCTCTCGACCTCGGCGGGCGTCAGGCGGTGACCGCCGAAGGTGATGATCCGGTGCGGGTCGCAGGTGACGGCGTGGGCGCCGAACTTGGCGAGCTCGGAGGTCCAGCCGAGCGCCCCCTCATAGACCTTGTTCCAGTAGAGGACCGAGCCCTCGGCCCGGGCCCCGAGCGCCACGAAGATCGGCAGCAGGTCGGCCGGGATGTAGGGCCAAGGCGCGGCCTCGACCTTCTGCAGGAGATGGCCGGTGAAGGGGGCGCGGACCTTGAGCGGCTCGCCGGCCAGGACCCGGGACCAGCCGCCCAGGTGCCGGACCTCGACGCCGAACTTGGCGAAGGTGCGGTCGATCAGGGCGAACTGGTCGGGGGCGTCGTTGCGCACCTCCACCTGGCCGCCGGTGATGGCGCCGAGCGCCAGGAACGTGGCCACCTCGTGGAAGTCGTCCTCGAAAGCGTAGTCGGCCCCCGTGAGCTCCGGCCGGCCCTCGACCTCGAGGGTGGAGGTCCCGAGGCCGCCGATGGCGCCGCCCATCCGCTGCAGGAAGCGGCTGAACTCCTGGACGTGCGGCTCGCAGGCGGCGTTGACCAGGCGTGAGGATCCGCCGGCCAGGGCGGCGCACATGAGGAAGTTCTCGGTCGTGGTGACCGAGGCGTAGTCGAGCCAGTGCCGGGCGGGGGCGAAGACGCGCGGCGCGGTGACGAGGATGCCGCCGGCGGCCGGCTGCACGCGCGAGCCGAAGGCCCGGAACACCTCCAGGTGCGGATCGATCTCGCGAATCCCGAGGGTGCAGCCCTTGGCCTCGTCCTCGATCAGCGCCCGCCCGAAGCGGTGCAGGAGGCCGGGGATGAGCATCACCACCGAGCGCATGCCGGCCGGCAGGCGGGCGCCCGCAGGATCGAGGTCCGGGCCGTGCTCGATCGTCACCTCACCCGAATTCAGGTCGGCCTCGACCCGGCTTCCGAGGGAGCGGAAGAAGTCCAGGAGCTTGCCGACGTCGGTGACGTCGGGCACGCGGCGGAGGGTCACGGGCTGACGGGTCAGCAGGGTGGCGCAGAGCACCGGCAGCACCGCGTTCTTGTTCGCCGAGGGCGTGATCCGCCCCGAGAGCGGCCGTCCGCCGTTCACCACCAGCCGGGTCACCCGCACCCTCCCCCACCGCCCTCTTCCGCGCGGCAGGACGCCACGGTTTGGCGGCCGGCGACAAACGATGTTACCTCGACCGAGCCATTAGGAAATCTTGGTCATAAGCCATGTCCCGCGCGCAGCTGCCGCTCAACGCCCTCCGCGCCTTCGAGGCTTCGGCGCGGCATCTCTCCTTCACCCGCGCGGCGGCGGAGCTGTTCGTCACCCAGGCGGCGGTGAGCCATCAGGTGAAGGCGCTGGAGCAGCGGCTCGGCGTCACCCTCTTCCGCCGGCTGCCGCGCGGCCTGGTGCTGACCGACGAGGGCCCGGCCCTGCTGCCGGTGGTCACCGACAGCTTCGACCGGATCGGCCACACCATGCAGCGTTTCCAGGGCGGCGCGGTGCGCGAGGTGCTGACGCTCGGCGTCGTGGGCACCTTCGCGGTGCGCTGGCTGCTGCCAAGGCTCGGCCAGTTCCAGGAGACGCACCCGCTGATCGAGCTGCGGCTCCTCACCCACAACAACAAGGTCGACCTGGCGGCCGAGGGGCTGGACCTGGCGGTGCGCTTCGGCGACGGCGCCTGGCACGGGACCCTGGCCGAGGAGATCATGACCGCGCCGCTGTCGCCGCTGTGCACGCCGAAGCTGGCGGCCCGGCTGGAGAGCCCGCGGGACCTGGCGAGCGTGCCCCTCCTGCGCCCCTACCGGAACCAGGACTGGCTGGCCTGGTTCGCCGCCGCCGGGGTGGAGGCGCCGCGGCTCTCCGGGCCGGTGTTCGATTCATCCAGCCTGATGGTGCAGGCCGCCGTCCAGGGCGCGGGCGTGGCCCTGGCGCCGCCGAAGATGTTCGGCCGCGAACTGCACGGCCGCCAGCTCGTCCAGCCGTTCCCGATCGAGGTGGAGGCCGGCAGCTACTGGCTCACCCGCCTGAAGTCGCGGCCGCCGACCCCGGCCATGGCCGCCTTCCGCGACTGGACCCATTCGCCGGAGTTCCGGCAGGCGGTCTACGAGGAGGCCTGATCGGGGGACGCCTGACCCGCGGTCGCGTCGAGCCAGGCGAGGATCTCGGCGTTGAGCTCGCGTGGGTAGGTGTGGCTGAGGTCGGGCAGCTCGCGGTAGGTGACCGCCGCGCCGGCCGCGGCGAGGGCGTCGCGCGCCTCCCGGGCCATGTCCACGGAGAACATCCAGTCCAGGGCGCCGTGGGCGATGTGCACCGGCAGGCCTTGCACCCGGCCCGGATCGGCCATCCCCGCCAGCATCGGATGGAAGGCCGCCGCGATCGGCGCGAGGTGCGTGAAAGGTGAGCCGGGCTCGAGCCCCGAGACATAGGCGAAGGTGCCGCCGTCGCTCATGCCGGTCAGGAGGATGCGGGCCGGATCGACGCGCCAGCGGGCGCAGATCGCCTCGACCATGCGGGCGAGGTTGGGACTGTCGCGGTCTGGTCCCATGAGGGCCCAGGTGTCGCCGATGGCGGTCGGCGCGGCGAGGATCGCGCCGGCGGCGCGGGCGTCGCGAAGCCAGCTCCACAGGAACGAGCGGCCGCTGCCGGCGCCGCCATGCAGGGCGACGATCAGCGGCCGGGGCCGATCGCCGATGTCGTCCTCGGGGATGTAGAGCGACAGGCCGCCTCGCTCGCCGGGCTGCTCGCCCACGTGGATCACGCCGGTGTCGGGGCGTTGCGGGGCCTTTGAAAGCCGCGCCAGCAGCGCTTCGTCCTCGCGCCGTTCGGGCGGCAGGAAGAACCGGCTGATCGGCGGCAGGCCGGCGGCGAGGGGATAGAGCGCCTCCTGGGCCCGCGGCAGGGCGCGGAGCGCGCGGTAGACCTGGCCCATGTCGCCGCCCGCGGCGACCGCCACGCGTAGGGTCTCGAAGCCGGTCAGGGCCTGCCGGGCCGCCTCGTCGATCGCGGCGCGGATGTCAGCGAGATCGCCCCGCCAGGGCGAGAGGCCGTCATAGACGCCGCGCAGCTCGGCGTCCGGCGCGCCGACCGTGTCGAGCACCGCCCCGAGTTCGGGCGGATAGAGGTAGCGAGAGACGAAGCCGAGGGCCTCCAGGCTCCGAAGGAGCGGCGGCAGGAGCCGCGCGAGGTCCTCGACTTCGTGGTCGTCCAAATTCCCGGCCTTAGGCCGCCTGGCCGAGGCTCAGGAACTCGTAGCGGGCCAGGTGGTGATCGGTGTTGCCGAAGGCGCTCTCGATCAGGGTGGCGCGCTTGAAGTAGTGGCCGATAGCCATCTCGTCGGTCATGCCCATGCCGCCGTGCAGCTGGATGGCGTTCTGGCCGACGAACTTGCAGGCCTTGCCGATCTGCACCTTGGCGGCCGAGGCGGCCTTGGAGCGCTCGGCGTCGTCGCCCAGCTTGATGGTCGCCATGTAGGTCATGGAGATCGACTGTTCGAGCTGGATGAACATGTCGACCATCCGGTGCTGCAGCACCTGGAAGGACGAGATCGGCACGCCGAACTGCTTGCGCTGCTTGGTGTACTCGAGGGTGCCTTCGTGCAGCTTGCGCAGCACGCCGCAGGCCTCGGCGCAGGTGGCGGCGAGGGCCTCGTCGACGACCTTCTCGATCAGCGGCATGGCCTGGCTTTCCGGACCCACGAGGGCGCCGGCGTCGACCTTGACGTTCTCCAGGATGACCTCGGAGGCGCGGCCGCCGTCGACGGTAGGGTAGTCGCGGGTGGTCACGCCCGGCGCGTTCTTCGGCACGATGAACACCGAGACGCCCTGCGCGTCGCGCTCGCCGCCCGCCGTTCGGGCGGTGACGATGAAGTGGGTGGCGAACGGCCCGCCGACGACCACCGCCTTGTGGCCGTTGAGGACGTAGGAGCCGCCCTCCTTCTTGGCCGTGGTGGAGACCGCGGCCAGGTTGTAGCGGCCCTTGGGCTCGGCGTAGGCGAAGGCGAAGATCGCCTCGCCGCCGATGATCTTGCCGATCAGGTCGGCCGCCTGGGCATGGCCGGAGTGCTTCAGGAAGCCGCCGCCGATGACCACCGTCCCGAGGTAGGGCTCGACGACCAGCGCCTTACCGAACTCCTCCATGACGATCATGTTCTCGATGGCGCCGCCGCCGAGGCCGCCGAGCTCTTCCGAGAACGGCGCGCCCAGGATGCCGAGCTCCTCGGCGAAGGCCTTCCAGACCCCCGGGTTCCAGCCCGGCTCCTTGGTGACCACCGCGCGGCGCTGGTCGAAGGTGTAGTTGTCGGACAGGTAGCTCGCGACCGTGTCGCGGAGCATCGACTGTTCGTCGGTGAAGCTGAAGTCCATGTGGAGCCTACTCCGGGATCGGGTGTCGTTCGAAAAAGTCGGTTGTCCTGCGGGCCGGCGCGCGCAGCTCAGGTGTTAGACCCGCGCCGCGACGTCAACCAACCCGGATTTGCGATCAGAGACCGAGCACGGCCTTAGAGATGATGTTGCGCTGGATCTCATTGGAGCCGCCGTAGATCGAGGTCTTGCGGCCGTTGAAGTACTCGCCGGCGAGCCCGCGGGCGTCGTCCGGGCCGATGCCGGCGTTGTGCCCGATGTCGCGCAGGAAGGGCGCGCCGTAGTGGCCGACCGCCTCGAGCGCCAGCTCCTGGATCCGCTGCTGGATCTCGGTGCCCTTGATCTTGAGGATCGAGCTCTCCGGGCCGGGGCCCTTGCCGCTGCTCTCGCCGGCCAGGGTGCGCAGCTCGGTGAACTCCAGGGCGGTCAGGTCGATCTCAAGCTCGGCCACCTTGCGGCGGAAGAAGGCGTCGCCCATCAGCGAGCCGCCGGCGTCGGAACGCTCGGTGCCGGCGATCTGGCGCAGCTTCTGGAGGTTGCGCTTGGAGCGCGCGACCCCGGCGATGCCGGAGCGCTCGTGCGCCAGCAGCGCCTTGGCGCAGGTCCAGCCCTGGTTCTCGTGGAACACGCGGTTCTCGACCGGCACCTTCACGTTGTCGAGGAAGACGTCGTTGACCTCGTGGCCGCCCTCCAGGGTGATGATCGGGCGCACGGTGATGCCGGGCGTCTTCATGTCGATCAGCAGGAAGGAGATGCCCGACTGCGGCTTGGCGTTCTGGTCGGTGCGGACCAGGAAGAAGCCCCAGTCGGCGAACTGGCCGAGCGTCGTCCACGTCTTTTGGCCGTTAACGAGGTAGTACTCCTTGCCGTCGTCGCCGGTGATCCGCTCGGCGCGGGTCTTCAAGGAGGCGAGGTCGGAGCCGGAGCCCGGCTCGGAGTAGCCCTGGCACCACCAGACTTCACCGTTGTAGATGCCCGGCAGGAACTTCTTCTTCTGCTCGTCGGTGCCGAACGTATAGAGCACCGGCGCCAGCATGGAGATGCCGAAGGGCAGGATGCCGAGGGTGTCGGCCTTCGCCAGCTCCTCGGAGAAGATGTACTTCTGGGTGGGGGTCCAGCCCGTGCCGCCCAGCTCCTTCGGCCACGACGGGGCGACCCAGCCCTTCTTCGCCAGGATCTTATGCCAGGAGAGGTACTGCTCCTTGGTGAGCGGCTGGCCGCTCTCCTGCGCCTTGCGCAGATCGGCCGGATAGTTCTCGGCGATGAAGGCGCGAACCTCTTCGCGGAAGGCGTTCTCTTCGGGCGTGAAGTCGAGGTTCATGGCGCGCTCCTAAGGGCCTGGCTTACACCGTATTCGGCGGAGGCCGACCCTATACGCGCGGCGTCAGGCCTTTGAAAGATGACGCTGACGTAAACGGAAGGGTTTACGTCAACGCCCACGATCAGGCGCTGATCGGCTCGCGGACCACCCTGCGCCCCCGGCGGGTCGCGGCGCGGTCGATGTAGAACTCGGCGACGATGAGGTTGGGGACCCAGCCGAGGAAGGAGATCGCGCGGTAGCTCTCCATGAAGTCGAGGTGGGCGAACTGGGACGCCGGAAGCCAGATGCGCAGGGTGACGGCGGCGAAGATCAGGGCGAAGGAGCGGATCACCCACTCGCGATGCTCGTCGAATCGGCGGGCCATGGCCATGCGCCAGGCCTGGACGGCGCAGAACAGCGAGATCACCGCGGCGCTGCCGAACCCGGCGACGGCGACCGGCCCGGCCGTCGAGCCGGGCGCCAGGATCACGCCCGCCGCGCCGCTCGCCAGGCAGGCGACCATGTAGCCGCGCCCCAGCCAGCGGTGCAGCCGCGGCCCACGGGCCCTGAGGAGGGGCAGGAATTGAAGCGGCCCGATCAGCAGGGCGACGGCGCCGCAGCCGGCGTGCACGAACAGCCATGGATAGGCCATGGGGTTGTGCATGATGAATTCGGGACCGGTGA
Source organism: Phenylobacterium soli (assembly GCF_003254475.1). NCBI lineage: Bacteria > Pseudomonadati > Pseudomonadota > Alphaproteobacteria > Caulobacterales > Caulobacteraceae > Phenylobacterium > Phenylobacterium soli. The sequence continues at coordinate 3,430,608 of NZ_QFYQ01000001.1, forward strand.
AGCCCGGAAGAAGATATCGAAGGGCGTTCAGCCCGACCTCGATGCAGAACAGCCCCGCGGCGATCCAGACGATCCAAGACACACGCTTCACGACAACCTCCCCCGTTTCCCACTCTGGGTCCGACCTCTTGGGAAAGAGGGTTTTGGGACGCGCTGCGGATGCGGTCCGCCCGATTAAATATTGCTCATGATCTTGGAGCGCCTCGGCGATCGGCGCCGCGGCGAACCGGCCCGCCGGCTTCAGCGTTAGGGAGCCTTGCCAGGGCCGTCTTTGAGGTGCACCGCTTCGCTCGTCCATGCCCCGGATCGTCACCTACAATGTCCATCGCTGCGTCGGGAACGACCGCCGCCTCAACGTGGACCGCGTGGTCGAGGTGCTGGCGAAGCTGCGTCCCGACATCGTGGCCCTGCAGGAGCTGGACGTCGGCCGCAAGCGCACCGGCCACGTCGACCAGGCGCACGCCATCGCCAAGGGCCTGGACATGGCCTGCCACTTCCACGCCGCCCTGACGGTCGAGGAGGAGCGCTATGGCGACGCCATCCTGACCTGCTTCCCCGAGCGGCTGGTGCAGGTGGGCCCCCTGCCCGGCTATGACCGGATGAAGGCGCTCGAGCCGCGCGGCGCCCTCTGGGTGGAGGTGGAGATCGGCGGCACGCCGGTCCAGATCATCAACACGCACCTGGGGCTGGTGCCGCGCGAGCAGCAGATCCAGGCGACCTGGCTCGCCGGGCCGGCTTGGCTGGAGCATCCGCACCGCAGCGGGCCGACCATCCTCTTGGGCGACTTCAACGCCACGGGCTCGTCGGTGGTCTATCGCACCCTGACCGGCAAGCTGGCGGCGGCGCGCAACCTTTCGCCCCGCAAGTCGCCGACCTCGACCTTCCCGTCGCAACTGCCGGTGCTGCGGATCGACCACCTGTTCGTCAGCCCCGAGATCCGGGTGAGCGACGTCTTCGCGCCCTTCGAGCCGTTGACGCGGCTGGCCTCGGATCACCTGCCGCTGGTCATGGATTTCGAGCTGGTGTGAGCCGGCTCAGCGGCGGCGGCTGGCCGGAAGCAGGTCCGGCTCGGGGGACCGGCGCAGCAGATGCCGTTCGGCCATCTCGCGGGCCTGCCGCATCAGCCGCTCGCGCCGGCGGCCCAGCCGCCAGGAGTCCGACACGTCGGACGGATCGCCCATGTGATAGGCGGCGATGAACTCGCCCACGGCCGTGAGCTTCGGGGGCTCGAGGGGAGAGAGCCGGCCCTCGCGGTTGAGCGCATCGATCGCCGCGCCGAGGCCGCCGAACTCGACCCGCGCCTTGGCCACCGCATCGCCGGTCACGCCCATGAAGTGCCCGATCAGGCGGTCGCGGAAGGCGGCGACGGCGAGGCGGCCTTCCTCGTCGTCGCGTTCCAGCCCCAGCTCGCACTCGGTGTCGAACCCGCCGGAGCGGTTGTTGAGGTTGGCCGAGCCGACCCGGGCGATGCGGTCGTCGATCACGCAGACCTTGGAGTGGACGATGATGGTCTCGCGCCCGCTGGTCACCGGGCAGTAGGCGCGGAAGCGCCCGAAGACGTCGGCGGCCTTGAGCCGCCAGACCATGGTGCCGCGCGCCCGGTCCATGGTCATCTGGTCGAACCAGCTCGGCGCCCTGGCGGTGGAGATCAACACCACCTCCGGCCCGTCGGGCTCGGCCAGCCTCTGGGCCAACGCCTCGGTGACCAGCGGCGAGGTGAAGTACTGATTCTCGAGATAGATGGTTTCCTTGGCCTCGGCGATGGAGGCGAGCGTCAGTCGGCGGATCTCCTCGATCATCGGGCGCTTCTTCCAGGCCGGCTCCGTCCGGGCGATGGCGACGTCGACGTCTGTCAGGTGGGCGGGCACGTGATCCGGCCACGGATCGCCGCCCGCATCGTCCGGCTCCGGCAGCACCTCGTCGGTGGCCCGCCGCCAGCGTTCCCGCGCCAGGTCGGCCAGCGCCTTGGCCGCCGGTCCGTCGACCATCATCATCACCTCGTGGCGGGGCGCGTGCTCCTCCTGCTTGGGCATCAGCCGGCGCCGGTCGTCGTCGAGGTGGGCCGGGCTGTCCCACCGGTCCACGGAGATGTCGCCGCCGCCGCAGAAGGCGAGACGGTCGTCGATCACCAGCACCTTCTGGTGATGGCAGGCGCCGAAGGGGACCGCGTCGTCGAGCACGAAGTGGATCGGGGTGTGGCGGAAGTAGCGCCGCGCCTTGTGCGGGAAGAACTCCTGGCTGGCGCTGATCGGCAGGGCCGACTTCCAGATCAGCAGGCGGATGTCGAGCTCGGGGCGTTCGGCGGCGAGCTCGACCAGGATACGGCCGACCTCGTCGGGATCGTCGGGCCCGTCGTAGCCGTCGGGGAACAGGCGCGTGCGCGGATCGAACCCCCAGCCGAGCAGCAGGATCGAGCGCCGCGCATGGGTGATGGCGGCGAAGGCGGCCGTGAAGAAGGCCTCGTTGTCGATCAGAAAGGCCGCGCGGTTGGCGCGCGCCATCCGCCAGCAGGTGTCCCCGGGTCTGAAGACCGTCATCGCGCCCCAACATGACTCGCGCGCTTGCGCGGCGCGACAGGAAAGCCCATGGCGACGCTTGGTTCCAGGCGGTCGATGAGCGGAAGGGCAAAAGAAAGCGCGCGCCGGCGGGGGTGATCGCCGGCGCGCTGGCCGAGGGGTTCGGCCGAGGATCTCTCTGGAGAGGCTTCTAGAGAGCGGGTGACGGCCTCAGCGGGAGGCCATGTCCTTGGAGGGCGAGAGGTAGGCCATGCACGCGCCGGCGACTTCCGCGCTCAGCTGATCCTTCAGGTTGGCGTTGGCGGCCTGGCGCTTGGCGCGGGCCATCTCTTCGGCGGCCCGGTCGACGATCGCGTCGGCGCGGGAGAAGCGCTCGGACTTCAGGGCGGCGTCGAGGGCGGCGGTGTCGATGCCGCCAAGGCCCTGGGCCAGGCCCTTGCAGCGGCTGGCCTTCAGATAGTCCACGTCGCTCTTGATGGCGGACGAGGCGGCGGCGGAGGCAGAGCCCGCGACGGCCAGGCCGGCGGCGACGAGCATGATGGCGGCGAACTTCATATCCAATCTCCCGTTGCAGGTATCTCGTGAGATCGAAACTGCGCGCCACCCCCTCAGAACTCAAATTAATAGGCGGCAATATTCACATGTTCGGGATTAAATATTGGACATGATACAGGGTTGTTACTTGTAACCATAAATATCTTGTAATGTCCGGACGCGCTCGTCATGAAGGATCCATGGCCGATCCGCAGCCCGTCCTCGACGCCGCCGGCGTCAACGCCCTCCTGCGCCGCGCCTTTCCCGACGCCCAGCCCGCCGCCTTCCCGAACGTGCTGGAGGTGGCGCCCGGCCGGGTGAAGGTGATGGCCCCCTATCGCGACGGCCTGCTGCGGCCGGGCGGGGTGATCTCCGGCCCGACCCTGATGTCGCTCGCCGACACGGCGGCCTACGCCCTGGTGCTGGCCCATGTGGGGGACCAGCTGATGGCGGTGACCTCCTCGCTGCTGATGAACTTCCTGCGCGGCGCCAAGCCGGGCGACCTTTACGCCGAGGCCGAAATGCTGCGGCTCGGCCGCCGCAACGCGGTCTGCGACGTCCGGCTCTGGACCGAGGGGCCGCACCGGCTGGCGGCGCAGGCCAATGTGACGTACGCCATTCCGGCATGAGCGCGCCCGCCAAGCCCCCCGCCCCGATCAAGACCCCCTGCATCAAGGTCTGCGTCGTCGACGGCGAGAGCGGCCTGTGCCTGGGCTGCTTCCGAACGCTGAACGAAGTGGCCGCCTGGGCGCGCTTCAGCGAGGAGGAGCGCGAGCGGCTGATGGCCGAGCTGCCGTCGCGGCGCGAGCGCATCCGGCCCGAGAAGCTGGGGATGGTGCGCTAGGCGCCGGGCCGCCACCGCCGGTGGGCGTTCACCGCTTAACAACCTGCGGGGCCTAGTCTCCTGCCGAGTCGCGCCGGAAACGGCGCTCGCCAGGATGGGTCCGGGTGTCCAGCATCTTCAAACTCGCCGCCTTCGCCGTGGTCTCCGCCGGCTCGGCGGTGATGGCCGCCGGGGCCGTGGTCGTGCTCTCGCCGAAGCCCGTCGAGCTGCGCGCCGCCCGCGCCGAGGCGCCGTTCGTCTCCGTCGGTCCCCAGGCCAAGTCGCCCCACGCGTCCAAGGCGATCCTGAAGTCCGGGGACGGCCACTTCTGGGCGGACGGCGAGGTCAACGGCCGCAGCGTGCGCTTCCTGGTGGACACCGGGGCGACGGCCGTGGCCCTGACCCCCGCCGACGCCGCCAAGCTGGGCATCGATCCCGCCCAGCTGCACTACAGCTACCGGGTGGTGACGGCCGGCGGCCAGATCCGCGCCGCCTCGGTGCGGCTGGCCAGCATGACCGTGGCCGGCGCCCGGCTCGACGACGTGGACGCGCTGGTCATGGAGAAGGGGCTCGACTCCTCGCTCCTCGGGATGACCTACCTAGGCCGCCTCTCCCGCTTCGAGGCGACGCGCGGCGCGCTCGTCCTGGAGCCCTGACACTGCGGCCAGGGCGCGGTCGATCACCTCGATCCCGGCGCCCGGCTTCACTCCCTCGACCGTAAGGATGCGCCGCCAGGCCCGCGCGCCCGGCACGCCGTGGAACAGGCCCAGCATGTGCCGGGTCATGGCCGCCAGGTGCGTGCCCGCGGCGAGCTCGCGCTCCACGTAGGGCCGATAGCGGGCGACGGCCTCGGCCGGCGAGACCGCCTGGCCCTCCCCGAACAGTCGCGCGTCCACCTCGCCGAGGATGGCGGGCGTATGGTAGGCGGCGCGGCCCAGCATGACCCCGTCGACGTGGCGCAGGTGCGCCTCGGCCTCGTCGAGCGAGGCGATCCCGCCGTTGATGACGATCCTCAGCTCGGGCCGCTCGGCCTTGAGCCGCCAGACCAGCGGATAGTCGAGCGGCGGGATGTCCCGGTTCTCCTTGGGCGAGAGGCCCTTCAGCCAGGCCTTGCGCGCATGGACGACGAAGTGGCGGACCCCCGCCTCGGCGCAGAGGTCGACGAGGCGGAAGAGGCTGTCGGCCGGCTCCTGATCGTCGACGCCGATGCGGCACTTCACCGTCGCCGGGACCTTCACCGCCCCGCCGATCGCGGCCATGCACTCGGCGACCAACGCCGGCTCCTTCATCAGGCAGGCGCCGAAGCGGCCCGACTGCACCCGGTCGGAGGGACAGCCGACGTTGAGGTTGATCTCGTCGTAGCCCTCGGCCGCGCCGAGCCGGGCGGCGGCGGCGAGATCGTCAGGTTCCGAGCCGCCGAGCTGCAGGGCCACGGGATGCTCGGCCGCGTCGAAGGCCAGGAGCCGCGCCCGATCGCCATGCAGCACCGCGCCGGTCGTCAGCATCTCGGTATAGAGCATCGCCCGGCCCGTCAGGGTCCGGTGCAGGACCCGGCAATGCCGGTCGGTCCAGTCCATCATAGGCGCGACCGAGAGGCGATGGGGCGGGTGCTGCTTCACCGGGCCTAGATAGGCGAGCCGGAGCCGAAGGGCAAAAGCGTCACGCCACTCCGTGCGCCGCCGCCCAGTCGCGGAGCTCGAGCACGGCTAGGGTGATGTGGTAAAAGGAACTTGCCGGCGCCGGCTCCTCCACCCAGGTCCCGTCGGGCTTCAGCTTGTCGCGCCAGAGGCCGCGGACAGGTACGTCGAGGTATTTCGCCAGCCCGTTCGCGGCGGCCAGCGCCTCGTCCTCGCGCCCCAGGATCAGAGCCGCCTTAAGCCACTCCGTCTGGGGCCAGAGGCGGGTCGAGGCGTCTCGGAGCGTGAGGTCGTCCCAGAGGCCGTTGACGGCGACGCCGCGTTCCCGGTCGATGCCGCGCAGGCCGCACGAGAGGAGTCGGCGGGCGGCCGCCTCGACCTCGGGCTCGCCGCGCGCCCGCGCCCAGCGGGTCAGCAGCCACGCCCATTCGAACTGATGCCCCGGCTCCACGTAGCGGCCGTCGTCGCCGGCCGCGGGACGCCACTGCCCATCGAAGAATTCGCGCAGGAAGCCGCCATCCGGATCGATGAAATGGGCCAGGCACAGGGCGACGATCTCATCCGTCAGGCCCCGCCAAAGCGGCTCGCCGCCGACCGCCTCCCAGGCCATGACCGCCTCGAGCAGGTGCATGTGGGCGTTGGACTGAAAGGGCTGGTCGGTGAGCTCGACGAAGCCGCCGGCGGGGAGACGTCGCGCCTGCAGCGCCCCCAGCAGGCGCTCGGCGTCGGGCCGCAGGTCCGCCCCGCCCGCCCGGGTAAGGGCGGCCATCGCCAAGAGGGTGAAGGCCTGCTCGTAAAGACAAGGCGTATCGTCTTGCACCCGGCCCTGGTCATCCGCGAGCACCGAATAGAGACCGTCCGCCCGCGCGAAGCCGGCGCGGTAGCCTTCGAAGCCGGACCGCGCCAACTCGAGCCAGTGCGGGCCGAGCCCGTGACGTGCAGCCTCGGCGTAGACGAACACCTGCCGGGCCTGCACCCGCGCGCGGCGCACCGCGCCGGCAGGCGCCGCACTGAGGGCCAGGGCGTCGCGAAAGGCGTGACTGCCGGGCTCAACGCCCGCCCTTGCCCAGAGCGGCAGAGCGGCGTCGCGCAGCCAGGCGTCGTAGGCGCGCGCAGCGTCGGGCAAGGTGTCGAAGGTCAGCGCAGACATGAGAGCGCTTTAGCAGAGTCCACGCCTTTTGCGCCCGTGCGCTTCAGGCCGTTGCACCGGCCTCGCGGGTGCGCCTCAGTAGGAGTTCCCGGAGAACAGCAGGTGCGGCACCGTGCGGACCAGGATCTTAACGTCGAGCCACAGCGACCAGCTGTCGATGTACTCGACGTCGGCCGCCAGCCGGCGGTGCATCTCGTCGAGCGCCCCGATCGAGCCGCGCAGGTCGCTCACCTGAGCCAGGCCGGTGATGCCCGGACGGGTGCGGAGTCGCGCGTCATAGGTGGCGATCTGGGCGCGATATTCGTCGTCCATGGCCGCCGCGTGCGGGCGCGGGCCGACCAGGGACATGTCGCCGAGCACCACGTTCAGCAGCTGCGGCAGCTCGTCGAGGCTCGTGCGGCGCAGGAAGCCGCCCAGCGGGGTGATGCGGTCGTCGTCGCGCCGGGTCCAGCCCTCGCCGCAGTCCACGCGCATGGTGCGGAACTTGTAGATCGTGAACAGACGACCGTTGAGGCCACCGCGCACCTGGCGGAAGAGCACCGGCCCGCCGGACTCCAGAAAGATCGCCGCGGCGATGAGCAGAAGGGTCGGGAGCAGGAGAAGGATAAGCGTTGTCGCAGTAACGACATCGAACAGTCGCTTTGCACGACTGTTGGCGGCGTCCGCGCCCCCAGCGCCTGCGATCTGTTCCGCGAGTACTGACACTCTGGTCCCCCAACCCAAGCGACGCGACTTAAATCGGCGAACGGCCAAGCTGTAAAGACTTTGTTAGCCACTTCGCCGCGCGAACGCGTTGGTTGTGCCAGACTGGAGCACACCTGCGCGTCTTGGTGGCAGGGGTGCGAGAGCCGTGCCAAGGCGGGCGGGCCGAGGCTGCGAATTCTTTGGAGGACTTAAGCCTTTCCACACCCTGCGATGGGATCATCCTGCCCAGTTGAGCCGTTAGTCGCCTAGAAAGGGCGCTCGCCGTGATGTGGCTGCTGGTGATTTCGGGATGGACCCTGACGAGCCTGACGCTGGCCCTGCCGGTCGCGCGCGCTCTGCGCTTCCATCCTGCGCAAGCGGTGGGAATGACGGGAGCCGAACTCACCCCCGCCTAGACGCCGGCCAGCCGGTCGTCAGATCCCCCTGGTATTCTCGCCTCTTTAGAAGAAGCGTTCCGAGATGCGGATCGTGTCGCCCGGCGCCACCGGAAGGGTGCTGCTGAGCGGGAATTCCTGCTCCTCCTGACTGTCCTGCCGCTTGATGAACACCCGCTTGGTGTTGGCGCGGTAGGTGAAGCCATTGGCCGTGGCGACGGCGTTCATGACCGTCAGGCCGTTGGTGTAGGGGTACTCACCCGGCCTCTGGACTTCGCCCAGGATATAGAAGGGCCGATAGGTCAGGACTTCGACGCTGACGTGCGGGTCCTTGAGGATGTCGCCGTCCTTCAGCGCCTGCTCGACCTTCCGGCTGAACTCCGGAATGGTGAGGCCCGCGGCCGGCACGTCGCCGATCAGCGGCAGGGCGACGTTGCCGCCGCCGCCGATGAAGAACTCGCCCGTCAGGGAATCCTCGCCGAAGGTTATCACCCGGATCTTGTCGTTGGCCCCCAGGCGATATTCCGGGACCACGCGGGTGGCGTCCGCCTCACCGGCAGCCCAGGCGCGCGTCGCCCCCGCACCGACCACCATCACAAGGCTGGCGACCACAAGCGCCGCCAGCGTCAAAAGCCGTCGCATCCCCGAAACTCCGGACAATATCCCCTGCCCCCTCATAGCTCAGCCGGATGACGGGTGGAATACGCCGCAACGATCCGCCACAGGTGGAGCACCACGGTTAACAGCAAGAAATCGATCTTAATGCGCAGTAACCGGCGGCCACATTGTGTAAATAAATTCTAAACCGCGCGACGTCAGATGGTTAATGCGGGGAAATATTAGCTAACGCCCAGCAAACCACGTCGCTAAGTCCGTCCTTAATACCCGCACCTCTAAGTCACGCCCAATAAAACAAATTGGGTGATGGTGTGGTGTTGCAGAAGAAGACCCTGGGCGAGCTCTGCCTCGCCGCAGGGCTCTGGCTGATGGCCTCCGCCGCAACGGCGGCGCCTCAGCCGGGGCAGGACATGCCGCTCGGACCTGAAGCCTCGGCGCCGGAGGGCTATATCGCCTTTTGCGGGCGCAAGCCGCGCGATTGCGGCGACGACGTCCAGACCGTGCTCGTCGCGGCGCAACAGGCAAGCCTGGCCGGCAGCGGCGGGGCTCACGCTCGCGCGGAGCCCACGGAAACCGCCGCGCTCGGCCTCGCCCCCCGTCCCGACAGCCTGCGGGCCACGGCCTCTTCGGAGACCCTTGAGTCTCTGCCGCTGCAGATCGCCGGGGCGGCGCCGATCCGCGCCGAGATCGTGACCCACGTCCATTTCATCGAGCCCGGCGCGACGCAAGCCGAGGCCGCCGAGGGCGCGCGCCCGGCGATGACCCACGATCTGTGGCGAACGCTGACGCGGGTCAACCGGCAGATCAACGACGCCCTCGCGCCCGAGGGCGATCAGCAGCTCTATGGCCGGGCCGACTACTGGAACACGCCCCTCGAGGACGGCCTGCGGGCCGGCGACTGCGAGGATTACGTCCTGGAGAAGGAGCGCGCGCTCGTCGCGGCCGGCGTTCCTCGGTCGGCCCTCGACATCGCCGTGGTCGTGACGCCCTACGGCCAGTCCCATGCCGTCCTGCTGGTCTCGACCGAGGCAGGCGAGTACGTCCTCGACAGCCTCTCCCCCTGGATCTCGCCGTGGCGCGAGACACCCTACGTCTGGGTCAAGCGCCAGGTGAACGGCAATCCGTTCGATTGGCGCGCGGTGAGCCCGTCCGCGAGCGTGCCGCCCCCGACCTCGGGCCGGCTCTTGATCGCCTGGCTGCGTTAGGGTCTGTTCCGCCGATCGAGGGGGGCCGACCGTGACGATTCCCGCCGCTGAAGGCGTCGCCGAGGCGCGCGCGCCCGCACACCGGCATCACGCCGGGGTGTTCCTATGGCCGCTTCCCGCCGGCGGGTGGATCGCCGTCGCCGGCGTGGCGCTGCTGTACGGCGCCCATTGGCTCTACGGCGCCCAGAGCACGCCGTGGGTGATGCTTCTCAACATCGGCGCGGCCCTGCTCGTGGGCGCCCTGCTGCTGGCCCCGCGGGTGCGCGCCGAGCTCGCCCGCCTTCGCGGCCTCGCCGTCCCCGCAGCCCTGTTCGCCGCCACGGTGGCGATCGCCCTCTTGACCCTCACCCCCTGGGTGCCGGGCGGACCGCATCCGGTGTGGGCCTTCGTCGGCCAGGCGCCGGGAGCCTCGACGGTCGACAAGTCCTCCACCGCGGTCGAAATTGTCCGGCTGCTGGGGCTGGCCTGCCTCTTCGTCATCGGCCTGGCGACCGGCGCGCGCGACGAGCGCGCGCGCTATGCGGTGCGCCTGACGCTCGCCGCCGGCGTGGCCTTCGGGCTCTGGGCCTTCTTCGGCGCGGTCACCGGCCAGATCTACCAGAGCCAGGGCCGGCGCCTCGAGGCGCACTTCCTGTCGCCCAACACCGCCGCCACCCTGTTCGGCATGTTGCTGACGCTGGCGGTCGCCGAGGCCCTGATGACGCTGCGCACCCGTGGCGGACGCCGTGACCCGGTCCGTCTCGCCGCGCCGAGCCTCGCCATCCTGGTGTTCGCCACTTGCCTGCTCGACACCGCCTCGCGCGGCGGAGCCCTCGCCTTTCTGGGCGCCATGGCCGTGTTCCTTGGGCTCCAACTCTGGACCGGGCGCCTGAGACTGACGCGCGGGGTCCTCGCCGGCCTCGGCGGCCTCGCCGTCGTCGCCGTCCTGATCCTGTTGGCCGGCGAACGGCTGCTGGACCGCGTCTTCCAGAGCCACGAAGCGGCGCTCGTGCGCACCAGTATGTGGCGCGCGCACTGGAGCGCGTTCCTTGACTCGCCGCTTCTCGGTTACGGCCTCGGCGCCTTCGACACCGTCAACAAGCTGATCATGGACGCCGGCAACCTCGACGCGCTCTGGGACATCCACTCGGTCCACAACGTCTACCTGCAGTGGCTCGAGGAGGCTGGCATCCTCGGCAGCGCGCCGATGTTCGCCTGCCTCGGCGCCCTGATGCTCCTGACCCTGCGCGGCCTCCTGCGGCGCAGCCGGATGACCGCCCTGCTCAGCGCCCTCCTGGCCGCCGACGTCCTGGTCCTGCTGCACGGGACGACCGACGTCGGTCTCCAGGTCCCTTCCCTCGCCGGGTTCTGGGCCTGGCTCCTCGGCCTGCAGGTCAGTCTCGCCCAGGGGAGCAGCCGGCGATGAGCCCAAGCCCCGCCCTCCGGGTCTCGGCGCTCGGCGGCCTTGCGGCCGCGACCCTCGCCGGCTCGATCGCCACCCTCGTCGCACTCAACGCCGGCGGCGCCGCGTCCCTCGGACCAGTACGCCTCCTGACCCTGGCAGGGGGACTGGACCGCCGCGCCGACGCCATCGTCAGCCAGCCGGCGATCTCGAAGGTCGACGCCGAGACCGCCGCACGACTCAGCCGGGAGGCCATCGGCGAGTGGCCCTACGACACCGAGGCCTGGCTGCGCCTGGCCTGGCTCGACTCGCCTCAGTCCGGGGCGCTGTCGCCGACGTCGCTCGCCAACCTGCGCAAGTCCTATGACCTCGTCGCAGTCGATCGTGACTGGGGTCCGCTTCGCGTCCGTCTCGCCCTGGAACACTGGCAGGGGCTCGATCCCGACCTGCGGCGCCGGGTTGAGCAGGAAGTCCGCCTGCTGTGCGGCATGCCGGGCGTCCGCGGCGCGGTGATGAACCTGCCCGCCACGATCACAAACGGGGAAGGCCGGCTGGCGCTGCTGCTTTGGCTCGTCCCACTCTCCGCAACCGGTAAGGTTGAGGGCAAGACCTCGCCTCTCGGGGCGCAGGCGCTCCCTTCACACGGGAATTAAGCATAGCGCGCTCAAAACAGCGTCACCGAAGCAACACAGCCGCTGAAAACCCAGCGAAAAATCGGTCGGTTACTAAATCGTTGCCAATTTCTGGTTGAGAAAGCTTCGCCGTTGTGGCTTTAGCTATGGCCGGCGCAAAGGCCGAAATGCAATCGATGGGGGGGCTAAAGATGGGCCTCAAGAACTTCTCGAACACCGCGCGGACCCTGGCGGTCGTCGGCGTCGCGACCGTCGCGATGTCGGGCGTCGCCCAGGCCGTCACCATTCCGTTCTTCGGGGGGCTGTTCGGCAACCCGCAACCCCAGTCGGCCGACCCGACGCAGGTTTCGCAGCTCTCCACGGCGATCCAGAACGCGGTGGAACAGGCGCTGAGGGACGGCGCCGACGTCCAGCAAGCCATTGAAAACGCGATCCGCGGCCAAACCGACAACGTCGCGGACCAGGCGCTGTCGAACGCTCAGGCGGCGCTCGGGCGCAAGCTATCGGCCACGAACCCGAACGGCGCCGCCACGGTCCTCGTGGCCATCAACAACGTCGGCTCCAGCCACAACTTCTCGAGCTTCACCACCGCCTCATTCGGCCAAGGAAATGGCTTCCGAGGAAACAGCATCGTCAACGCGGTGAGGTTCAGCATCCAGCTGCCAAACCAATTCCAGCTGCCGAACCAATTCCAGCAGCAAAACCAATTCCAGACCCATGGCGGCGGCAACATCCACGTCGGTCCGTACGGGACCATCTTCTAGGGCGGCAGGGCGGCGCGCGCCGCCCTGATCCACGGCATTTTCGGCCGCGGCCCGTCCGCGGCCACATCATTTGGGGGATGACTTTCGTGAACGCGACCAAGCGTAGCCTGTTCTGCGGCGTGGCCCTCGCCTGCGCGGCGAGTTTTGAACCTGCATTCGCCCAGCAGGCGTTGCGGGGGCAGCCCGCCAACACGGGCTATTCCAACTTCCAGCGCGATCGGAACATCAGCGTCCGCCAGCGTCCGCACCCCGGCTACGAGGCCCTTGGTCTGCGCGAAGGCGCGTTCATGGTGTGGCCGAAGCTGAACACCACGGTCGAATACAACAGCAACGTCTTCGCCCAGGACAGCAACGCCCAGAGCGACACCGTCTGGCACATCGCCCCCGAGCTGGACATCAGCTCCAACTGGAGCCGCCACGAGCTCGACGCCTGGGCGCGCGCCACGATCAACCGCTACTCGGACTTCTCGTCGGAGAACACCAACGACGTTGAGGTCGGTACGCAAGGCCGCCTCGACGTGATGCGCAACGCGCAGATCAACGCCGGCGCGGACTACATCCGGGCCACCGAGCCGCGCACGGCGCCGACCTCGCAGGGCCTCGCCCACCCGACCCAGTACGATCTGACGACGGCCTATCTGTCCGGCGCCCGGGAATTCAACCGCCTGCGCCTCTCCGGCCGCCTCGACGCCCAGAACTTCATCTACCTGAACCGCTCGGGCAATCCGCAGCAGCACGACCGCGACCATGCGCTCTATATCGCGACCGAGCGCGCCGATTACGCGATCTCGCCCGACACGGCCTGGTTCGTGCAGGTCTCCGAGAACAAGCGTGACTACCGCCTCGCCGCTACGCCGGGGGTCCTTGTCACCTATCCGTTCTTCGAGAACCGGGATTCCAAGGGCGTCCAGGTGCTGACCGGCGCCAACTTCGAGATCTCGGCCCTGATGCGCGGCGAGATCGGCATCGGCTACATGAAGCAGGACTACGACAACCCGCGGTTCAACAAGATCTCGGGCCTCGGCGCCAACGCCCAGCTGGAGTGGTTCCCCACCCAGCTGACCACGGTGACCTTCACCGGCTCGCGGACCATCGAGGACGCCGGCATCCTCGGCGCCTCAGGTTACCTGTCGACCAACGTGGGCGCCCAGGTGGATCACGAGCTGCTGCGCAACGTCGTGCTGTCGGCCAACGCCAGCTACGGCAACGACGACTATCGGGGCGCGGACCGCAAGGACAAGCGCTACGCCGCGGGCGTCAGCGCCACCTATCTGTTCAATCGCGCGGTCGGCGTGACGGTGGGCTACAACCACTTCAAGCAGGACTCGAGCGGCGCGAACGGCAGCGGCAACTTCAACGTCGACAAGGTCGGCGCCACCCTCACCCTTCAGTACTGACATATCGTCGCGCGGTGGGACGGAGGGGCTGGCGCGGTTCTTGAAGGCTGGTACCGAACTCTACCGTTCCGCGCATTCCGCGGCCCAGTTCGGGACTTCCCATGAACGTGCACACCTCCGCCTCGCCGATCGACCCTGAGGCCGGCGGCTTGCCGCCGAGCGGCATGACGGTCCTTCCCGCCATGCTTCCCGGCCAGCTGGATCTGCGGCGCCTGGTGACCACCTTGCGCCGGCGACTGCGTCTGTTCGGGGCGGTGGCGGCGGCGGTGCTGCTGGCGACGATCCTCATCACCCTGCAGGCGACGCCGAAGTACACGGCCACCGCCAACGTCATGTTGGACCCCCGCAAGGAGAAGGTGACCAACGTCCAGGACGTGCTGTCCGGCCTTCCCGCCGACTCCAGCACGGTCGACACCGAGGTCGAGGTGCTCAAGTCGCGCCACCTCGCCGAGCGCGTGGTCACGGCCTTGAAGCTGGACCAGGATCCCGAGTTCAATCCGGACGTTCGCGCGCCCAGCGGGTTGGGCGCGGTCACCGCCGGGATCAAGTCGCTCTTTGGCGCGACGGCGCCCGATCAGGTGCGGCTGAGCGCGCTCGAGCAGCAGAAGCACCAGGAGCGGGTCGTCGACAACGTCCTCCGGGGGCTGTCGATCAAGCGCGCGGGCCTGACCTACGTGATCAACGTCAGCTACGAGTCGACCGAGGCCGCCAAGGCCGCGACGATCGCCAACAAGTTCGCCGAGCTCTATCTGCTCGAGCAGCTGGAAGCCAAGTTCGAGGCCACCCAGCAGGCGACCACTTGGTTGAACGATCGGCTCGCCGGGCTGCGCAACCAGGTGCTGGCCGACGAGGCCGCCGTCCAGCAGTACAAGATCGCCAACAACCTGCTCAGCGCCTCCGGCACAAGCCTGACCGAGGCGGAAATCTCGAACTACAACCAGACCCTGGCCCAGGCCCGGGCCCAGGTCGCCGAGGACGAGGCGCGCCTCAACACGGCCAAGCAGCAGCTGGCCCGCGGCTCCACCGGCGAGGACGTCGGCGAGGCGCTCGACTCGCCCGTGATCCAGCAGCTCCGCGCCCAGCGGTCGCAGGTGAGCGCCCAGGTGGCGGACCTGGCCGGCCGCTACGGCGAGCGCCACCCCGAGATGATGAAGGCCAAGCGCCAGCTCTCGGACATCGACGCGCAGATCAAGGCGGAGATCCAGCGCATCGTCTCGAACCTGCAGGCGAAGGTGCAGGTCTCCCGCGAACGCGCCGGCGCGATCGGCGGCAGCCTCGGCGGCGCCAAGGGCACGCTGGCCGCCAACAGCCGGGCGATGGTCGGCCTCAACGAGCTCGAGCGGAAGGCGGAAGCCTCCCGGACCCTCTACGAGAGCTACCTGAACCGCTACAAGGAAACGAGCAGCCAGCAGGGCATCGAGCAGTCCGACGCGCGCGTGGTGTCAAAGGCCAAGATCCCGACGGGCCAGAGCTCGCCGAAGGTCCCCCTCAACCTTGCCCTCGGCCTGCTCCTGGCCCTCGGGTCCGGCGCCGGCGCCATCATCGTGGCCGAGATGCTCGATGCGGGCCTCGCCACGGCGGAGGATGTGGAGCGCCGGCTGGAGACCTCCTACCTGGGCGCGATCCCCCTGCTCTCTTCAGTGGCGGAGGACAGCCAGCTGTCGCCGATCGACCAGGTGGTGGCCAAGCCGCTGTCGAGCTTCTCCGAAGCCTTCCGCAACCTCCGCGCCTCGATCCTCTACTCACGTCTGGGCGAGCCGGTGCGCATCGTCGCCGTCACCTCTTCGCTTCCCGGCGAGGGCAAGACGACGACCTCGCTCTGCCTCGGCCGCACTGCCGCGCTCCAGGGCGCCAAGGTGATCATCGTCGACTGCGACCTGCGCCGACGCACCGTGAACCGTCTGCTGGGCGCCGAGCCCAAGCTCGGGCTCCTGGAGATCCTCAGCGGCGCGGCGACCCTGCAGCAGGCGATCGCCGTCGACGAGGGCAGCGGCGCGCACATCCTGCCGCTCGCCAAGAGCGCCTTCACGCCGAAGGACGTGTTCGGCACCTCCGCGATGGACCGGCTCCTGGAGGACCTGCGCAGCCGCTATGACCTGGTGATCCTCGACACCGCGCCGGTGCTGCCGGTGGCCGACACCCGTGTGCTCGCACCCAAGGCCGACACCGTGGTGTTCCTGGCCCGCTGGCGGAAGACCCCGCAACACGCCATCGAAGCCGCCTTCCGCCTGCTCGCCGGCACCGGCTCGCACCTCGGCGGCGTCGCCCTCACCCAGGTCGATATGAAGCAGCAGACCAAGTACGGGTACGGCGATCCGGGCTACTACTACGCCGAGTACAAGAAGTACTATGTCAGCTAGGTCGAGGGATGCCGGCCGTCGGGTCCTGAAGCTCAGATCCGCTCAGCGTCCCGGTTGACGCCATGGCCTTGCGCGTCCTGCAAGCCAACAAGTTCTTCTTTCTGAACGGCGGCTCCGAGGCCGTCATGTTCAAGGAGCGCGACTTCCTTCGCGGCCATGGCGAGGTCATCGACTTCTCCATGAAGCACGAGCGGAACCTGCCTTCCGACCATTCGGGGCGTTTCGTCGAGACCCGCGACTACGGGGCAGGCTCGCCGCTCGCGAGGCTGGCGAGCGGGCTGTCGATGGTCCACTCGCCGGAGGCCGTCTCGAAGTTCGGCGCGCTGCTCGACGAGACGCGCCCGGACCTCGTGCACTGTCACAACATCTACCACCAGCTCACGCCTGGCATCATCGGCGCAGCCAAGCGGCGCGGTGTTCCGGTCGTGCTGACGCTGCACGACTTCAAGCCCGTGTGCCCCGTCTACACCCGCCTGCGCGATGGCAAGCCGTGCTCCGAATGCGCCGACGGCGCCTTCAGCAGGGTGTTGAAGAACCGATGCGCGGACGGTTCGGCCTTCAAGAGCGGACTGCTCTTCGCCGAAGCGGTCGTGCAGCGCTGGATGGGCAGCTACGAGCAGGTCGACCGGTACGTCGCGCCGAGCGCCTTCATGCGCGACGCCATCGCCGCCCGCGCGCCGCTCGACCGCATCGCGGTCCTGCCGAACGGCGTGGACGTCAGCGCCCCGCCGAGCACCGGCGACGCCGGCTACATTCTCTATTTCGGTCGGCTCTCGGCGGAGAAGGGCGTTGGAACGCTGCTGCGCGCGGCCGAGCGGTCCGCCTTTCGCTGGCCCGTGCGCGTCGTGGGCACGGGGCCGCTGGAAGCGGAACTCCGCGCGGCGTTCCCCCAAGCGCGCTTCGACGGGCACCTTTCGGGAGAAGCGCTCCGCGAGGCGCTGCGCCAGGCCGCCGTCGTCGTGATCCCTTCCGAGTGGTACGAGAATTGCCCGATGTCGGTGCTCGAGGCGATGGCCGCCGGCAAGCCGGTCATCGCGAGCAGGATCGGGGGGATCCCGGAGTTGGTGGCTCATGACGAGACGGGCCTGCTGGTCCCGGCCGGCGACGCCGACGCGCTCGCCCAGGCGATGGCCTCACTGATGGAGGACGCCGAGCGTCGCCAGCGACTGGGCCGGGCGGCCTACGAGCGTGCGCGACAGCGCTTCTCGGACGAGCGGCACAACCAAGGCCTGCTCGAGATCTACAATTCAGTCCTACAGTCTTGAACTCGGGGTTCGGAACACACCATGGACCTCACGGTCATCCTCACCTTCCGATGCAATTCCAAGTGCCAGATGTGCTACATCTGGCAGAACCCGACCGATCCGCGTCAGGAAGTCAGCCTTGAGACCCTGGCCAAGCTGCCGGGCGGCTTCGACAACCTGAACGTCTCCGGCGGCGAGCCGACCCTCCGCAAGGACCTGGCCCAGGTGGTGGACATCCTCTACCCCAAGGCTCGGATCATGGAGATCAGCTCGAACGGGCTCAATCCCCACCGGCTGCTGCCGATCATCAAGAAGTATCCCGACATCAAGGTGCGCTTCAGCCTCGAAGGCGACGAGATCACCAACAACACCATTCGCGGCGAGAAGAACGGCTACGCGCGGAAGGTGGCGGGCCTGAAGATGCTGCAGGAGGCCGGAGGCCGCGACCTCGGCTTCGCCTTCGTTATCCAGGACGAGAACGTCGACCAGCTGGTCGCCGTCTATGAGAAGGCCCGCGCCATGGGCGTGGAGCTCGCCACCTCGACGCTGCACAACGCCTGGCAGTTCTACAAGAACGACAACTACTTCTACGACCGCCTGAGGGTGGCGAGGAAGGTCGAGGGCCTGGTCACCGCCCAGCTGAAGAGCGGCAAGCCCAAGAACTGGTTCCGGGCCTATCTGAATCTCGGCCTGATCGAGAAGATCCTTGGACACGACCGCCTGATCCGCTGCACGGCGGGCAAGGACTTCGCCTTCATCGACCCGTGGTCCGACGTCTGGGCCTGCAACGTGCGTTCCGACCTCCCCATGGGCAACCTCGCCCGGCAGAGCTGGGACGAGATCGTCGCCAGCGACACCACCCGGGCGACCCTGGGGAAGGTCCACGACTGCGACCAGAACTGCTGGATGGTGACCACGGCGCGGACGGCGATGCGCTCGAACGTCATCCCCCAGGCCCCGAAGCTCGGGCCGCTGGCCTGGGTGCTCTACAACAAGGCGAAGGTCAGCCTGGGCGGGAAGGTCGATTTCGACCGCTACATCGACTACGGCGACATCCGCCAGTCGCCGCAGGTGGCGCGGAGTTCGTTCCTCGGCGCGCGGATGAAGGCGAACTGGGCGCCGGACCGATCGACGACCGACCAGCGGTACCCGCTGAGGTCCTTCTTCAATCGCTAGTCGCATGGAGCGGCCCCTGCGCGTCACCATGCTGGGCCTGCGCGGCTTCCCTGACGTGCAGGGCGGCGTGGAGAAGCATGCCGAGAACCTCGCCCGCGAACTCGTCCGGCTCGGCTGCGAGGTGGAGGTCCTGGCCCGCGCGCCCTATGTGCGGCACGTTCAGGGGCGCCACGTCGGCCAGGTGCGCCTCGTCAGGCTCTGGTCGCCGCGGATGCGGAGCCTCGAGGCGATCACCCACAGCATCCTGGGCGCCCTGGTCGCCGGCGTCCGGCGGCCCGACGTGCTGCACATCCACGCCATCGGACCGGCGCTCGCCGCGCCCCTCGCCCGCGCGCTGGGACTGCGAGTGGTGGTGACGCACCACGGACCGGACTACGCCCGCGAGAAGTGGGGCCGGTTCGCCGCGCGCCTGCTCGAGCTGGGCGAACGTTTCGGCATGACGCTCAGCCATGCCCAGATCGCCATCTCGCGCGGGATCGCCGACCTGGTCCGCCACAAGTACGGCGCCGAAGCCGCCGTCATCCCCAATGGCGTCGACCGCCCCGCGGCGCCCCCCGGGCCGGATCTCGTCCGCGCCTTCGGCCTTTCGCCGGGGCGATACGTGATCTCGGTCGGCCGCATCGTCCCGGAGAAGCGCCACCTCGACCTCATCGAGGCCTTCGCCCAGGCGGGCCTACGGGACTGGGATCTCGCCCTGGTCGGCGGGGCGGACCATCACGACAGCTATGCCGAGCGGGTCGAAGAGGTCGCCCGCGCGACGCCCGGCGTCCAGATGCTGGGCGTGCAGCGCGGCGAGGCCCTGCAGGCGCTCTACGCCCACGCCGGCGTCTTCGTCCTGCCCTCCTCGCACGAGGGGCTTCCGATCGCCCTGCTCGAAGCGGTCAGCCACGCCCTGCCCGTGCTCGCCAGCGACATACCCGCGAACCTGGAGGTGGAGCTGCCGGCAGACCATTACTTCCCGCTCGGCGATGTGGCGGCCCTGGCCGGCGGGCTGAAGCGCATCGCCAGCCGTCCGCCCTCCGCCGACGAGCGCGCGAAGCTGCAGGAGACGGTGCTGACGCGCTACGACTGGTCGAGGATCGCGAGCGAGACGATCGCGGTCTACCGGGCGGCGATCAGCCGCCGGCGGGCTTGACCCCCACGGAGGCCAGTTTCGCCGAGGTTCCGAAGGCGACGGCCAGGCGGCGGCGAACGCGGTCGGCGGCCAGCGCCCAGGCGCGCGGCGGAAATCCCAGCACGAACTGCGCCGCGACCCACAGGTAGTCGCCGGGCCGGTAGCGGTGAGGGATCTGCTCGTAGCCGAACTGGCGCAGCTCACCGCCTGCGACCAGGTCGTAGGCGAGCACCTCGCGCGGCTTGAGACGCTCCTTCCATTTCGCTTGGTTCTGGGCGTCGATCTTGCTGAAGATCAGCCGCGAATGATGGGCCCCGATGTAGCGGTCGCTGCTCTTGTGATAGTCGAGCATCGCCGGCTCGTAGGGAATGCGCAGGAACGCGCACACGGCGCGGCCCACCGCCTCCGGATCCGCGATCAGGTCCTCGTAGCGCACGGTCACCACGCGATGCGGATCCAGCTTCGCGAAGGCCCGGCTCACGAGCGCCAGCTTCAGCTTCCAGTCGAGCGCCGTGACCGGCGCGCAATCGCGGCTCGGGTCGAGCTGGCGCCAGCTGTCGAACACGTCCCGGCCGTCGCGGACGATGTGGATGAAGGCGGCGTTCGGGAAGATCTCAGCGAGCAGGTCGATCTGCTGGATGAACAGGCTCTTGTCGCCCCAATGCGCCTTGCGCTCGCTCGCGGCGAACGCCGCGTACAGCGCGGCGACCAGCTCCGCGAGCGACATCCGGTCTCGGTCGCGGATGCGCGCCACCACCTCCGAGTGGTCGAAGTTCCACAGCTCGAACTCCTCGGAAAGCTCGAGATAGCGCGCGATCTTCTGGAGGTGCGGCCGGCGGAAGTCGGTGGCGGCGTGCTCGGCGGTCAGCAGGGGCGTCAGGAAGCGCGCCTCTTCCGGCACGGCGATCTGCGAGTGCGCGTTCAGCAGGAGCCTCAGGAGCGTCGTTCCGGATCTCTGCGCGCCGACAATGAAGAACGGGAACTGCGGTCTCATCTAAGAATCGTTGCGGCCGACCATTGCGACGGTGCGCCACCAGAACACGCAGGGAGCCCAGATACAACGCGGCAATCATTTGGCGTCATTGTGCTACAAACCATAGATTGTTCGGGGGACGCCTATGTCGGAATTGCTGCAGGCAGAGAGCCACTTTCGCTTCGGCGAGAACTGGAAATCGTTTCTCGGCGTGCTCGACGACGAAAGGATCGCCGAGGCCGAAGCCGGCCTGCGGCGCCTCTTCCCCGGCGATGAACTCAAGAACGCCAGGTTCCTCGACATCGGATGCGGCTCGGGCCTCTCCTCGCTGGCCGCCCTGCGCCTGGGCGCGAAGGACGTCATCAGCAGGGACATCGATGCGGACAGCGTCGAGGCCACGCGGCGTCTCCGGGAGATGACCGGCCAGACCGGAGCGTGGAATGTCGACCTCAAGAGCGTCTTCGAGATGACGCCCGAGTCCGACGGCACGTTCGACGTCGTCTATTCGTGGGGCGTCCTGCACCATACGGGCGACATGTGGCGAGCCGTGGAGGCCGCTTCAAAGCTGGTGAAGCCGGGCGGGCTCTTCGCCATCGCGCTCTATCGGAAGACCAAGATGTGCGGGTTCTGGCGCATCGAGAAGCGGTTTTACTCACGCGCGCCGAAGTGGATTCAGGCGCTCATGCAGCGAGCCTATATTGCGGCCTTCTATGTCATTCAGCGCCGAGCGGGTAAGAATCCGGACGCCCTCGTGAAGGACTATAAGTCGAGCCGAGGCATGGACTTCCACCACGATGTGCACGACTGGCTTGGCGGGTATCCCTACGAGAGCGCCCGGCCCGAAGAGGTAAAGCAGCACCTGCCCCAGTTTGAACTGGTGCGAGAGTTCGTCGAGCCCGGTGGGCGAGGTCTTCTTGGCTCCGGCTGTGACGAATTTGTACTCCGCCGAATTTGACGGATGGTCCGTCATCCTCGGACGCGTGGTTATCGCGCAATCTCGGACGCGCCAGCTGGTGTCGAGCGAGAGAGCTACCTAGGTTCCTGTGGGGAATAATGGGGCGGGTACGACGATGGCTGGCTTCTTAAGAGCACAGCGAAGCGCGTTACGCCGACGCGTTCGCCGCACCATGCTGGGCAACTGCGTCCTTCTAGTGCTCGACAATCAAAAGGCGAAGTATCGCCTCGCTAGAGGCGACATCCAGACCGATAGCGGAATGGCCCATGCGGGGCGCGACGTCGCGGCGTCGCTCGCCTACATCGACATGGTTCATCGCGAGTATCTGACAGAAGCGGCCATCGATCGTTTTCACGGCCGAGTTGCCGAGATTGGCCCCGGGGACAACTGCGGCGTGGGCCTGCTAATGCTTGCGGACGGGGCGAAGCATGTCGACCTCGTCGACCGCTTCTATTCTGATAGAGACCCTGCCCAGCACGCTGCAATTTACCGGGCACTGATCGCTCGGGAACGCGGCCTGAACCATCTCGCAGGATGTGATCGAGAAGGTGCTTTTCGGGGCATTGCCCGTCACTACGGCGAAGCTGCCTCGGCCGAGCATTTCTTTATCGAAAACCGCGGCTACGATTTCATCGTCTCGCGTGCTGTCTTGGAGCACGTCTCGGACCCAATATTGTCGCTTCAACGCATGCGCGCAGCCCTAAATCCCGGTGGCGTAATGATCCATGTTGTCGATCTAAGGGATCACGGGATGTTCACCGCGTGCGGCTTCGACGAGTTGAAGTTCCTCGAAGTGCCAAGCGCGATTTATCCACAGATGACCGCCGCGATGGGACGCCCAAATCGCGTCCCGCTTAGCGCCTTTCGCGCCGCCTGCCCTGACGCGACCATCAAGGTCACCCATCTCGTCGGTTCGACCCAGCTGGATCGCCCTATGGCTTGGGAAGAGCTTCCTCAAGAGCTGAGGAATGATGCCGTCGAGAGGGTAAAGGCTCGCAAGAAGCGGTTTACTTCCAAGCTACGTTCTGAGCGGGACGAAGATCTTGCGGTTACAGGCTTCGTCTTGATTGATCGCGCGATGTAGCGCGGGCTGCGCATTCGAAGCGGGCTACTTTCCCGCAATACCGAGCCGACTGTATGCGATTTACCTTAGCCGCCACCGTGTTCATTTCGGCCTCGCTAAATATATTGGCGGCGAGCAGCACAAGCGCGGCCATCCGTGCCGACTGTGGGGCCATCGCCCTGCATCGAGGCGTGAACCTGCATCAGCCCATGAACTGGGCGAGGCTCGCGCCCGGCCAGTCGGACCGCTACGCGGCCCAGCCGTTCTCCGATCCTCAGCACGCGCTCTCCGAGGTCGATGTGAACGCGATCCGGTCCGCAGGATTCGATTTCGTGCGACTGACGATCGATCCCGGCCCGTTCCTGCAGCTGACCGACAAGGACCTCGCCAACCTCGACGATCTGCTCCTGGCGCGGGTCCAGCAGCTGCTCAGGGCAAACCTGACGGTGATCGTCGACTTCCACCCCAACCCGCAGGTCAAGGCCTATGCCCCGGACGCCTTCGTCGGACGCGGCGATCCGGATGTGCCGAGAGCGCACCTGCAGATGCTGCAAAGGCTGGCGCCGCGGCTGGCGGCGCTCGACCGCTGCCATGTCCTGCTCGAGCCCCTGAACGAGCCGCCGAGTGCGGCCAACGCCAAGGGCGCGGCGGACTGGCAGGCCGAACTGGAAGCGCAGTATTCGGCCGTTCGCGCGGTGGCTCCGCAGCTTCGGCTGGTGCTGCCAGGCGGGCAGGCCGGCTGGATCTCCGGCCTGGTCAGGCTGGATCCCCGACCGTTCCGCGCCGACCGGAACGTGCTCTACACCTTCCACTACTACTTCCCCTTCGAGTTCACGAACCAGTCGAACCCAGCCATGCCTTGGGTCGCGCCGCTGGCCGAGCTGCGCTACCCGGCGCGCAGAACCTCGCTGGTCGAGAGCCTGAACGAGAGCCGCCGCAGGCTGGCCCGGTCGAAACTGAGCGCGCAGGACCAGCGGCGCGAGCTGATGCGGGCCGCGCGCATCGCCACCGCCTACTGGCGATCCGGTTTCGGACCGGCGACGATCTCGCGTGACTTCGAGCAGGTCGCGGCCTGGGCGCGCCGGAATGGCGTGGCCCCGGACCAGATCCTGCTTGGCGAATTCGGCGTGGTCCGAAACGACGGACCCTACGCCGGTGCGGCGGATCCGGACCGTGAGGCCTGGCTGACGGACGTCCGCCGGGAGGCGGAGCGGCGCGGTTATTCCTGGGCGATCTGGCAGTACCGGGGCACCGGCGGAATGGGCATCGCCGAGGCCACGAGGGGCTACGACATCGACCCCATGGTCGTCCGCGCCCTCGGCCTGCGGCTCGTGAAGTCGCCCCCGGCCGGGGATCAGGCGCGCGCGAGCACCTCGCGATAAAGCGCCAGATGGTCCTCGATCAGGCGCTCGAGGCTGAACTCGCTCGCCAGCCGCGCCTTACCCGCCTCTCCCATGGATTTTGCGAGGTCGGGATCGTCGATCAGGCGAAGCACCCGATCGGTCACCTGGGCGGCGTCTTGCGGCGCGGTCAGGAAGCCGGTGACGCCTTCCTGAACCAGCTCATTGGTGCCGCCGAGGTCCGTCGCGACCACCGGCTTGCCGAGCGCCATGTACTCCATCACCGCGTTGGGAATGCCCTCGCCGCCCAGTGAGCAGAGCACGCCGACGTCGAAGGCGCCCGCGAGGCTCTCCACATCGCCGCGACGGCCCAACAGACGGATGCGAGCTGCGTACTTCGCCCCGATGACCTGCTGGTAGCGCGACAGGGTGGGACCGCCACCGATGGCGAGGAAGGTCACGTCGTCCCGCTGGTCGCAGACACGGCGCGCCGCCTCCAGGAAGCAGTCGTAGTCCTTGCGATCCGCGAAAGCGGCGACCATGCCGACCACGAACCGCGTCGTGATCCCCAGTTCCTCCCGGACCGCAGCGGTGGGCCGCCGTCGGGCCAGTCGGCTCGCGTCGAAGCCGTTGTGGATGCAGCGGCCCTGGGCCGGCGAGACGCGGAAGGCGCGAAGCCCTGCTCGCGAATTGGCGACGATCGCCGAGGCGAAGGGCGCCGTCAGCACGTTCCGGAGATAGAGCGGCTCCCAGACCCTCACCTTGGGCGGCGCGTTGCGCAGGAAGCCATTCACCAGCTTGGCCCCGGCCAGCGGCGCCAAGGGCGCGAGATAGACCGAGGACAGCGAGCTCCAGGAATGGATGATGTCGGGTCGGAAGTCGCGAAGCACCCGCCACATCGACAGGAACATCGACGGGTCGCGCTTCAGGCGCCGCGGCAGGATCCTGTGCCTGAACCCAAGCGCATGGAATTCCTCGTAGGCGACCTCGTCATCGAAGGTGACGACCTCGACCTCGACATCCGGATGCCGGCGAAGCCCCTTCAGGAGCTCGATGAGCTGGCGTTCCTTCCCGCCGGAACGGAAGGCTTCGATGGCGAACAGGATTCTCATCGCCGCCCCGAGCGCCTAGCCCGCGACTTGCTGGAACGCCGCGACCAGCTTCTCCACGGCCGCGCTCGGCCGATGGTTGGCCAGGACGTAGTCGCGGCAGCGCATGGCAAGTTGGTCGAACCGAGCCGGCGGCAGGCCGACAACCTTCGCCAGTTCCCCTGCAAGCTCGTCGCCCGAGTCCGCCACGCCGCCCAACGCGTTCCGCCTCACGATGGAATCCGGATCGACGATCGAGCGGGTGACGATCGGCGTTCCGGCGAGGAGCGCCTCGAGATAGGTGTTCGAGAACCCCTCGAAGTCGGACGTGCTCAGCAGGGCGATCGCGCCGGCCAGGAATTCGGGGACACGATCCCTTGTCAGATAGCCGACTAATTCGACATTCGGCAGGGCCTCGAGCGCGGCGATGTTGGCCCGCATTTCCTCGTCCATGTGCTGCGGCATGGCTGAGCCGGCGACGCGGAACTTCACCGCCGGCAGAGCCGCAGCGATCTTGATCAGGAGGGGAAGGTTCTTCTGCCTGCGGAATACGTTGAGCCACGCGACATAGGAGCGAGCGCCCCTCGGATTGATGTCGCCGATCCCCGGCGGAACCAGGATGGAATTGTGAAGAAGGAGCCTGCCCTTCTTCGGGAAGCTTATGGCGATGTTTTCAGACTGGTAGCTGTTCTGGCAGATCACCAGCTTGGCCCGCCGCATGCCAAATTGGAACGCGACCCGCTCATGCTGCTTCAGGCGCGTGACATATTGCCCGTCCGCGTCGGTGTCGGCCGCGATGCGGTGGACAAACGGAACGCCAAGCAGGCTCGCGATGAAGGCCATCGTGCCCGTCTCGGTGGACGCGCAGGACTGAACGACGACATCGGGGCGGAACCTCCGCGCGGCGGCGATCATCGAAGGCAGGAAATAGTAGAAGAACCTGAGCTTCCGAATGCCTCGGTTGCGGTCATAGGTCTCGAGGAGCTGGACCTCGGACTGGGGGCCCACGAAGGCGTTGGCGCCCGCCCACGTCAGGACCCCGACCTCATGCCCGGCCTCGCGCAATGCGATGGCGAGCTGTCGCAACTGCACCGCCCAGCCCCCGACGGGGTATTCCGCGTCCTTGAGCAGATAGGGCAGCGTGAGATCGCTGAAGAGGACGCGCACCCTATCGCTCCACGCGGCCGGCGGTCGCTCGGAAGGCGGGCCCCGCACGCTTCGTCTCGCGCACGTGCCCCTCGCCCAGGTGCAGTCGCGCGACGTTGATGAGCGCGCCGATCAGCGGAAACATCAGCGCCGCGTCGGGGTGGGGGAAGAAGCGGCGGCCTGTGAAGCAGCTGATCGCGAAGGCGAGGACGCACAGGAAGAGCGCCCAGTAGAGCTCGTCGTGGATCTTGCGAGCCACCTTCCACCCGCGGAACAGCAGCATAACAGCGACCGCCGCTCCGACGACGGAGAGCAGGATCCCGCAGTCCAGGAAGAATTCCAGGAAGGCGTTGTGCGCCTGGGACACCCGGAAGATCCCGCCGATCATCCGGTTGTGGCTGGTCAGGATCGAATATTCGCCCGCGCCGAACCAGAAGCGGCCGGGATCGCTCGTCCACTCCGAGAGGAGCGGCCCCCAGATGCCCGACGCGCGCCCGTTCAGGATCATGTCGAAGGTCGAGTTGCCGCCCTGGTAGAGGCCTGCCGTGGCGCGGGCGGCGAGCAGCGGCCCGCCGACCACCACCGCGAGGATGCCGGCCATCGCGATCGCGAAGCGCAGGATCAGGTGCACGCGCCCGGTCGTCAGCAGGACCGCGGCGTTGGAGGCGAGGAAGATCAGCAGGCCGGTCCGCGACTCCAGAAGGACGATCGCGAGCAGGGACACGGCGTAGACACAGATCCAATAAATGCCCCGTGTCATCGCCAGGTAGAAGAGCAGCGGACCGACGATCACGAAGATCTCCGCCACCTCGTTGTAGTGCATGCCGAAGGTCGACGCGCTGAGGGCGGACATGGCGGTGCGGTTGTAGCTGAACAGCACCTCCGGATGGGCCGCGACATTGACGATGATGAACAGCGACAGGGCCACGAGCCCGATCGAGATCGCGCCGAACAGCCGGACCAGGTCGGCTGGCGTACGGAACCGCCAGACCACATAGACCAGCGGCAACGCCCACATTACGTGCAGGAAGAAGTAGGAGTTGATGTAGGTCGAGCGCTGCGCCGGGAACGCCGTCGGGTCGATCGCCTGGAAGATGCCGAGGTTGGGGATCGAGCGGGCGAATTCCAGCGCGAAGACCGCGATGTAGACGCCGAAGGCCACGAGCACCCGGAACTCGAGCGGAGAGGGACGGCGCCAGTTGCTGGGCTGCACGGCGAAGGCGACCAGAGGCAGGGCCGCCAGGATGCTGGACGGACGAAGGGCGGGGGCCCCCGGAACGGCGACCTGCAGGATCGGCAGCGCCATGACCGCGGCCGCCGCGAAATAGGCGTAGTACGGCCAGTTCACGACCGCCGAGGCCGAAACCCGGCCTGGCGCCGATGCGGCGCGCGGGTGCGACGCGTGGAGTCTGTTGGGAGTGGCCATCAACCGAGCAACTTCAAGCGGTGGGAGACAATCTCGCGCGCCGCCAGGAACATCGGGCGATTCACGAGCAAGGTGAGAGCGGCGAAGCTGGCGACCCAGAACGCGCCAGCGACGGCCGCGCCGATCACGGCGTCCGCAAAGCCGGTCGGTCTCGGCGCGAGCCAGAGGATCACGGCGCTGACGGGAACGCCGGCCAGCAGCACGCGGGCGACCGCGTCCAGCGACAGGACGAGGTTGAAGCGGCGCTTCAGCAGGACGAGGCCGAAGAGCCAGCCGGTGACCGGCGAGATGACCCGCGCGGCGGCGACTCCGAGGATGCCGACCTGGGGGACCAGCAAGGCCGCCGACGCCAGCACCGTCAGCACCTCGAACACCGCGAAATACACCCGCAGGATCCCCGGCGCGGCGACGAAGACGGCCCGCTCCACCGGGATGGCGATGAACTGCGCCAGGGCGGCGAACAGCAGCACCACGGCCGGCCAGGTCGAGCTGGCGTAGCGCGGGCCGGCGAGGATGGCGATGGCGTGCGGCGCCAGGGCGACCACCAGCAGGGTGAACGGCACCATGAGCTGGGCGATCCGCTCGTTCAGCTCGCTGAGCTTCTCCTGGAAGCTCGGCGTGCGGGCGAAGCGCGCCAGCCGCTCGACGGCGACCCAGTCGACCGCGTTCTGGATGAGCACGACGTTCGCATAGAGGTTCTTGGCGACGTAATACTCGGCCACCGCCGCGGGCCCGAGGAAGGTGGTGACCAGAAGCGTGTCACCATCGCCCCTCAGATAGGAGAGGAAGTTGCCGACGTAGTAGGGCATCGACTCCGCGAACAGCGCCCGCACCGGATAGAATGGCGTTCCGGCGACGAACAGAATGTCCCGCATGTAGAAGAGATACTGCGCCGCGATCAGGAACTGGGCGGCCACGATGCCGATGACCACGCCCTTCACGCCGAAGGCGAAGAAGGCCCCGATCGTCACCAGCGGCCGGAACACCGAGTCCACGATCTGCACCGCGGAAATCCGGCCGAACTGGCCGCGCCCGGAAACGACGCTTTCGCCAATCTTGGCGATCACGTAGGCGACGAAGCCCGGCGCCAGCCCCTGGATGATCCAGCCCTGAGCCGCGTTGCGGAACACCAGCCGCGCGATCTCGCCGCTGAACACGGCGGCGGAGACCGCCGCCGTGATCGTGCAGGCGATCACCACCAGCGAGCCCGTCATCACCAGGCCCCGCGCCCGCGCCTCGTCCTCGCGGAACAGGCGGGGCAGCTCGCGCATGAAGGTCGAGAAGATGCCGAACGTCAGCACCAGATTGGGGATTCCGGCGAGCATCAGGAACACCGGAAAGATCGCCATCTGATCCTTGGTGAGCAGCCGCGCGAACAGCATCGTCGACGCGACGCCGAACAGCTTCGCGATCACGCTGCCCGACAGCAGCTTCGACACGTCCTGGAATGCGGCCCGGGCCATTGGTCAGGCCGACGCCTCGAGTGTGGCAGGGATCACTGGGGCCGCCATTCCCGCGCCCAGGCCATCAGCATCAGCACCGTCCAGAGGCGATAGCTGTGATCGACATCGCTCGTCTGATGCTCGCGCCAGACCGCGCGGGCGTCCTCAAGGTCCACCAGGTCGCCGATCACCGTCTGACGATCGTTCAGCAGGTCCTCGCCCCACTCGCGCAGGGGGCCCCGCAGCCACTCCTTGATGGGAACGCCGAACCCCTGTTTCGGCCGGTCGATTAGGGCGGACGGGACGTAGCGGTCGAGCACCCGCCGCAGCACCCATTTGCCGGTATCGCCACGCCGTTTCAGGTCGGTCGGCAGGCCCGACGCGAACTCGACGACGCGATGGTCCAGCAGCGGCACGCGCGATTCCAGCGCCACCGCCATGGACGCCCGATCCAGTTTCACCAGGATATCGTCGGGCAGGTAGCTGCCCATGTCGGCGTAGGTCATGCCGAGGAAAAGGTCGCCGCCCTCGGCGATATCCATCCTGTCGAGGAAGGCCGTGGACCTCGGCGCCCCGGGCCGGCGGAGCATGTTGGGCGACCACTGCTCCATCAGGTGACGGTAGTAGTCGTGCCCGGAGCGCGCACGGATCGAGGCGGCGTGCCGCTTCATCCGTTGAGGCCTCAGCTTCTGGCGCAGGCCCGGAGGCGCGGCGGCGGCGGCGGCCCGCCAGGCGAACCCTGGCGTCGCGTCGATCGCGCCGGCGACCGCGGACCGGAAGGGATTGAGCCACTCCCGCCGCTGGGCCCACTTCCGCTCGAAAGTGAAGTAGCGCTCGTAGCCGCCGAACAGCTCGTCGCCGGCGTCGCCGGAGAGCGACACCGTGACGTGCTGCCGGGTCAGCTTGCAGAGCAGGTAGGTCGGAAGCTGCGAAGAGTCGGCGAACGGCTCGTCGTACAGCGTGGGGATTTGGGGGATCAGGTCGCGCGCGTCGTCGGACGTGACGTACATCTCGGTGTGCACGGTGCCGAGATGGTCGGCGACGTCCTTGGCGTAGCGCGCCTCGTTGTAGGCCGCTTCTTCGAAGCCGATCGAATAGGTGCGCACCGGCGCGGCCGACTGCGCCTGCATCATCCCGACGATGGTCGAGGAATCGATGCCGCCGGAGAGGAAGGCCCCCATGGGAACATCGGCCCGCATGCGCAGGCGGGTCGCGTCACGCAGCAGGCGGTCGAGTTCGTCCGTCGCCGCCCCCTCGTCGATCGCCTCCGGATGCGGCCGCGGGAGCGTCCAGTAGGGACTGGGCTGCGGCTTCGCGCCCGGCGGATCGTCCAGGGCAAGCCTCACGAAGTGGCCGGGCTCCAGCTGGGCCAGGCCCTTGTAGATGCACAGCGGGTTCGGAACGTAACCGTACTGCAGGAAGAGCGACATGGCGCCCCGATCCATCTCCCGCGAGAACCGGGGATGCACGGCGAGCGCCTTGAGTTCGGAGCCGAACAGGAAGGTCCGGCCCGACCAGCCGTAGTAGAGCGGCTTCTCGCCCATACGGTCGCGCGCCAGGTAAAGCGCGCGTTCCTGGCGATCCCAGACCGCCAGGGCGAACATGCCGTTCGTTCGCCGGAGAGCCTCTTCCACGCCGAGCGCGGCGATGGTCTCGACCAGGACCTCGGTGTCGGAGTGGCCGCGCCAGTCGCGGCGGCCGAACGCCTGTTCGAGGCTCTGACGCATTTCCTCGAAATTGTAGATCTCGCCGTTGTAGCTGATCACCCAGCGCTGATCGGTCGAATGCATCGGCTGCGCGCCCGCAGGCGACAGGTCGATGATGGACAGCCGCCGATGCCCGAGAGCGACAGGGCACGCGGGGTCCACATAGACGCCCTGCCCATCCGGGCCCCGATGGGCGATGGCGGTCGCCATGCCACGAACGAGTTCTTCGCTGCGTCCGGGCGACCAATCGGGACAGTGATCGACGAATCCAACAATCCCGCACACGGCGAACTACCCCCAGCACGACCGGACCGGCGACGTCAGCGCCAAGATCGATGCTCATTCCCGATGGACTTGGATGGGGATACGCGCGGCCCCCTCAACGCCGCTTTAACACAGATCCGGTCACCAGCACCAAACTCAAGGTTGCCGAACACACGGCAACCAGCAAAGCGCCTTGAATGGCGGCGGCGCGGCTGCGCGATGATCAGGTTCGCAGGCTCGCTCAACTGCCACTGCTGAGATACAGACAGATGCGCACCAGGCCGCCATTGTTGAGCTGTGGCTCGGGGCGCCGCGCGCCGCGCTGGATCGCGCCCGCGGACTTGGCTACCTACAGCCCATGACTGAGCCGAGCGCCTTCGACCGCCTGCGGGCGGCCCTTGCCGAGAAGACCGCCACCGCCGGGATCATCGGCCTGGGCTATGTCGGCCTGCCGCTGGCGGCGGCCGCGGGGCGGGGGGGGTTCCGGACGCTGGGGTTCGACATCGATCCGGCCAAGACGGTCGAGCTGAACGCCGGACGGTCCTACATCGAGGCGGTGAGCGCCCACGAGCTGAAGGGCCTCGTCGAGGCCGGCCGGTTCGAGGCGACCGCGGACTTCGCGCGCCTGTCCGACTGCGACGTGGTGGTCATCTGCGTGCCGACGCCGCTCGACCGGCACCGGGAGCCGGACCTGTCCTACATCGAGGCGACCGGGCGGGACATCGCCGCGGCCCTGCGGCCCGGCCAGCTGGTGGTGCTGGAATCGACCACCTACCCCGGCACCACCCGCGAGGTGTTGAAGCCGATCCTCGAGGCGACGGGCCTCGTCGGGGGCCGCGACTTCTTCCTCGGCTTCTCGCCGGAGCGCGAGGATCCCGGCAACTCCCGGTTCGAGACCGTCACCATCCCCAAGGTGGTGGCCGGCGACGGGCCGGAGGCCTCCGCCCTCGTCCAGGCCTTCTACGGCGCGGTGGTCAAGGAGGTGGTGCCGGTCTCGTCGCCGGACGTGGCCGAGGCGGTGAAGATCACCGAGAACGTCTTCCGGGCGGTCAACATCGCCCTCGTGAACGAGCTGAAGGTGATCTACGAGGCCATGGGCATCGACGTCTGGGAGGTGATCGAGGCCGCCAAGACCAAGCCCTTCGGCTTCATGCCCTTCTATCCGGGCCCGGGCCTCGGCGGGCACTGCATCCCGATCGACCCTTTTTACCTGAGCTGGCGCTCGCGCGAGTTCGAGGTCGCGACGCGGTTCATCGAGCTGGCCGGCGAGATCAACACCGCCATGCCCGCCCGGGTCGTCGAGGTGCTGGCCCGCGCGCTGGACCAGCGCCACCAGAAGGCGCTCAGCGCGGCCCGCGTGCTGGTGCTCGGCCTCGCCTACAAGAAGAACGTCCGCGACGTGCGCGAGAGCCCGTCGTTCAAGCTGATGCACCTGCTGGAGGATCGCGGCGCCAAGGTCGACTTCCACGACCCGCACGTCGACCAGGTTCCGCCGACCCGCGAGCACGCCGAGTTCACCGGCCGCGTCTCGGCGCCGCTGACCACCGACACCCTGAAGACCTACGACGCGGTGCTGATCGCCACGGACCACGACGCCGTCGACTATACGCTGGTCGCCGAGGCCGCTCTCGTCGTCGACACCCGCAACGCCATGGCGGCCCGGGGCCTCGCCGGGGCCAACGTCGTCAAGGCTTGAGGCCGCGGCGCCGCGCGTCGCCTAGAGCAGAAGCGCAGGTTGCGTCAGGCGGCGCAGGCCGGCGCGCACCTGGTCCGGCGAGGCCGGCATCTCGAGGATGGCGGCCGGGCCGGCCGGCAGCAGGGTGCGGACCATCGCGCGCTCGCCGCGGGCGGCGAACACAAGGATCGGGCGCCCGGAGGCACGGCCAAGCCCGCCGATCAAGCCCCGCGCCCGGGCGGCGCCGGCGGTGGCGTCCAGCGCGACCAGGGTCACAGGCGCGGATCGCAGGGCCGGGCTCGCGCGCGCCGCGTCCGGCAGGACGCGCAGCCCCGCCGCGAACAGCAACCGTCGCAGGAGCTCGCCGCGCCGGTCATCGTCGCTGAGCAGCAGCACGCGCTCGCCTGCCTGTCGCTCGCCGTTCAGCCGCCGCATCCTTGCCACTCCAGGTGAGGGCCCGCCGAAGTGGACGCTCCGCGCCGAGGGACGGGAAGGCGCGGAGCGTCCAGCCATGGAGTCTGCAAAACAGACATCCACACGCTCCGCCGGACGGCTTACAAAGCCCTGCACGGGCATGGTGCATCGCCCTTTACCCTACGCGCTCCGCTGAACAGCGCCTCAGGCTGGCGGCCAGGGTCGGAGGGCTTTTGTCCGGCAAACGCAGCCGAACCGACGGCAAACCGCGTTGTTGCAGGCAGATGGACACCTCGCCGCCGGGCCGCGCCCTCACTGATTCCAACTCGTCCGACCCGGGCGCCGAAGCGGCGGCCAGCCGACCCTCGACGGGCGCCTCCTTCTCAGGCGCGGCCCCCGGGATGGCGAGGAACGGAGCCGGCGTTCGGCGGCCTGCCGCCCGGTCGTTGGCGGCGCGGTGGCTGGCGCGTCTGGCGGCCCATCGCGCCGCCCTGCTTGTGCTGGCGCTCGGCCTGGCCGCGACGCTCGGGGCCGATGTGACCCTGACGCGGCTTGCCGCAGCCAAGGACCAGGAGCGCTTCGACAACGTCGTCGCGCAGTCGAGCGAGCAGATCACCGGACGGCTCGATACCTACCGCGCAGTTCTGCGCGCCGGAGCGGGCCTCTTCGCGGCGCGGCCGGAGCCGGTCACCCAGGCGGAGTTCCGCGCCTTCGCCGACCGACTCGATCTGCCGGGCGTCTACCCGGGCATCCAGGGCCTGGGGTTCAGCCTGCGGACGCCGGACCGGGGCGGGCCGGCGACGCAGCGGCTGCTGGCCCAGATGGGCGTGCCCGGTCTGACCTTGAGGACCGCCGCCGCGCCGGGCGAGGAGGTCCACGCCATCGTCTTCCTCGAGCCCCTCGATCGCCGCAACCAGACGGCTCTGGGCTTCGACATGTTCGCCGATCCGGTGCGCCGGGCCGCGATGGCGGAGGCCCGCGACACGGGCCGGGCGGTGATGTCCGGCAAGGTGCGGCTGGTGCAGGAGATCACCGGCGGCGCCCAGGCCGGCTTCCTGCTCTACCAGCCCGTCTACCGCGGCGGCGCAGTCCCGCCCGACGTGGCCAGCCGCCGCGAGCGGCTGCAGGGCTTCGTCTACGCCCCCTTCCGCGCGGACGACCTGTTGGCCGGGATCTTCCGCGGCCAGCCGCACCCGCGCCTGGACTTCGCGATCTACGACGGGCCGGTGACGCCCGAGAACCTGCTGCACCGCTCGTTCAGCGGGTCGGAGGCGGAGCTGGCGCGGCGGGCCTCGCACACCACGCGTCGCACCCTGCGCCTGGCCGACCGCAACTGGACCCTCGTGTTCTACGCCCGCCCGGACTTCGAACTCGGTTCGAGCCGCGGCCTGATCTGGCCGTTCATCGTCGGCGGCCTCGTGGCCACCCTGCTGGTGGCGGCCGCCACGGCGCGCGAGACCCGCGCCCGGCGCGCCGCCGAGCAGGAGGTCGCCGCGCGGCAGGCGCTGGAGGACCAGCGCCAGCTGCTGATCGCCGAGCTCAATCACCGGGTGAAGAACACACTTTCCGCCGTCCAGGCGATCGCCGCCCAGACCATCGGCCGCGACGGCGACCCGCGCGCCGCGCGGGCGGCGTTCGAGGCGCGCCTCCTGGCCCTCAGCCACGCCCATGACCTGCTCACCCGCGAGCGCTGGCAGGGGGCGCAGCTTATGGAGTTGGCGGCCCTGGAGCTCGCCCCTTATCGGCGCGGCCGCAACGTCGTCATCGAGGGGCCGGCGACGAGCCTCAGCCCCGACCAGTGCGTCGCCCTCGCCATGGCCCTGCACGAGCTCACGACCAACGCCGCCAAGTACGGCGCCCTGTCGACAGCGGCCGGCGCTCTCAGCCTCACCTGGACGCACCAGAGCGCCGCCAGCGGGGGGACTCTCGAACTCCTCTGGCGCGAGCGCGGCGGCCCGCCGGTGGCCAAGCCCAGCCGCCGGGGGTTCGGCCTGCGCCTTATCGAGCAAGGTGTTGCGCGGCAGCTCCGCGCCGAGGTGGAGGTCCTCTTCCAACCCGAGGGGCTGGCCTGCCGCATCGTCCTGCCCCTGGCCGCAGTTACCTAGGCGGTCCGCTCCAGAACCATGGCGGCGCCGACCCCCACGCCACCGGTGGCCACGACCAGCCCCGTTTCCGCCTCCAACTGAACCATGTCGTCCAGCAAGGTGGTGGTCAGGACCGCGCCGGTCGCGCCCATCGGGTGGCCCATGGCCAGGTGCCCGCCGTTCGGGTTCACCCGCGCCGGGTCGCACGGGTAGTCGCGCTCGAAAAGGGCCGGCGCCGCGGCGAAGGCCTCCATGAACTCCACCGCGCCCACCTGGTCGAGGGCGAGGCCGGCGCGCGCGACAACCTGCTCCATGGCCCGGAAGCCGGCGGTCAGCTGGAGCACGTGGTCGTCGGCGCATTCGGCCACGGCCCGGACGCGGGCCAGTGGCGTGAGGCCGTAACGCTGGCCGGCCTCGGCCGAGCCTACCAGCACGAGGGCGGCGCCGTCGGCGATCGGCGGACAGTGGGCGACGGTGTGGACGTGCTCCACCTTGTTCAGCCCCGGCGTGTTGCCGACCAGGATCTCGTCGTAGCCCTGGGCGCCGGCGGCGGCGAACACCGGCTCCAGGCGCGCCAGGGTGGCGCCGTCGCCGAAGTCGCGGATGTTCTCGTCATTGGCCAGGGCCACGGTCCCGTCGGCGCCGAGCACCGGGATCACCCGGCCGTCGTAGCGGCCGTCGCGCCAGGCGGCCGCGGCCCGTGCGTGCGAGCGCAGCACCATGGCGTCGAGCGCCTCGCGCGGCAGGCCCTCGCGCGTGGCCATCAGGTCCGCGGCGAGCCCGACCGGGGCCCAGCCCATCTGCGCCGCCAGGGCCATGTCGCTGTAGTAGTCGGCGCGGTCGGCCAGGAAGGGCGCCTGGGACATGCTCTCCACGCCCCCGGCGAGAGCGAGATCCACCTGCCCTGTGGCCACGCGCCGGGCCGCATCGGCCACGGCCGAGAGGCCCGAGACGCAGAAGTTGTTGATCGTCAGGCAGGCCACGCTGTCGGGCAGGCCGGCGCGGATCCTGGCCGCCAGGGCGACGTGCCCGCCCTGCCCGCCGACCTGGGTCACGCAGCCGAGGGTGAAGTGGCCCGCGGCGCGCACGGCCTCGGCGCCATTGCGCCGCTCGAGCGCGCGGACAAGCTGCTCGACCAGCGCGACGGGCGGGATCGCGGCGAGCGCGCCGCCGGGGCGTCCTTTGCCGCGCGGCGTCCGCGCCGCGTCGAAGACATAGACGTCCATCCCCACCTCTAGATCTGAAGCCCCCGGATTGAGTCTTGTAAAGCAAGTGACCAGCCCGCGGAAAGCCCCAAGCGTGCGGCGCGCCAGAGGCCGGGCGGCCTTACTGGCCGCGCAGCGCCTTCTCGAGGCTGGCCCGGTCGTAATATTCCCGCCATTCGCGGACCTTGCCGTCGCGGATGTCGAGGACGCCGACCACCGGCACGGCCCCGGGATGGCCGTTGTAGACGAAGCGGTCGGTGCGCTCGATGAACACCAGGCCGTCGATCACGCCGATGTGGGCGACGTCGAGGGTGACGCCGTCGGGCGCGCCCTTCCCGAGCGCGGCGATGCGCGCATAGATCGCCGGCCGGCCGGCCACCGGCTCCAGCATCATGGAGCGCAGCACGCCGTCTTCGGCGAACAGGTCGGCGACCTTGCGCCAGTCGGCGGACTTCCAGGCGGCGATCATCTCGCGGGCCACGGCGATGCGGCTGGCGTCCGTGTCACCGGCCAGCGCGGGAGAGGCCGCGCCCATCAGGATGGCGCCCGCGACCAAGGCGGCGGTCAATCTTCTCATCTGGTTTCGCTCCCCGTCGGTCGTGCGGATTTGGTCGCCGACATCACTTGCATAACAAGACCATGGTGCTAGGTTGAACGCAAGGGCCGCGCCGAGGCGCGCCGCACATGCTCGGAGATCGGTGATGAAGATGGAGCGCCTACCGCCGGTGCGGACCTCGCTCGGGCCCAGCAACCATCCCTACATGACGGGACCCTGGACGCCGCTCCACGAGGAGGTGGACGCGACCGACCTGCAGGTCATCGAGGGGACCATCCCCACCGACATCGACGGCATCTACGTGCGCAACACGGAGAATCCCGTCCACCAGGCGCTCGGCCGCTACCACCCGTTCGACGGCGACGGCATGCTGCACATGATCAGCATCCAGAACGGCCGCGCCGACTACCGCAACCGCTTCGTGCGCACCCGCGGTTTCCAGGCCGAGCAGGAGGCGGGCCAGGCGCTCTGGGGCGGGCTGATGGACGGCCCGGACGTCTCGCTGCGGCCGGGATACGGCTGTCACGGCGGACTGAAGGACTCGTCGTCGACCGACGTGGTCGTGCACGGCGGCAAGATCGTCTCGACCTTCTACCAGTGCGGCGAAGCCTACTGGCTGGATCCGGACACCCTGGAGCAGGGCGGCGTGGCGAGCTGGGGCCCGCTGGACGGCGTCTCGGCCCACACCAAGATCGACGAGGCGACCGGCGAGCTGCTGTTCTTCAACTACTCGAAGTCCGCGCCCCACATGCACTACGGCGTGGTCGACAGGCACGGGAAGCTCGTCCACTACGTGCCGACGCCGACGCCGGGCCCGCGCCTGCCGCACGACATGGTCTTCACGACCAACTACTCGATCCTCAACGACCTGCCGGTGTTCTGGGACCAGGACCTGCTGCGCAAGGGCGTCCATGCGGTGCGCGCGCATCCGGGGATCCCGTCGCGGTTCGGGATCATCCCGCGCTACGGCGACACCAAGGACCTGCGCTGGTTCGAGGCCGAGCCGACCTACGTTCTGCACTTCCTCAACGCCTACGAGGACGGCGACGAGATCGTCATGGACGGCTACTTCCAGGAGAACCCGACGCCGCGCCCGCTGGCCGACGCGCCGGACGGCTTCGGCCACATGATGGCGTTCCTCGACGAACACTCCTTCCGGCCCAAGCTGCACCGCTGGCGGTTCAACCTGAAGACCGGCGAGACGCGCGAGCACCACATGGACGACCGCATCCTGGAGTTCGGGATGTTCAACCAGCGCTACGCCGGCAAGCCCTACCGCTACGCCTATTCCACCAAGACCAAGCCGGGCTGGTTCCTGTTCAACGGCTACGTGAAGCACGACCTGGAGACCGGGGAGTCCTGGGCGCTGGACCTGCCGGAGGGCCGCTACGCCAGCGAGTCTCCCTTCGTGCCGCGCATCGGCGCCAAGGACGAGGACGACGGCTACCTGATCAGCTTCATCATCGACGAGAACACCCAGACCTCGGAGTGCATCCTGGTGGACTGCAAGCGCTTCTCTGAGGGCCCCGTCGTCCGCATCGCCCTGCCGCACAAGATTTCGAGCGGCACCCACAGCGTCTGGGCCGATCGCGCCTTCATCCGCGACGGCCTGATCGCCGGCTAACCTTCAGCAGCAGAGACTCCATGGAAATCCAGGATAGTGTCGTCCTCGTCACGGGCGGCAACCGTGGCATCGGCGAAGCCTTCGTGCGCGCCTTCCTCGCCGCCGGCGCGGCCAAGGTCTACGTCGGCGCGCGGGACGTGAAGAACGCACAGCACCTCGTCGACGAGGGGCAGGGCCGCGTCGTGGCGGTCGAGCTCGACGTCTCGAAGCCCGAGCAGATCGAGGCCGCGGCGGCCAAGTGCCAGGACGTCAGCATCCTGGTGAACAACGCCGGCCAGTTCTCAATGCAGACGCTCCTGAAGGCGCCGGACCTTTCCGCCGCGCGGATGGAGATGGAGGTCAACTACTTCGGCCCGCTGGCCATGTGCCGGGCGTTCGCGCCGATCCTGGCGCGGCACAAGGAGAGCGCCATCGCCAACGTCCTGTCGGCCGGCGGCATCGTGGCGGTTCCGGGGATGGGCGGCTACAGCCCCTCCAAGTTCGCCGGCCGCGCCATGAGCACCTGCCTGCGGGCCGAGCTCGCGCCGCAGAACACCAGCGTGACCGCCCTTATCGTCGGCTCGGTGGACACCCGCATGGCCAGCCACGTGGAAGGCTTCAAGGAGAGCCCGGCGACCATCGCCGACGCCGCGCTGAAGGCGATCCGCCGCGGCGCCACCGAGATCGACACCGACTTCATGGCGGTGGACGTCCGCGCCAACCTGGCCCGCGATCCCGCCGGCTTCGAACTGCAGATGCGGCGCTCGCTGTCGGGCGAGCGCGTCACCACCGGCCGCTGAGGGGAGCCGCCATGACCGCCCAGGACTATGTGGATTTCGCCAGGCGCTTCGTAGGGGCCATCCAGGCCGGCGACACCGCCACGGTGCGCGACTGCTACGCGCCTGACGCCAAGATCTGGCACAACAACGACGGCGTCGAGCAGACCGTGGACCAGAACATGAAGGTCCTCGACTGGTTCATCCGCGCCCTGCCCGACCGCAACTACCGGGTCCAGCGGGTCGAGGCCCTGCCGGACGGCTTCGTGCAGCAGCACGTGCTCGAGGCGACCCTGCCCGACGGCGAGAAGTGGGCCATGGACGCCTGTGTCGTGGTGCGGATGAAGGACGGCAAGATCACCCGTCTCGACGAGTACATCGACTCCGCCAAGTCGGCCGCGCTGCGCAAGTTCGGCCGCTAGTCGCGGGCGTAGAGCGGGTCGTTCGGCTTCTTGCCGCCATGCAGCAGGATGGCCGGATCGCCGATGCCGCCGCGCGCCCAGGTCTCGGCGATCGGCTGCTCGCGGTTCCACTCCCAGCGCAGCTGCCGCCGGGCGATGCGCCAGACGCCGTCGCGCCGCTCGAACCGGTCGATGGCGCGGGCCAGGGTCAAGGTCTCGAAGGGCGGCTCGGCGGCGGGATAGCGGGCGAAGGACAGGTAGTAGCTCTCCGCCAGCGCCCGGTCCGCACCCTCCAGCTCCACCAGGATATTGGTCACCGTGTGGGTCATCAGACGGTCGCTGTGAAGCGCCGGCAGGATGGCGGCGATGTAGTCGTTCGCCGGACCGAGGAAGGAGCCGCCATGATCCTCCACCGCGTCGTCGTGGTAGCAGGCGCGCAGCAGCGCCTCGTCGCCGCGGTCGACGGCGCGGCTGTAGCGAAGGATAACCTCGGTGATCGCCTGCTTGTCGAGCAGGGCCCTAATCTCGGCGTCCATGGGCGGTCAGCGGGTCTTGGCGTCGAAGTCTTCGGTCAGGCCCATGGCCTTCAGCAGGTGGGCGCGGTCGTAGTACTCGCGCCAGACCTTGATCAGCTCGCCCTCGAACTCGAGCACCCCGACCACCGGGGCCGAGCCCGGCCGGCCGCGGATCACGAATTCGTCCGTGCGCTCCATGTAGAGCACCCCGTCGATCACCCCCATGTGGTGGATGTTGAGGGTGATGGACTCCAGCCCGTCGCCGAGCCCCGACACGCGCTTGTAGACGGCCTCGCGGCCGACCACCGGCTCGACCATCATCGAGTGAAGCACCCCGTCCGGCGTGAACATGTCGGCGACCTTGCGCCAGTCCATGACGCGCCAGGCCTCGGCCATCTCGCGCCCCTTGGCGATCTTCTGTTCGTCCGACAGCGTGGCGCCCATTCCTCACTCCCCTGATCTCGGCGCGGCTGTTGCGCCACGTCATGAGATTTAACTTGCATAACGGTACTGACGATTGGCAAGACCTTTCTGCGGAGCGCGAGTCCGTGGCCCTGGTCCGCCGGATCTGGCCCGGTGCGATCGGCACAGTGTGTGACTTGCGTTACGAGACTAAAAGCGTAATCCTGCCGTTGGAGGCTAAGACCAACGAAAAACCTGTCGGGGGAAACTTCGTAGTCGGGCAAGGCCGCGACGAACCGCGCTCCTGAGCGCTGTCCAAGGCGCGTTCCAAGTATCTGAAGTTATGCAAGCTGGCGCGGAGCACACCTCGGCGTCGGAGCGGGACTGCTCGGCCCGAAAATCCCCCACGCGTCGCCAACCCTTCCGCCCGTGAACACACGAGCGCGCGCGGAAGCACAACAAAGGCCCCGGCGAGCCGCCGAGGGCTTCCCGGGGGAGACCAGTGAAGCTGCACCACACCACATCCATCATCGCCCTGATCGCAGGCGTCAGCCTCGCCGCGCCGGCGCTGGCCGCGAGCCCCGCGACCTCGGCCAGCGCGAGCAACCAGCTCGAGGAACTCGTCGTCACCGCGCAGAAGCGCGAGATGAACCTGCAGCAGGCGCCGCTTTCGATCACCGCGGTCAGCGGCGAGACCCTGGCCAAGGACAAGATCCTGAACTCGGAGGACCTCGGCCATTCGACAGTCGGCCTGACGTTCACCCAGAACTCGCCGCAGGCCCTGGAGCTGAACATCCGCGGCGTGGTCAACACCCGCCTGACGGCGCCCACCGCCGACCAGTCGGTCTCCACCTTCGTGGACGAGGTCTACGTCAGCCGCTCGGGGAACCTGAACACCGCCTTCTATGACCTGGAGCGCATCGAGCTGGTCCGCGGTCCGCAGGGCGTGCTGCTCGGCAAGAACGTGACCGGCGGCGCGATCAGCGTCATCTCCGCCCCGCCGCAGTTCGACTATTCGGGCGAGGTCGCGGTCACTCTCGGCAACTACGACCTGAAGCAGGTCAGCGGCCATGTCACCGGCCCGCTGATGAGCGGCCTGGCCGGGCGTCTGTCGTTCCAGACGATCAACCACTCCGGCTACGCCAAGGACCTCGAGCACAACGTCGACCTGGAGAACCTGGACTCGACCCAGATCCGCGGCCAGCTGCTCTACAAGCCGGAAGGCACCGACTTCCGCGCCCACCTGACCGTCGACTACGACAAGGACACCAGCAACGGCCCGAACCGCGTCGGCATGGGCGAGACGACCTGCACCACGCCGTCGCAGTGCTTCGCCCCCTGGTACAAGGCCCGCCTGGCGATCGCCGCCCTGCGCGGCGGGCTGTCGATCCGCGAGAGCTATCCGACCTGGCCGCTGTTCGCCGGCACGGCCACGCCGAGCCCGCAGCGGATCGAGCACGAGTCCACCAGCTACATCCTGAAGATGGAGAAGGACGTCCTGCCGAACATCACCCTGACCTCGGTCAGCGGCTATCGGCACGGCCAGGCCTACACCCTCTACGATCAGTCCGGCATCGGCCCGACGAACCCCTACAACGTGGTGACGCCGCTGCTCTTCGCCGAGCCGGTGAACTTCATCGAGCACGTGCAGCAGATCTCGGAGGAGGTGCGCCTCACCTCGCACTATCCGAACAGCCGCTTCGACTGGATCCTGGGCGCCTACTACCTCCACACCAAGGTGCACCAGTTCAACCGGTTCTGGGGCGAGAGCACCGTGCTCCCGACCCTCTCGGGCGAGAGCCACTGGGACGACTACGGCGCCAACGAGGACGAGGCCGTCTTCGCCCAGCTCGGCTACAAGCTGACCGACACCCTCAAGGTCGAGGCCGGCGTCCGCTACACCAAGGACAAGAAGGACGGCGTCCAGACGGGCGTCGCCGTGGCCCTGGGCGATCGCCTGAAGCCCAACGACACGGCCCCGCTCACCCCGCTGACCGCCGTGCCGGGCTTCAGCACCGCCTACGGCGCCAAGTGGTCGAAGGTGACCCCGCAGGTCACCCTTACCTGGACGCCCACCGCCGACCTGATGGCCTATGCGACCGTCTCGGCCGGCTTCAAGGGCGGCGGCTTCCAGAACGACGCGCCGAACGCCTTCGCCGCCCGTCAGCCCTACCGGCCTGAATCGCTGACCAACTACGAGGCCGGCTACAAGTGGGAGTTCCTGGACCACCGGGCCCGGTGGAACACCTCGGTGTTCTTCATGGACTACACGGACCTGCAGGTTCAGCGGACCGACGGCACCTGCCTGTGCAACGTCATCGCCAACGCCGGCGCCGCCGAGATCAAAGGCGTCGAGACCGAGTTCCAGTTCGCGCCGGTCCACGCGGTGCGCCTGTTCCTCGGCGGCAGCACCCTGGACGCCAAGTACACCGACTACGTCGATCCGGTGACCAAGGTGTCCTACAACGGCAAGTTCCTGCAGCGGACGCCCCGCTACCAGGTCTCCGCCGGCGCCGAACTGACGACCAGCGCGCTTGGCATGGAGGACGCTCTCCACGTGAAGCTGAGCTACAAGTACCAGGGCAAGATGAGCTGGGCGCCCGACAACGTTCAGTCCGAGAAGCCCTACGGCCTGCTCGACGGCCGCATCACCCTCGCCCCGGCGGACAAGCCGTGGTCGGTGTCGGTGTGGGGCCGCAACCTGGCCGACCAGGAATACCGCACCAACATCATCGACATCCTCGGCGACGCCGTCTCTTCGTTCGGCCCGCCGCGCACCTTCGGCGTGGAACTCTCGACCAAGTTCTAAGCCTCCTCACTCGCCGGGCGGCCGCAAGCCGCCCGGCGACTTCTTTCTTCAAAGGGCGCGTACGCTCATGGGTCGCCACTTCGACACCCTCTCCAAGGTCATCGCCGCATGGCAGGCGAAGGATCTCGACGCCGTGCTCTCCCACCTGGCCGACGACATCGTCTGGCACTACGCCGCCCCTGGCCTGCCGCCGATCCGCGGCAAGGCGACCGCCGCCAAGCTGCTGGCGCGCTTCCATGCCGACATGCACGGCATCGAGTGGCGGATCTTCAACTGGTCCGAGACGTACGACCGCCTGTTCATCGAGGGCGTCGACGACTACCGCACGAGCGAGGGGCGCCGCGTGGCCGTACCCTACGCCGGCGTGCTGGAATTCCGCGACGGCCTGATCGTCGGCTGGCGCGACTACGTCGATCTGGGTGTCATCGCCGCCCAGAAGTCCGGCGAACCGCTCAGCGCCCAGGTCCTCGAACTGCTGGGCGAGGCCGCCGCTTGAGCCCCCTCTTCACCCTCGACCGCCGCACCCTGCTGGCCGCCGCCGGCGCGCTGGCGGCCTCCCCCGCCCTTGCCCAGGAGCGTTCCTCCATGTCGCGCCTCTATCCCGTCCTTCTCGCCGTCATCGACGCCTGGCATCGCCAGGACGTGGAGGGCGTGCTGGCCCACGTCACCGACGACATCGTCTGGCGCAACTCCTCCGGCTTCGCCCCGGCCATCCGCGGCAAGGCGGCCATGCGCACGGCGCTGCAGGGCATGGCCCCGGTCATCAAGACCAACAAGTGGCGCATCTTCGACTATGCCGAGAGCGAGACGCGCCTGTTCATGGAAGGCGTCGACGAGTTCTGGCTGACCACCGGCCAACACGTGGCTATTCCCTATGCCGGCGTGCTCGAGTTCCGCGGCGCCCTGATCCACGAATGGCGCGAGTACTTCGACGGTCGGATCAGCGCCGCCATGAAGGCCGGACAGCCGATCACGCCCGAGGTCGAGGAGATGATCGGCCGCCCCGTCGCCCGCTGATCAGGGGCCCGG
Source organism: Phenylobacterium soli (assembly GCF_003254475.1). Classification (NCBI taxonomy): domain Bacteria; kingdom Pseudomonadati; phylum Pseudomonadota; class Alphaproteobacteria; order Caulobacterales; family Caulobacteraceae; genus Phenylobacterium; species Phenylobacterium soli. Next base: position 3,475,110 of record NZ_QFYQ01000001.1, read on the forward strand.
CGTCACGGTCTCGAGGGTCGCGGGCTTGCCGCACTGGTCGCAGGTGATCGTCGGCTCCAGCACGTGGTCGCAGGCGCGGTGGAAGGTGATCAGCGGCGCGCCCTTCTCGCTGGCCAGCCAGCGGTCGCCCCAGCGATTGAGCTCGACGATCAGCGGATAGAGATCGCGCCCCTCGTCCGTGAGCCGGTATTCCCAGCGCTCCGGCCGCTCCTGGTAAAGCGTCCGGCGCAGGATGCCGAGGTCCACCAGCCGGGCGAGGCGGTCGGCCAGGATGTTGGGCGCGATGCCCAGCGAGGCCTGCAGGTCGTTGAAGCGGCGCCGGCCCATGAAGGCCGAGGCGATCACGTGGCTCGTCCAGCGATCGCCCAGCACCTGGAAGGCGCGGTCGAGCATCGGGTTGCCCTGATTGAGGCCGTCCGCCGGAACGATCGAGCGCCGCTGGGCGCGCGGCGGGGCGGAGGGCTCGTATTCCGCGCCGGGCCCCTCCTTCACATAGACGTCGCGGGCGGTGACCAGGCCATGGCAGTGGCCGCAGCGCAGCTCGGGCGTGAACTCCCTGCCGCAGCTATGCCTCAGCCGGTGCGCCGGGTTGGCCGGATCGTAGAACCAGCGCTTCTCCCAGCCGATGATGGTGAGCGCGACCGGGTAGAGATCGAGGCCCATCTCGGTCAGGCGGTATTCGTCCCTGGCGGGGCGTTCCTGGTAGCGGACCTTCTTGACGATGCCGGCCGTCTGCAGACGGCGCAGGCGGTCGACGAGCAGGCTGCGCGCCAGGCCGATGCGGCCCTGGAACTCATCGAACCGGCGCACGCGCTGGAACGCGAGGTATAGGATCATCAGGGTCCAGCGGTCGCCCAGGATGTTGAGCGCGCGGGCCGCGGAGTTGGCCTGTACGAGCTGGGTGAGCGGCGGCGACGGCGGGTCGTGTCGACTCTCTTCGGCCATGTCGCCTCGATGCTGGGAGCGCGCGGAACGTCCAGTTCCCGCCCGGCGATGTCAAGCCTCGCGAGACGAGGTTTCGGCCCCGGGGTCAGGACACGGCCCGGTAGTCCGCCGCCAGGGCCTCAACGATGTCGGCGAGCGGCTCGATGGCCCGGACCTCGCCCGCGCCCTGCCCGGCCGACCAGACGTCGCGCCAGCGCTTGGCGGCGTCCTCCGGCCGGCCAAGATTGACCTCGGCCCGGGTCTTCAGCCCCTCGGCGTCGTAGCCGGCGGCGGCGAGGCTGGCCTTCAACCAGTTGGCCGGGATGCCGGTTAGGGCCGCGGATGTGACGACGTCCTCGGCGCTGGCCTCGATCAGCATCTGCTTGTAGCCGGGGACCGCCAGGCTCTCCTCGCAGGCGATCAGGCGCGTGCCGAGGTAGGCGAGGTCCGCGCCGAGCAACTGTGCCGCCCGGATAGCGCGGCCCGTGCCGATGCCGCCGCCCAGGACGATCGTACCGCCGAACACCTCCCGGACGGCGGGGGCGAAGGCGAAGCCGGCGATCTGGCCCGTGTGCCCGCCGGCGCCGGCCGCCACCAGGATCAGGCCGTCGACCCCGGTCTTGGCGGCCTTCTCCGCGAAGGTCAGGGAATTCACGTCGGCGAAGACGAGTCCGCCGTAGCCTTGGATGGCCTCCACCACGGCCGCCGGGCTGCCGAGCGCGGTGATCACGATCGGCGGCCGATGCTTCATCACCAGCTCGAGCTCCTCCTCCCAGCGGGCGTAGGAGCGATGGACCATGATGTTCACGGCCCAGGGCGGCGCGTCCGCCGGCAGGGTCGCCGTGATCTGACCCATCCAGGCGTCAAGCTCATCGAGCGAGCGGGCGTTGTTGGCCGGGAAGGAACCGATGATGCCGGCCTTGCAGGCGGCCAGCACCATGTCGACGCCGGAAACCAGGAACATCGGCGCGGCGATCGCCGGCAGCCTCAGACGCTCGGCGATGTGGGCGGGAAGGCTCATCCTCAGATCGCTTTCTTCAGGTCGCGTCCATCAGGCCGCCTTCGGCGGCTTGGGCGGCCAGGGGAAGAAGCCGGAGGTGCGGCGCATGTAGTCCTCGTAGCCCGGCTTCTTGCGGCGCATGCGGCCTTCGACCGTGGGCACGCCGCTCCAGCGGGTTAGGGTGTAGACGAGGTAGATCGGACCGACGACGGCGAAGAGGCCAAGCCGGGTCTCGGCCGCCACCAACCACAGCCCCCACCAGACGCAGGCGTCGCCGAAGTAGTTCGGGTGACGCGTGTAGCGCCACAGGCCCTTGTCCATCACCTGGCCGGCGTTGACCGGGTTCTTCTTGAAGCGGACCAGCTGGAAGTCGGCGAGGCTTTCGAAGATCAGGCCGATGACCGCGAGCACGGCGCCCGCGAGGCCGAGCGGACCCAGCGGCGAGGCGTCCGGCGAGACCTGGCCGAGCTGGACCGGAAGGCAGACCAGCCAGAGCAGCGGCATCTGCAGCATGAAGACCAGCCGGAAGGCCGCGTAGGCATAGCCCCAGCCACGCTCGGCCTTGGCCTTGTCGAGCATGCGCACGTAGCGGCCGTCCGGCCCGTGGTCGCGCCAGCGCCAGAGCATGTAGCCGCCGAGCCTGAGCGCCCAGGCCACGCAGATCCCGGTCAGCACGATGCGCCGCGGCGTGCCGCCTCCAGTCTGCAGGTAGGTGGAGATCGCCACGAGGCCCATGCCCAGCCCCCAGAGGCTGTCGACCGGCGTGCAGTCGCGCTGGGCGACGCACACCGCCCATGCGAGCACGAACAGGGCCAGGATCACGCCGGCGTTGACCGCCAGGACGACGACGAAGTCAGGCATTTCAGCTCCCCCGAGCTTTCGATCCCGCCAGCGATTCCGTCGACGGCGGTTTAACAGTCTTTCTATGCAAGTTAACCTGCCGTCGCAAGGACAGCGAGGACATCTCATGAGCGATGTGACGGGGCAGTTCGGCGGGCGCACGGCCCTGGTCACCGGGGCGGCGGGCGATATCGGCGCGGCGACGGCCGCAGCGTTCGCCGAGGCGGGCGCGGCCGTGGTGATCACCGATCGCCGCGAAGATGCGCTCGATGTCGTGGCCGAGGGGCTGCGGGCCAAGGGCGCGCAGGTCTTGGCCCATGCCTGCGATCAGACCGACCCGGAGGCGGTCGCCGGCCTGTTCGCCGCGATCCGCGCCGGCGCCGGGCGGCTGGACGCGACCTTCATCAACGCCGGCTACGGCCGCTACGGGCCGCTGATCGACCTGCCCTTCGACCAGTGGCGCAAGCACGTGGACGTCAACCTGAACGGCGGCTTCCTGATGGCTCAGGGGGCGGCGCGGCTGATGCTCGAAGGCGGGCGCGGCGGGGCGATCGCCATGAACGCCTCGACGGCGGCGACGCACATCTGCGACCTGCTCGGCGCCTATGCCGCCTCGAAGGCGGGCGTTCGGATGCTCGCCAAGTCGCTCGCGTCCGAACTCGGCGTCTGGCGGATCCGGGTGAACCTGATCATGCCCGGCGTCATCGAGACGGCGATGACCAAGTCGCTGATCGACGATCCGGCGGTCCGCGCCGACGCGCTCGCCAACACCCCGGTCGGCCGGCTCGGGGAGCCCGAGGACATCGCCCGGCTGGCCGTCTTCCTGTGCAGCGAGGCGGCCGGTTACGTCACCGGCGCCGAGGTGATGATCGATGGCGGCCAAACGCTGCACGGCTACCCACGCTGGTTCAGCGCGGACTACAGCCGCGAGGGCGCCGACTGGCTCCCCCATTCGCAGCCTTGAGGATCAGCCGAGGACGATGACGTCCGGGTCCGGCGTCCCCGCGTAGAGCCGCTCCACCTCGCCCGCCCGCCGGTCGATGACGGCGCGGCGATTGATGGTGCCCTTGTCGGAGATTTCGTGGGCGTTGGCGCTGGGCGGCTCGGCGAGCAGCAGCGCCCGCTTCACGCGCGCCGCGCCGCCGTGCTGGCTAGTGTTGAAGGCGGCCAGGCGCCGAACGATCTCGGCCCGATCGACCTCGCCGTTGGCCCACAGCATCACCCCCAGCCACGGCCGGCCGTCGTCGCAGAGCACGAGATCGGTCACCAGCGGCGACAGCGCCTTCAGGATCCCGTCGCGCAGGGCGCCGCCGTAGACCCAGGTCCCGCTGGAGAGCTTGAACTCCTCGGCCGCACGGCCGGCGAAGGCGAGCCCCTGGCCCGGATCGTTCGGGTCGTGGAACACGGCGAGGTCGCCGGTGCGGTAGAAGCCCTCCTCGTCGAAGGCGGCCGCGGTCTTCTCCGGTTCGTCGAGATAGCCGGCGGTGACGTTGGGGCCCTTGGCGCGCACCTCGTAGCGCTCGCCCACCGGCCATAGCTTGATCGTCGTGCCCGGCGCCGGCAGGCCGATGCCCACCTTGTCGGTCTCGAAGTGGATGACCATGAAGGCCGAGACCGTCTCGGTCATGCCATAGCCGCTGGTCATCATGATCCGGCAGCCGGTCTCGGCCACGGCCAGCGCCTGCAGCCGGTCGTAGACCGCCTGGGACAGCCCTGCCCCGCCGTAGAGCATCAGGCGCATCTTCTGGAAGAAGGTCGCCCGCAGGACCGGGTCCTTCTCCAGGGCGTCGACCAGCATGGCGTAGCCGAGCGGCACGTTGTTGAAGTAGCTGACCGGGATCTCGCGCAGATTGCGGATCGAGGTTTCGAAGAGGCCCGGCGCCGGCTTGCCGTCGTCGATGTAGAGGACGCCGCCTTCGAGCAGGGTGGCGCGCAGCACGAAGGCGCCGGCGGCGTGGTGCCAGGGCAGCCAGTCGAGCATGACCTCGTGCCAGCCCGCGGCCTCGCCGATGGTCTGCTGGCACTGGGCGGTGTTGGCCGCGAGGTTGTCGAAGGTGATCGGCACCACCTTGGGCAGGCCCGTGGATCCGGAGGTCAGCATCAGGGCCGCGCGGTCACCCGGCTGCAGCGCCGCGATCTCCGCCTCGACCGCCGCGGTGACCGGCGTCGCCAGCACTTCGGCATAGGCGGTGGCCGGCATGGTGATCGCGGACGGATCGGTGGTGACGATCTCGGCCCCGCCGAGCTCAAGGGTCTCGAGCGCGCGGGCGCAGGCGGCGCTGTCCTCGGCGAAGATGACGCCGGGCTTCACCTTGGCGATGACGTGCGCCAGGCGGCCGAAGTCGCCGCCGAGCGCGGCGTAGGTGGTGCTGACCGGACAGGCGGCGCGGCCGCTGGCCTGGGCCGCGAAGCTCATCACTGCGAAGGCCGGGGTGTTGCCCGCGAGGATCAGCACCGGGCCCGGCTGTGGGCGGTCGAGCAGCCACTGGGTGGCCGCGTCCATGTCGCGCTTGAGCTGGGCGAAGGTGGTGTAGGCCCACGCCCCATCCGCCCCGCGCTGGGCGATCGCCGGCTTGTCGGGCGTGAGCGCCGCCCGTCGCGCGAAGGCGGCGGGAATGTTGGCGTCGTAGGCGCGCAGCGGCACCCGCGAGGTGATCAGGATCGCGCCGTTCGCCCGCCGCTCGACGTCGAGGTCGACCGGCATCAGGCGGGCTTCACGGAACGGCGCGGGGGCGGGCTTCGCCAGGGCCGCGTCGGACATCCTCAGACGCCCACCACCAGGCTGACCGTGGTGGTGGTCGAGCCGCCGATGTTGAGGGTCTGGACGGTCTTGGCGCCTTCGACCTGGTAGTCGCCGGCCTGGCCGGTCACCTGCTTGAAGGCGTCCAGGGCCATCCGCACGCCGGTGGCGCCGACCGGATGGCCGCCGCCGATCAGGCCGCCGGACGGGTTGATGGGCAAGCGGCCGCCGATCTCGATGTCCCCGGCCTCCACGGCCTTCCAGGCCTCGCCCGGGGCGGTGAGGCCGAGGTGCTCGATGGCCATGTATTCGGTGGTGGTGAAGCAGTCGTGCGTCTCCACCGCGTCGAGCTGGGAGATGTCGGCGACGCCGGCCCGCGCCCGCGCATCGTCGATCGCCCGCTTCACCTGCGGGAAGACATAGGGCTCGCCGGCCGAGGCGCGGATCTTGCGCTCGTAGCTGATGGGCGAAGACCGATGTCCCCAGCCCTTGATCTGCGGCAGGCTCTCCAGGGCGATGCCGCGCTTGGCGGCGTATTCGGCGGCCCTGGCCTCGCTGGCGAGGAAGATCACGGCCGAGCCGTCGGTGACCTGGCCGCAGTCGTTCTTGCGGATCATGCCCTCGACCACCGGGTTGGCCTCGTCGTCGGCGGTGAAGCTGCGCTCGTTGAAACCCCAGCTCCGGGTCTGGGAGTTCGGGTTCTTCTTGGCGTTGGCGAAGTTGATCTCCGCGATGCGCATCAGGTGCTCGTACTTCAGGCCGTAGCGGCGGTCGTACTCCTCGCCGAGATCGGAGAAGGCGCGGGGCCAGAGGTAGGTGGCGTCCTGGAACTCATGGCCGGTCCACGCCGCCGCGCCGAGGTTCTGCGCCGCCTGCTGGCCGGGGACGTTGCGCATCATCTCGAGACCGACCACGCAGGCGGTGTCGTAGCGCCCGGCCTCGATCTCCGCGGTCGCCGCGAGGATCGCGACGCTGCCGGAGGCGCAGGCCGCCTCGTGGCGCGCCGTGGGCATGCCGTCGAACTCCGGATGCACCAGGCCGAAGAAGCCGCCGAGCAGGCCCTGGCCGGCGAACAGGTCGCCCACGAAGTTGCCGACGTGGCCGCAGTCGATGTCCTTGGGTTCGAGACCCGTGGCCGCCAGCCCCTCGCCCACCACCTCGGCGAAGGCGTCGGCGAAGTCCATCTGCTGACGCGCCCAGTTCTTCGAGAAGTCGCTCTGCCAGCCGCCGAGAATATAGACCATGGGGGTTTCCTCGCTCGGCCGCGCCGGCCGCCTCTAGTAGGTTCGATTATACAAGCTATCGCGCCGCCACCAAGGCGGGACGGCCGTCCATGAAGGCGGCGAACGCCTGGTGGGCGTCGCCGTAGGTCTCGCGCGGTTCGGACGCCATGGCGGTGTGCACCGCGGCCCCGACGTCTCCATCCAGCGTCACCGGCGGCCCCTCCACCGCGAACGCCGCGCGCACCCGCCCGCCGCCGGAGACCAGGGTCTGGCCGGAGACGTCGCAGGCCTCGCTCACCAGCCAGGCGACCAGCGGCGCCACCGCCGCGGGGTCCATCCGCTCGGCCAGGCCCGGCGCCAGGTGCGCCTCGGTCATGGCGGTCACCGCATAGGGCGCGATGGCGTTGATCAGCAGGTTGCGCGGCCGCCCTTCCACCGCCAGGCCCCGGACGAGGCCGATGAGCGCCGCCTTGGACGAGGCGTAGGCCGCCATGCCGTCGCCGCCGTGCAGGCCGGCCGAGGAGGCGCTGAGCACGATGCGCCCCGCGGGCGCCTCCGACAGCACCGGCCAGGCCGCCTGAACCAGATGGAAGGCCCCGAAGAAGTTGATGTCGAAGATCTTCTGGAAGCCTTCGGGGGTCTGGCGATGCAGGCGCTTGGTCTCGGGCACCCCCGCATTTGAGACCACCGCGTCCAGCCGGCCGAACTCGGCGATGGCCTGCGCGACCAGCGCCGCCCCGGTCTCCGGCGCCTCGGCGGCGTCGTAGTTTGAGGCCGCGCGCCCGCCGACCGCCCGGATCTCGGCCACCACGGCGTCGGCGCTGGACGGCTGCGTCTGGTCGACCCAGCGGTTGTTGACGATCACCGCCGCCCCGCGCCGCGCCAGTTCAAGGGCGTAGGCCCGGCCCAGGCCCTTGCCCGCGCCGGTGACGATCACCACCCGATCCCGCAGGTCCGCCCCCGCGCTCTCCCCGATCGGCATCGCTTTCTCCCCTGAACGCCGGCGATCATCCATAGATCGTATCGTTATGCAAGTGACATCCGCGACTGATGCCGCGGAGCCGGTCAGGCCTGCGCGAGGTCGCCGCGGAAGGGCGTGGCCAAGGGCCGGACGAGGACGCCCGGCGGCGCGGCGCAGACCACCGGAATGGTGTTGATCACAGCCCCGGCCACGGCGATCTGCTCGGCCGAGGTGGGGGTGGTATCGCCCTCCCGCTTCTCCAGGTCGACGGCGATGCGCACACCGGGCTGCCCGCGGATCCGCATCCGCCACAGCGGCGGCTCCGCCTCGTCGAGGTGGGCCGGCTCCATGTACCAGTGGATCGACATCGTGAGCTTGGGCTCATCCGCCACCAGGCCGTGCCAGCGCCAATTGAGGTGGCTCACGCCGCCGCGGCGAATAGCTCCGGCGGCGACGGACAGGTCTTCGGTGGCGCCGAACACCCGGTGGTCGGTCTCCACCCGCTCCAGCTTCAGGTGGAGGTGCTCGGCCATGGCCGCCAGCACCTCGGCGTACATGCCGTTCAGCGAGGACGCCGGGCCCCAGGCCGGGTCGTTCGGATCGACTTCGGTCGAATCGGACCCGAACCCGAGGACTTTGAAGATGTAGTCCGGATTGCGCACCGCCCGACAGTCGACGCTCTCGACCACCTCGATGTGGTCGAGCGCGGAGCAGACGCCGGTGGCGACCACCGCGAGCTGCTCGCCGGCGAAGCCGGGGTTCAGCCCGGCGGCCATCAGGCTCGAGCCCCCCGCGGCGCAGGCGGCCTCCAAGGCCTTCAGCCGCTCGCCCCCCCAATGGCCAGGATCGCTGTAGCCGTTGATGCTGATCACGTTCTTGCCGCTCGCCAGCAGCTTGAGAAGGTCGGCGTCGTGCGAGCCGTACGGCGGCGCCAGCCGCGCGCAGTGGATCACCACGTCCCCGTCCAGCGCCAGGATCTCGTCAACCTCCCGGGTGGCGATCACCCCCGTCGCCGGGCGTCGGGCGATGTCGCCGGCGTCGCGTCCCGCCTTGTCGTCGCCGTAGACGTAGAGCCCGACCAGCTCCATGGCCGGATGGTCGATCACCGCGCGCAGGCAGCTCTTCCCCATGGCGCCGGTGGCCCACTGGATCACGCGATAGGTCATGGCCCCTCCCCGAACGGGGACGAGCCTAGCCGACTTAGTATCGTTATGAAAGCGACTATCCGGGAGACCCGGCCCCCGGACGAGGGTCAGCCCGCGGGTTGCAGCGCCGGGGCGGGCGCTTCGATAACCTCGAAGGTGACGTCGTGCGGCTCCACCGGCTGGCTGCAGCAGGAGCAGGTGACCGCCGGCTCGAGGTCGTGGCCGTGGGACTTGTGGCGCAGCAGGAGGGGCGGCCCCTCCGGCGAGACGTAGTACTTGTCGCCCCATTGCAGCAGCATCAGCAGGACCGGGTAGTAGTCGATCCCCTTCTCCGTCAGCCGGTACTCGAAGCGCCGGCCGCCGACCTCGTGGGTGCGGATCACGCCCTGAGCAGTGAGCCAGGACAGCCGCTCGGAGAGGATGTTGGTGGCCATGGCCGTATCGCCGAGGATTTCGTCGAAACGGCGCAGACCGGTGAAGATCGAGCGCAGGACGAGGCTCGCCCAGCGGTCGCCCGTGATCTGGGCGACGTCCACCATCAGGCTTGAGGCCGCCTCGGCCGCGTGGCGCTGCTGGCGCCGGCGGCTGTAGCGGGCCGCCATCCAGCCAACGCCGGGCCCCTCGGTCCAGTCGACGTCGCGGGCGCCGATCTCGTCGCCGCACTTCAGGCACGTGGGTACGGGATCGAAGATGTGGCCGCAGGTGCGGTGGCGCAGCCGCAGTTGCAGCTTGCCTTCGGTGGTCGCCCACCGCCGCTCCCAGCGCAGCATCATCAGCGCCGGCCAGTAGAGGTCCCGCCCCTTCTGGGTCATGCGGTATTCGAAGCGCGGCGGGGCCTCGGAATAGAGCCGCTTCTCCATGACGCCGGCCGCGACCAGCCGCTTCAGCCGGTCGCTGAGCAGGGTCTGCAGCAGGCCGGTTCGGGTGCGGAACTCGTCGAACCGCCGCGCGCCGATCCAGCTCGCCTCGAGGATCAGCAGGACCGAGGTGTCGCCCACCACCTCCAGCGCCCGCCAGATCGAGCAGGTGCGGATGAACTTCGGGGCGGTCATGACGGCGAAGTTGTCCTCAGCGGCCCCGGATGACAAGGACCGCCGGGAAACTCGCCGACCGGGTGCTGCTATGCAAGTCGGATTCCGCCATCAGGCGGCGACCACCCCCGACAGCTCGCGCCGCAGCACCTTGCCGAGCGCATTGCGCGGCAGGGCGTCGACGATCCTCAGGCGCTCCGGCAGCTTGAAGGTGGCGATGTCGTGCGCCTTCAGGTGCGCGTTGAGCTCCTCCAGGGTGAGGCTCTCGCCGGGCCTCAGGGCCACCACCGCGCAGACCCGCTCGCCCAGCCGCTCGTCGGGATAGGCGGCGCAGCTCGCCTCCCGCACCTTGGGATGGCCCTCGATCAGCACGTCGAGCTCGGCCGGCGAGATGTTGAGCCCGCCGCGGATGATGATCTCCTTGCAGCGGCCGACGAAGCGGTAGTAGCGGCCGCCGCCGTCGGGGGCGATCTCGAACAGGTCGCCGGTGCGGAAGTAGCCGTCGTCGTCGAAGGCCTGGGCGGTGATCTCCGGCGCCTTCCAGTAGCCGTCGAAGGTCATGGCTCCGGCGATGCGCAGCTCGCCTTCCCGGCCGGGCTCGGTGATCTCCTCGCCGCTGTCCACGTCCACCAGCCGGGTGCGGATCTTGGCGGGGAACGCGGCGGGCCAATTCACGCCCTGCGCCCCGAAGCGTGGGAAGTAGCGGGCGCGCAGCTCCGGGTCCGGGATCGCCTCCCCGGTGGAGAACAGCGAGGTCCCTTCGTTCGAGCCGAAGACGTTCATCACCGTGACGCCGTGGCGCTCCTGCCAGCCCTTCACCATCCAGGGCGACAGCGGCGCCGAGCCGGAGCCGAGGCAGCGCAGCTTGGACAGATCCGTCCCATCGAGCAGCGCCTCGTTCTGCAGCAGCATGTTCAGAACCGCCGGCGGGGCGACGGTGTAGGCGACGCCTTCGTCCTGCATCTGCCCAAGGAAGATCGGCAGGTCGAACGGGTGGTGCTGGACGAGCCGGCCCTGCGCCAGCAGCCAGGTCATCACCATGCCGCCGATCGCGGCGATGTTGATCAGCGGGAAGGGGTTGAGGATGGTGTCGCCCACCTGAAGACCCGCCGCCTCGACCAGGGCCTCGCCATTGACCACCCAGTGATCGTGGTGACGCGGCACGCCCTTGGGCATGGCCTCGGTGCCGGAGGTCCAGCAGATCGTCAGCGCCTCCGCGGCGTCGAGGTCGGCGGGCGTGTCGAACGGCGCCGCCGGCGCTTCGGCCATCAGGACGTCCAGGGCCATGGCGCCGGCTGGCGGCGCGGCGCCGAGGCTGACGATCTCGGCCGCGGTCACGCCTTCGGCTTTCAGCTCGACCAGCATGGCGGCGTGATCGCAGCCGTGGAACTCGCCCACGGTGATGTAGGCCTTGGGCTCGACGCTCGGCAGGATCTGGCGGAGCTCGTGGCCGCGATAGGCCATGGCCACGGGACTGAGGATCGCCCCCATGCGCGCGCAGGCGAGGAAGGCGACGACGCCCTCCACCAGGTTGGGCAGTTGAGTCGCCACAACGTCCCCGCGCCCGACGCCGAGTCCGGCCAGCACGTGGCAGAGCGCGTCGACCCGGCGGTCGAGTTCGGCATAGGTCAGCCTCTGCGGCGGCGTGCCGGCCAAGGCTTGGCGATTGGGCGCGTCGACCAGGGCCTCGGCGTCGGCGCGGACCGCGACCGCGGCTCGGAACAGCGCATCGATGGTCTGGCCCCGCCACCAGCCCCGACGGCGATATTCCGCCACGCGTTCAGGTGGGCTTGGACGCACTTCAGATCCCTCCGCTCGACGTTCGCCGGCCGCCACATCGTGGCTGGCCCCGCCGCTGCGAGAGGTGTCACAGTGCGTATTGTAATGCAAGTGACTAGCCGGCGCGCCGCGACGGCAGGGCCCCGGCCCGGTCGGTGGTCCGATCGGCGGCCCGACCGAGGGACCTGCGCGACGCGCCGCCAATGCCCGCGCCGAACATTTTGCAGAACCGCCGATTTGATCTGCTTGGGTCGGCGGTGTTTCGCCGACGGCCTGAGGCCCGCAGCGTGTCGCCGGCCTCCTTCTTGGCAGGGAGATCGCCATGGAGCCGCTGAGCAGAGCCGCCGCCCCCAATGGGCCGGGTCAACTCGGCCCGTCGTCCATGGGCATGGAGCGACGTCTCGCCCCTGGCGACGCCTTCGGCGAGCGCCTCGATGAGCTGGACATGCCGCCCGGCGAGACGGGCTGGGACCGCTTCCACCCCGGACCCCGCTTCGAGATCGACACGGAGGGCCAGGTCCGCGCCGCCAACGCCGCGGGCCAACTCCTGATCGCCAACCGCTCGATCGGCCTGAGCGGCGGGCGCCTGCGGTTCGGCGCCGCGAGCAGCAATCGTCGCCTGGAACGGGCGATCGCCCTGTCTCGCCAGCATCCGCGCCAGAAGCTCATCCTTCGCCGCATGGATGGGGCCTGGCGCTCGGCCGAGCTGCACAGCTCCCCCCACCTGCCGACCCTGCTGCTGCTGTTCGCCACCGACGAGGACCTGCAGCCGCAAGCCTTCGCGGCCCTGGCCGACGCCTTCGAGCTGACCCGCGGCGAGGCGCGGGTGCTGCAGGCGCTCTGCACCGGCTCCTGCCCGAAGGAGATCGCCCAGCAGCTCGACGTTTCGGAACACACCGTCCGCTCGCACCTGCGGGCTATCTACGCAAAGTTGAACGTCCGCGGCCTGGCCAACGCCATCCGCCTCGCGACGCAGCTCGTCTCCTGAGCAGTCCTGCCGGGCCAAGGGCCCCGCTTGATCGGCGCCTTTCCTCAATCGGAGGTAGGCGTTCAGGTCGACAAACCGCCTATTCTGCCATTTCTCCTAATTTCGGTATGACGCCCTAGAGGCGAATTCCTGGACGCAAAGCGACGCCTCGCAGGCTTTTTTTCGATATACTGGTATGCAACCCACGCGATTGCACATCCAAATCATTTAGCAATATTCCGAAGTCGACGGTAAGCCTGCACCCCAATATTGGTGAGAAACGGAACCCCAAGCTTCACCTTACATTTTCGCCTCAGCTTTACCCAACTTGGGTAACGCCGACGTTGACCTTGAGGGAAAGCCGCCAAACATCACGGTCGGCGTCCTCACTTTCGGGGTTGATTGCGGCGAGGTCTAGACAGTGCCGATCCGCGATTAGGTGAGACCTGACACAGGGCGAGCTGATGTACGCAGGAGACGATCGACGCCAAACGCCCGCGATGGGCTCTTCTTGCGGCCATGGCGACGCCACGCCGGGTTGTCCGGTTCGCCGCCCAGTCGCGCCGGCGCGCGCTGAATGACGCCGCGCCGATGAACATGATGCGCACCCATATCGCCATGGACCCGCTGCCGCAGCAGAGCCGCCTCGTGCGCAAATTGAGCAACTTCATCCCCTTCTCCGGAGCGGACATCGAAGTGCTGAATTCGCTGTGCGATCACACCGAGACCTACCGCCCCGACAGCGACGTGGTGATCGAGGGCGAGACGCCGCGATCGGCCTTCGTGGTCACCGAGGGGCTGGCCTGCGCCTACCGCAACATGCAGGACGGCCGCCGGCAGATCATCGCCTTCCTGCTGCCCGGCGACATCTCGGACGTCCACGTGTTCCTGACCAAATCGATGGACCACTCGATCGCGGCGCTGACGCGGCTGAAGCTCGCCACCATCCCGCGCGACAAGATGGTGGACACCTTCTTCCAGCATCCGCGGATCGCCGCCGCCCTCTGGTGGAATTCACTCCAGGACAAGGCGATCCTGCGCGAGCGCATCGTTGCGCTCGGCCGACGTCGGGCCCGCGGGCGCGTCGCCTATCTGCTCTGCGAACTGTGGTGGCGCCATCACTCCGTCGGCCTGACCCAGGGCCAGACCCTGACCCTGCCGATCACTCAGCTCGAGCTGGCCGACTCCATCGGCCTCACGCCCGCGCACGTGAACCGCATTCTGATGAGCCTGCGCGACAGCGGGATCATCAACCTGTCACATCGACTGCTGACCGTGCTTGATCTCGACGCGCTTCAGGAAGTGGGCGAGTTCAACAGCGACTACCTCCATCTGGAAGGCGCCTCGTCGGAGACGGCCAAGTACTTCGACCGGATAGAACAAGCGATCCATCCCGACTGACGTCGGCCGCCCGACAACCGGGCGCCGCGGCGCGAATGGTCATGCTTGCGAAATTGCCACAACCAAAACTGACGGCTTCGGCGCGGATTACTATACCAGTATAATGAGCCGTTGTGGTTAAGCCGCAAAACTTGCCCCATCTGGAAGCCCGCGGAACTCGTCCCGCAGGCTCCTTGGCTGGGGAGAAACGACAATGGTGCGCGTCAAGCGAAACCATGCGGCAGGCCTGGACGAGGCATCCGCCAACCTGGTGATCGAAAGCCTCGGGTGCGCGGTTCTCGTGCTGGATTCCCAGGGCCGCGTCGCCCGGGCGAACGCAGCGTTTCGGGCGATGACCAGCCAGGCTCCGGCCGCGCTCGCCGGCCTTGCGATGGACCGCCTGGGCCGGCTGTTCGAAGGCGACGCCGACCTTTCCGGCCTGCTCGCCGAGGTCAAGGCGAAGGGCCAGTCCGAAACCTGGCTGCAGCTCGCCGCCCCGGGTCGGGCGCGCAGCCGGACCTTGCACTGCACCGCCCGGCGGATCAGCGGCGGCCGCAGGGAAGCCTATCTGCTGGTGTTCGAGGACGCCGGCGCGGCGGACCCGCTCGAGCCGCACCGCGACGCCGAACTCGGTCATCGGGTGAAGAACTCGCTGCAGATCATCGCCGCGTTCGTCGCGGCAGAGCAGCGCCGCGTCGGCGGCCCGAGCCGAGCCTCCTATGCGGCGATCGGCTCGCGCATCGTCGCCGTCAGCACCCTCTATGACCTTCTTTCCCGCAGCGGGAACTGCGCGACTCTCGAAGGCGACCGCCTCCTCGATGGCCTGGCCGAGGCGTTGCGCCGGGCCCTGCTCGGCGAGACGTCCTGCATCGCGATCTCGGTGGAGGCCGAACCCGTCTGGCTGGCGCCCGAGCAGGTCGAGGCGGTGGGGCTGATGGTCAATGAACTGGCCACCAACGCCATCAAGCATGCCTTCCCCGAAGGGTGCGGACAGATCCGGCTCGGCCTGCGCCGCGAAGGTCCGGACATCGTGCTGGAGGTCTCGGACAATGGCCGCGGCATCCCGGCCGAAGCCCGCAGTGGGCTTGGGTCACGCTATGTCGTCGCCTTCGCCCGGCAGCTGCGCGGGGATCTGAGCCGACAGACCGGACCGGGCGGCACCCGTCACGAGATCCGCTTTCCGCTCGCCGGCGCGCCGATCCCCCTGGGACCGTCGCGCGGCCTCGAGCTCACCGCCTGACGGGCGCCGCCGGCGTTCGCATCGGGCCCACCCGACCAACCTATGTGAAAATTTATATAACAGTATAACGCACGCCTCCCGACGGGTCCTTACGGTCCGTGACTGGGAACCGGAGAATTCAAATGGGGCTGACCGGAGAAACCGGCAAGCAAGCCGGCCAACAGAACTGTGCTGGGGCTCAGTCTGAGCAGGGCCCGCCTCTTGAAAAGACCCTAAGTGTGACATTGCTGGAGAATCTGCACGTCTTCACCCCGAAGCTAAGGGCCTACGCGGCTCTGCTTCTCGGGTCGATCGACGAGGCGGATGACCTGGTGCAGGACACGCTCCTGCGAGCCTGGCGGTATCGGCACACCTTCCAGCCGAACACGAACCTCAAAGCGTGGCTCTTCAGGATCCTGCGCAACGAGTTCCTGACGCGCGCCGGGCGACCGCGGCCCGTCCAGGACTACGACGGCGAGCTGGCCGCCACCCTGGTGGCGCCGGGCGATCCGGAGCTGCGGCTGCAGTGCGACCAGACGCTGCGCGCCCTGCAGACGCTGACGCCGAAATCCCGGGATGCGCTGGTGCTCGTCGCCGCCGGGAACAGCTACGAGGAACTCGCTGAGATCTGGGGCTGCGCGGTCGGCACGGTGAAGAGCCGCATCGCCCGCGCCCGGCAGAGCCTGCTGGACGCGCTCGATGATCACGACGATCCCCGCCCGGCGAGGATGGAGCGTCATCTGGAGCGGCACGCATGACCCTGCCGCCCGCTGGGACGAAGGTCGCGGCGACGGACACCTCCCACGAGGCGAAGGCCGCCCGCTACCGCGACCTTGCCGCCGCCGCCCTGGCCTTGGCGGAGGTGGCCGATCTGGACTCGGTGCAGGCCAGGCAACGAGCCTGCGCCGAGCGCTGGCTGGCCCTCGCGAGCAGTGAGGAACGGCTCGGCCGCAAGCCCCCTCGGACGGGGCGCGAGGGCGCGTCCGCCGAGGTCGGGCCCGCCGCGCTTGGCGACCTGGATTGAGCGAAAGAAAACGATCCTCAAGGGGCGAACAGCAGCGCCCCTCGCCCGATTAAGGACAGGCTGGGGCTAAGCTGTTCGTCTGGCCCGGACGCTCTGAGATGGTCGACCTGAACCGGTCGGGCGCTTCATGTTCTTTCGAGCCTGGATCACGGCCGAACAAGACAAGGTCCTCGCCGCGCAGATCGGCCGGGCCATCGTCCAGAGCAGCCACATCCAGGGCCTGTTCGCCTGCCGCCGCGACGGCCGGGTGATCTTCTGCAACGAGGCCGCCGCGGACTATCTGGCGCGGCCTCGCGGCCAGGTCATCCGCCGACCGATCCAGGACGTGCTGGCCGAGCTGCCCGATCGACGCTCCGCGCGGATGCTGGCCGCGGCGCTGGATCAGGGGCGCGAGCGTGAGTTCGTCATGCCGCGCCCCGGGGCTGCCGGCTGCTTCCTGCGGGTGCGCGTGCTGCCGGTGGGAAGGGGATCCCTGGCCTTCTTCCTTCGCGATGCGACCCAGGAAGCGCAGGCGACGCTGGGGTTGAGGCGCAAGGAGCACAGGCTCCGTCTCGCCAACGAGAGTCTTCGGCTGGCCCATCGGGCCGCCCGCGCCGCGAGCTGGGAATGGCGGGCGGGAGAAGCGCTGCGCTGGTTGGACCTCGCTGCGGCGCGCGCCCTGATCGGCCTGCCCCGTCAATGGACCGAGCACGAGAAGCTGCGCGACTGGATCAACTTCGTGGATCCGGAGGATATCGACACCGTCAACGCCGGCCTCGCACGCCTCGCCACCGAAGACGAGAGCGTTTACGAATTCCGGGTGATCGGGGCGGACGGGCGTCGCCACTGGGTGGAGAGCCACGCGACCGCCAGCGACCGCGACGCCAGCGGCGTCCCCAGGCGACTGACCGGCGTCACCAGCGACATCACCAGCCGCAAGGCCGCAGAGGCGGCGCTGCGCCACGAGACCGCCGAGCTCAACCAGGCGAAGACGCACCTGCAGCTCGTCGTCGGCGAGCTCAATCACCGCGTGAAGAACATGCTGGCGGTGGTCCAGTCGCTCGCGCGCCAAAGCTTCGGCAACGCGCGCAGCGCCGAGCTGGAGAATTTCGAGGATCGCCTCATGGCGCTGGCCTGGACCCACGACATCCTCGTGGACCAGCGCTGGGCCGGCGCCACTCTGGACCGGCTCATCGACGGCACGCTCGCGCCGCACCGACGCAAGGGCGCCGACCGCATCACGGCGGACGGGCCGCACGTGGTTCTGGACCCGAAACTGGCCATCGCCTTTTCCCTGGCGCTGCACGAGCTGGCCACCAATGCGGTGAAGTACGGCGCCCTGCGGGGCGCTCACGGCACCGTCAGCATCCATTGGGAGGTCGAGGATCGGCATGGCGAGGAGTGGCTGGTGCTCGAGTGGCGCGAACGGGGCGGGCCGCCGGTCTCGCCTCCCAAGCGGCGCGGCTTCGGCTCCCGCCTGATCGAGCGCGGCGTCACCGGAGAGATCGGCGGCAAGGCGCACCTGGACTTCGACCCGGCGGGCCTGTCCTGTTGCATCTCCGCGCCCCTCTATGCGCCCGATCCGGAGCGAGAGCCGCTTTCGCACGAGAGCGTGCGGCGCAAGATCGAAGGGCTTGCCCGGCCCACGGAGGAGCCGCGCCCCAACATCTAGCATCTCGCCAAACCTGATCACCATGATTGGGGGTCGTCGCCGGAAGCGGCCGTTTCGCCGGAACATTCGCCGCGAGGGCCGATCTTAGAAGTGCGCCGAGATTGCCCTCCCCCCAAGAGAGCATCGAGCCCCCAGCACGGCGCCCCGAGCCCTCGGCCGCGCGGCCGGGGGCTTGGGTTACTGGCCTCAGGTCAGCGCATCCAGATGCAGATAGTCGCTCTCGAACCCGCAGTACCGGGCGAGCTGCGCCGGCTGCGGCAGCGTCAACTCATCGCTGCGCCAGACGACCAGCTTCGCCGCCCGCAGCCGCTGGAGCATGCGGTTGGCGTGGACCAGGGACAGGCCCGTCGCATCGGCGAGGTCCAGCTGGGTGATCGGCAGGGGGTATCGTCCGCGATCGGAGAGCCCGACAGCCTGCAGCCGCGCGCAGATCTCGCACAGCAGATGGGCGATCCGCTGGTCGGCCGGGCGCGCCGCGATGTTCACCAGCCATTCGCGGGCGACGCTTTCTTCCACGAGGGCGGACCAGGACAGGGCCCGGGCGATGGCCGGGAAGCGCCGTGCGAGATCCCAGAGCGCCTCCCGTGGAATGAAGGCGACCCGGCAGGTGGTGAGCGTCCCGATGCTGTGATCCATGGCCGCGCCGACATCGGGGTGGGCGTCGCATAGGTCGCCCGGCAGGAGGAAGTCGAGGATGGGCCGCCGGCCGCTGGCCGCCAGGATCTTGTAGCGGCAGGCGAAGCCTTCGAGGACGACGTGCACGCAGTCCGGAAAGTCGCGCTCGGCGACGATCAGTTGGTCCGGTTCCAGGACGCGCTGGTCGGCCGCCGCCTCGGACAGGGCGACCTCGGCGAGCCGGGGCAGCTTCCCGGCGTTGGCGAACTTCCGCACGAGCCGTTCGGTCATGCGCCCCACTATGACGGCGCGCCCCCGGGCGCACACCGCCAAGACTGATGAGCGCGGCGTCTCCGTCCCCCGGGAAGCGCCCTAATAGAGCCCGGGCAGCAGGCGGAAGCGGACCTGTTGAGCGTAGCGCCGATAGTCCGGGTCCGTGAGCAGGAACCGTTCCTCGCGCCGGATCCGCTCGAACTGCGCGGCGACGCCGACCGCCATCAGGGCCAGGTTGAATCCGGTGGGGTTCATCAGCGCGAAGACGGCGGTGAGGATCAGGTACCCCAGGTACATGGGATGACGGACGAAGGCGTACACGCCGCCGGTCTGGACGCCGCGATTGGCCGGGGCGATCCCGAAGCTCAGGTTGAGGCTGAACTTGGCGGCGATGTTGAGCAGCGCGGCGGCGGCCACGAGGCCGCCGGCGACGGCGGGCGCGAGCAAGGACTCCCCGCCGGGCCGCATGAAGAGCGTGCACAGGGTGCCGAGCGCCGCGATGATCCAGTCCGCCGGCGAGCGACTGACGGCCCGGGCTGGCCGGCGCACGAGGATGAAGAGCACCGTCAAGCCGTCGGTCGCCACGACCAGCAGGTTCAGCGGACGGTGGGCGCCCGCGTTGGCCGCATAGAAGAGGGCGAAGGCGGCGAGCACTCCGATGCGTTCGATCGCGTCGAGCAGGGCCGCGGAGGCCGGCGCGGCGGAACGGCGGCGGCTGAGTTCACCCGGCCGCCCCGGACGCGTCGCCCGGCGAACGCGCACCAAGACCGGATCGCTCATGGCTGCGACCCCGCCGGCACCGCGCCCGCGCCGGCGCGGGCGCTGCGAAGCAGGGCGTCGAAGATCTGCAGGAAGTCTCCGCCGGACCGGCCGCGCGCCTCGAGGGGCCCAGCGGCGCGCCGCTCGGCGGCGGCGAGCTCGACGGCGAAGTAGCGCCGTAGCGTGGGCAGGCTGACGCCGACCCGTCCGGCGATGAGGGTGCGGCTGCACCCGTCGGCGCTGAGTGCAGCGACGAGCGCACGCTGATCTGCCGTCGGCGAGAACGGCGGCCGGCCGCGGCGGCCCGTCAGGGCGCGTCCACGCGGGCTGGGCGTCCCGTCGGTGCGCGGAAGCGGAACCGGGCGCGGCCACGAGGTCACCCGCACCTCGGTCCCGCACCAGGTGCGGAACCAGCCGTAGGGACGCTCGCAGGGCGGCTCGAGTTCGAGGCGACAAAGGCCCGCGGCGCGCAGCAGGCCGAGGGCGGCCTCGAACCGGGCGGCGAGCCGATCGCAGCGGCCGCCGTTGTCATAGCGGCTCCACTCGCCCGTGGCGGCCAGGATGTCGCGGACGCGCAGCACCTCGCTCTCTGGACTGTGGGCGAGCGCCACGGCCAGCTTCTTGGCGAGCGCGTCGGCTCCCCGGTTCTTCCGATGGTCGAAGCGCAGGACGGCGGCGCCGAGCTCCACGCAATCGGGCGCCGCGAGTTCGGCCACGAGGGCTCCGCCGGGCCGGACCATGAAGTCGGTGCGCGCAACGTTGCGCGGCGCGAAGGCGAGCAGCGGCTCCCCGTCGCCGGCGAGCCGGCGAACCAGGCCGTCCAGGCCGATGAGCTGGGCGTTGACCCGCCGCTCGAAGGCCCGTCGTTCGTTGCCCCACCGGCGGTAGCCCTTGCGCATGAGCACCGTGCGCGCGCTCACCGGCGCGCCGCAAGGCGACCGATGAAGCAGGTCGAGGATGACCAGCAACGCATCGAGCATCAGCACCGGCGACAATTCCGTCGCGTCGTCCAATCCGTCCGCCTCGTCGGCGGAGGTCAGCGCGCGCAGCAAGGACCGGCAGGCCGGGCCGCGCGCGAGACGTAGCGCGTCCTCGGGCGCAGGCCATGCGAAGGGTTCCGGACGGGCCGGAGGGTTCGATGCGGGGGGTGGTTCGGCTACTGGCATACGATCTTCCTCTCGGCGGCCACAAATCGGCCCCCGCGCCGGAAGGTTCGGTTCGACGAGACTATTTATTTTCGCCGCGCACCCACTTTCCCATAGCTCGGCTTTTGTAGTCGTCGGCCTGCTCTCGGCAGGTCTCGCATGCGCAAGAGCAGACTATGTCCCCTCACCTCATGCATTCGACTTCCGGAGCTATTCGATCGGGCGTCGCCGCCTGCGCAGCCTACTGTGTTCGCCTGTGGCGAAACCGCACCGGCAACGTCGCTCCCCTGTTCGCTCTGATGCTTGTGCCGCTCGTCGCGGCGCTCGGCATGGCGGGGGAAGGCTCCAGCTGGTTCATGCTGCAGCGGTCCGCGCAGAACGTCGCCGACCAGGCCGCGCTCGCAGCCGCGGTCAACGCCTGTGCGCCGGGCGCGAGCTGCGCCACCGGCGGCACGACCTATGTGTCGGAGGCCAGGGCCGTGGCCGCCCGCTACACCTTCGTCAACGGCGCGAACGACACGACGGTCGCGGCGAGCACCGCCACGGCGCCGGCGCCCTGCACCAGCTCCGACGTCTGCTACGTGGTGACCATCCAACGCAAGGTGCCGGTGTACCTGCTCAAGGTCCTGGGTTTCACCGGCACCACGACCACCGCGGGCGGGCTCGATGCCCAGAACATCTATGCGACGGCCTGGGCCAAACGCACCAACTCGACGAGCGAGTTCTGCATCACCACCCTCAGCAGCTCGGGCAATTCGTTCCGAGTGAACGGCGGCGCCCAGCTCAACCTGACGGGCTGCTCGATCTTCGCCCCGAACGGCGGCACGAGCTGCAACGGCCAGACCGGCAGCACGATCAGCTACACCTATGTGGGCTCCACCGGCGGAAGCAACGACAACTGCGGGACGGAGGTGGCCAACACCCTGCCGCTCCTCGACCCCTACGCCGGGCTCGCCTCGGCCAACCTCCCCTCGACCCTTGTTCAAAACTGCGGAGGCGTGTTCCCGAAGGACGGCAACAAGGTGACATTGCCCGCCAGCAATCAGCTCGGCGGCACGATGAGCTTCTCTGGCGGATCGGCGCTGTGCGGCGACGTGAAGCTCGTGTCCGACGTGACGGTCACCGGCGACAGCACCCTGATCATCGAGAACGGCCACCTCGATCTCAACGGCCACACGATGCGCACCGCCACCAACGCGAGCCTGACGCTGGTGTTCTCCGGCACCACGGCCAACGGCTATGATCACTTCCCCAAGGGCGCCCAGGGCAGCGTGCTGGACTTCGCCGCCCCCACCTCCGGCCCCTGGTCGGGCGTCGCGATCTATCAGGATCCGGTGCTGACCTCGGGCGTCGATTTCACGGTGTCCGGATCGACGCCGCAATTCGACATCAGCGGCCTGATCTACGCGCCGAAGGCGACGATCACCCTGTCGGGCGCGATCAACCACGCGACCGCCGGCCTCGCCTGCCTGGCGTTCTTCGTCTACCAGGTGCAGATCAACGGCACCGCGGCGATCTTCGCCACGCCGACCATCGACTGCCCGCGCGCCGGGCTCGATCCGGGCTCGGTCTCGACGCTCCAGCAGGTGGTGCTGGTCCAATGACCGACGCCCGCTCCCTCCGCGGCTTCCTGTTCGGCTCGCGCGGCGCGGCCGCGGCCGAGTTCGCCCTGATCGTCTCGATCCTGGTCGTGCCGCTGCTCAACGTCATCGACCTGGCGGTCTACAGCTTCCGCAAGGTCCAGGTGGAACTGGCGGCGGAAGCGGGCGCGCAGGCGGTGCGCAGCTACTGCACGCCCTTGCAGTCCCCGGTCACGGCCAATTGTCCGGGCGTCCTGGGCCAGATCACCTCCGCCGTGCAGAGCACCTCGCTCGGCGCCTCGGTGAGCCTGCAGACCCCGAGCCCCGTGGAGGGCTACTACTGCGTCGACGGCAACAACAACCTGCAGCTCGTCGGCACGCTGGGCCAGATCGGCTCGCCGCCGGTCAAGCCGAACACCTTCAACTGCTCGGCCTATGGCAGCAGCGCGGCGCCGGGCGACTATGTCCAGGTCGCGGTCACCTACGCCTACACGCCGGTGTTCTCGAGCGTGAGCGTGGCGACTCTGCTGCCGACGCCGGTGGTCCGCACCGCCTGGTATCGAGTGGGCTGAGCCATGAACCGGTTGCGTCGCTCCCTCGTCCGCTTCGCATGCTCCACCAAGGGCGCCAGCCTCGTGGAGTTCGCCCTGGTGTTTCCGGTGTTCATCGTCCTGACGCTCGCGACGATCAATCTCGGCATGCTGCTGTATGGCGTGAACGATCTGCATTACGCGGCGCAGCGGACGGCCCGCTGCATCGCGGTCGGCGGCGGAAGCGGAACCGCGGTGACCAACTGCCTGGACCAGGCGCCGACCCTCTACTTCGGCCCCAGCATGGGCGCGAGCTTCACCCACAGCACCGCAGGCTGCGGCAACACGGTGACCGGCTCCGGCGCGTTCACAGTGATCACCGGGCTGGTCAATCCGTCCGTTTCGATATCGGCCTCGGGCTGCTATCCGCTGCAGTAGACTTGCGACAAATCCGTCGCCATTCCCAACATCAGATAAATATCTCCGTACCGGCGTTACTCTATAACCGGCGAGTAATTCGCCGTGCGTCGACCGCCATGACGATTTTGTTCCGAATTTGACATATGCGTTGATGCTCTTTTACTTCCGTTTACAATAGCGCTTTCCGTTGGTCCTCTTCTGATCAGGACGGCCTCTCGTGCCGGTCCGACCCAACGGCGACGTCATTTGGGCGCGCCAGCACACTGAGGAGACGGAAAATGTCGAAGTTCATGACCTTCGTTCGGGACGAGTCCGGCGCGGCGGCTGCCGAGTACGCCCTCATCCTGGCCATTATCGGCGTCGGCATCGTGACCGCGCTCGGCGGACTGCAGACCGCGATCAGCGGCGCGATCGATACCGCCAGCACGGCCATTTCCGGCTGACGACGGGCGCGGTCCTGGCGAGCTGGGAGAGCGTCCGTCGCTTTCTTGGCTCGCCGGGCAGCACAAAATCCGCGCTCGACCAATTCTATCCCACGTAACCGGCGCTGTAGGCGCCAACCTCACTGGGGACGGGTCAAATGCCTATCCGGTCAATGGCGTCCTTCGCCGTCGCGATCTTCCTGGGCCTGATCGCCCTCCTCCTGGTGAGGAACTTCCTCGTCTCGCACGCCGCCGCCGAGGCGGGCCCGACCCAGTCCACGGTTCCCGTGGTCGTGGCCGCGGCCCCGATCGCCCGCGGCGCGACCCTCAACGCCAGCATGCTCAAGGTCGTGCGCTATCCGCGCGAGAGCGTGCCCCAAGGCGCCTTCTCGACGCCTGCCGCGCTCGCTCCGGGCGGCGCCGGCGCCTCGCGCAGCGCCCTGCGCGACATCGGCCTCGACGAGCCCGTCGTGGCCTCCAAGGTTTCGGTCCCCGGCGTGCACGCCACGCTCGCCAGCGCCTTGCAGCCCGGCATGCGCGCCGTGAGCGTCAAGTCCAGCGACGTCTCGGGCGTCGGCGGCTTCGTCCTGCCCGGCGATCGCGTCGACGTGCTCGTCACGCGCCAGACCGGCACGGGCATGAGCGCGAGCTCGATCGTCCAGGTTCTGGCCGACAACGTGCTGGTGCTCGGCGTCGACCAGTCCAGCGACGCGAACAAGCCGGTGGTCGCCAAGGCCGTCACCCTGCAGGTCAGCCCCGAAGAGGCGCAGGCGATCTCGCTCGCCCAGGCGGTCGGCTCGGTGACGCTGGCGCTGCGCGAAACGAGCGATGGCCTCCCCCTTTCCCGTCGCACCATGACCGTGGCCGACCTGGCGCCCGGCGATCACCACGCCCGTCCGGCGCGGCCGCGGGTCCGGATCGCGCACGCCGCTCGGCCCGCCGGCAACGACGTCCGCGTCACCCGCGGCCTCGAGGTCGCGACCTACACCACCTTCGATTGACGCGACCGCGGGCGCGGCCTGCCGCCGCGACCGCTCGCTCCAACCCGCCAGCAAAGGGAACGCCCCATGGCTGCTTCGATGCTTTCTGGTCTGCGTATGAGTAGCGGGCTCGTTGTGCTCGGCGCCCTCATCGCAGCCACTCCGCCGTCGGGCGCTCGCGCCCAGACGGTCGACGGCTCCGCGGTGTCGGCCGCTCAGGCGCCGGTTTCGGAACTGATCGTGCCGGCGGGCAAGTCCCGCGTCCTGCAGATCCCCGAGACCTACACCGACGTGATGGTCGCCGACCCGAAGATCGCCGACGTGCTGCCGCTCAATGCGCACTCGGTCTATGTGGTGGGCAAGACGGCCGGCTCGACGGCGCTCAGCCTCTACGGCCCCGGCAAACGCCTGATCTCGGCCACGAACGTGGTCGTCTCGGCCGACGTCGACGGCCTGAAGGCGCGCCTCGCCGACCTGCTGCCGCGCGAGCGGGACATCAGCGTGCGGCCGGCCAACCAGTCGCTGGTGCTGTCCGGCGTGGTCAGCAGCCCCGCCGCCCTCAGCCAGGCGCTCGCCCTCGCCGAGACCTACGCGCCCACCAAAGTCGTCAACATGCTGGGGGTCGAAGGCACCCAGCAGGTGATGCTCTCCGTGCGCTTCGTCGAGATGCAGCGCAGCGTCGCCAAGAACCTGCGCCTGAACGTCAACCGGTCGCTGTCCGGCGGCAACCCGCAGGTCTCGGTGTTCACCGGCGACACCCTGGTGCGCAACGGCGGCGCGCTGATCGACAGCTTCGGGTCGGTGTCCCTGCTGTTCAACCACAACCTCGAGATCCTCCTCGATGCGCTGGAGGACAAGGGCGTGGTGCGCACCCTCGCCGAGCCGAACCTGATGGCCATGTCGGGCGACACCGCCAACTTCCTGGCGGGCGGCGAATTCCCGATCCCGGTGGCGCAGAACAACGCCGCCGGCTCGACGCCCACGATCACCATCGAGTTCAAGCAATTCGGCGTCGGCCTGGCCTTCACCCCGACGATCCTGCGCGACGGGATGATCAACATCTCCGTCGACCCCGAGGTGTCGAGCATTGACCCGACGGTGTCTGTGGACCTCGGCCTGATCAAGGTGCCCGGCATCAAGGTGCGGCGGGCCCACACCACCGTCGAGCTGCGCGAAGGCGAGTCCTTCACGATCGCCGGCCTGCTGAAGGACGATTACCGCAGCGAGATCCGACAGTACCCCTTCATCGGCGACGTTCCGGTGCTCGGCGCGCTGTTCCGCTCGAACGGCTTCACCCACGACCAGACCGAGCTGGTGATCGTCGTCACCCCGCACCTGGTCACCGCCCGGCGCGCCGTCGCGGCCCTGCCGAGCGACCGCTTCACCCCGCCCTCCGACCTCGAGCGCTTCCTGTTCGGCTGGCAGGAGGGCGTCGGCCGCAACCTGAAACCCGAGGACCGCGCGCTGCTGTCGGCGGATCCCAGCAAAGGAGGGGTCGATGGCCCGCACGGTCATGTCCTTTACTAGCTCTCGCATGCGCGCGACCGCGCTCGCGGGCCTCGCCCTGTGCGCCGCAGGCCTCAGCGCCTGCACCACGCCAAGGACGACGCTGTCGGAGGATTTCGGGCGCGCCCTGCACGAGGACCTGCTGGCGCAGATCGCCGATCCCGACGCCACGCCCGTCGGGCCGCCGCCGCCTTCCGACGGGGCCCGCGCGGCCCTCGCCCAGGAGCGCTACCGGACGGGCAAGGTCATCAAGCCGACGCCGGCCACCGCATCGAAGATCGGGGTGGTCGCCGCCCCCACAGCAGGGCCCACGCCGTGAGCCTGGCCGCAAGCGGAGATCCTGGAGGGTTTCACATGGGGGCCATTTCCCTGAAGCGATGGAGTCCGGCGCCGGCGCAGAGCGCCGGCGAGCGGGCGCGGGTCGGCCTGTCGAGCGAACTGGGGCTGCGCCCCGACCAGCTCCACGCCCTGGCCGCGCAATTCCCCGACGCTGACCTGCAGGTCATCGAGGCCCATGGGGTCGCGCCCCAGCTCGACGTCTTGGTCACTCGCTCGCGGCCGGGCGCCGAGCCCCTGGCGACATCGGGCCGCTGCGGCGAGTCCTGTCGCGTCGTGATGGTGCTCGAAGCCCCGAACCTCAAGCTCAGCCGCATGCTGCTCTCCAGCGGCGTGGCCGACGTGCTGCACGAGCCGCTGAATGACGTCGATCTGGCGCTGTCTCTGGAGCGCGCGCTTGCGAGCCGGCCGGAGCGGGCGGCCCCGACGTCGCGGAGCGGCGAGGTCGTCGCCCTTCTCAAGGCCGGGGGTGGAGTCGGCGCCACCTCGCTGGGCGTCCAGGCCCTGACCGTGCTCAGCGCGGGCGGGCTGAAGGTCTGCTACGCCGACCTCGACCTTCAGTGGGGCGCCGCGGCCCTCTACCTCGACCTGCCGGACGCCCTGAACGTCGCCGATTGCCTCGCCGCCGGCGACTCGCTCGGCGAGACCGCCTTCATCGAGCGCCTGGCGACGCACCGCTGCGGCGCCCGCGTCCTGGCGGCGCCGAACGAGGTGGCGCCCCTCGAGATGCTCGACCCGCGCCGTGCCGAGGCCATCGTCACGGCCTTGCGCCACCAGATGGACCTGGTGCTGATCGACCTGCCCGCCGACTGGACCGCGTGGACCGATCACCTGCTGCACATGGCCGACCGCGTGGTGCTGGTCACCCGGCTGACGGTCGGCAACGTCCAGCTGACCAAGCGCCAGCTGCGGATGCTGAGCAACCAGCACCTGGACGGCACGCCGCTGACGCTGGTGTGCAATGCGGTCACCTCCGAGCAGCAGCAGGCGCTGCCGATCAAGGCCGCCGAGCGGGCGCTCGGCCGCGCCTTCGACCTGGTGATCCCGGACGAGGGGCGCGCGATGCGCGAGGCGCTCAATCAGGGCGTCGAACTCAGCGCCACTCCGCGCGGGGGCAAGCTCTTGAAGTCGGTGAACAGCCTGGCCGGGGCGATGCGTCCCGCAGCCACCGCCGGCGTGGCGACGAGGTGAGGCGATGCTGTGGAAATCGACTGAACAGACAGGAACCGCCGAGCCCCGCTTCGGGACCGTGATCTCGACCGGGCAGGCGGAGGATTTCATCGCCCTGAAGGTCAAGATCCACCAGCGGCTCGTGGAGATCCTCAACCTCTCGGCGCTCGACAAGACCCCGCGCGAGACGCTCCGCGCCGAGATCCGCGGGGCCGTCGCGTCCCTCCTCGACGAGGAGAAGCGGCTGTTGTCGCCGGCCCAGACCGATCAGCTCGTCGAGGATGTGCTCGATGAACTCCTGGGACTCGGGCCGCTGGAGCCCCTCCTCAAGGACGACACGGTCAACGACATCCTGATCAACACCCACACCACCGTGTACGTCGAGCGCAACGGCCGACTGCAGCTCACTGACACCGCCTTCCAGGACACGCGCCACCTGGTGCGCATCATCAACAAGATCGTCTCGGCCGTCGGGCGGCGGATCGACGAATCCCAGCCCATGGTCGACGCGCGCCTAGCCGACGGCTCGCGCGTCAACGCCATCATCCCGCCGCTGGCGGTGGACGGCCCGCTGGTCTCGATCCGCAAGTTCGCCGCCATGCCCATCCACATGGGCCGACTGGTGGAGCTCGGCTCCCTCGACGAGGACATGGCCAAGCTGCTGGCGGCGGTGGTCGCCGGCCGGCGCAACGTGGTGATCTCCGGCGGTACCGGCGCGGGCAAGACGACGCTGCTCAACGCCCTCTCGGCCTACATCCCCGACGAAGAGCGGATCATCACGATCGAAGACTCCGCGGAGCTGCAGCTTCAGCAGAGCCACGTGGGGCGGCTGGAGACCCGGCCGCCGAACATCGAGGGCAAGGGCGAGATCCCGCAGCGCGAGCTGGTGCGCAACGCCCTGCGGATGCGGCCCGACCGCATCGTCGTCGGCGAGGTCCGTGGCGGCGAGGCCTTCGACATGCTGCAGGCGATGAACTCCGGTCACGAAGGCTCGATGACGACCGTCCACGCCAACACCCCCCGCGACGCCATCTCGCGTCTCGAACAGATGATCGGCATGGCCGGGCTCGAGCTCTCGCCCCGCGCCGTTCGCCAGCAGATCGCCTCGGCCATCCACATCGTCATCCAGGCCGAGCGGATGGAAGACGGCGCCCGCCGTGTGGTCTCGATCTCCGAGATCGTCGGCATGGAAGGCGACATCATCACCATGCAGGAGATCTACCAGTTCAAACGCCTCGGCCGCACCGAGGGCGGCCAGGTGCGCGGCGTCTACCAGGCGACAGGGCTGCGGCCCCGGTTCGCGCCGGTCCTGGCCGCGCGCGGCATCGACCTGCCCGCCTCCCTGTTCGCCAACCAGGCCTTCGGGTGATGCGATGACCCAGTTCCTCCTGCCCGCGGCGCTGCTGTTCGCGTTCCTGAGCGTCGTCCTCCTCGTCCAGACCAGCGCCGGCCTGCTGTTCGTGCGGCGGGACCAGGCCGCCCGGCTCAATCGGCGACTGACCATGCTGGGCGCCGGCTTCTCGCGTCGGGAGATCTACCAGCGCTTCACTCGCCCGGGCGCCGGCTCCGGCTGGGCCCCTGCCCTGCTCCGCGTGCTCGAGCTGGACTTCAGCCGCACCCTGCGGCGCGCGGGCGTGACCACGCCGACCAGCCAGCTGGTGGCGGGCGCGCTGGCGGCCATCGCCGGGCTGTGGCTGCTCAGCCTCTCGTTCTGGATCAACACCGGCGGTCTCGGCGTGGCGGTCAACGCCGTGATCTCGCTGCTGGCCTGCGTGGCGATCACGGGGCTGGCGGGCTGGCTCTGGCTGCGTCGGCTGCAGCGCATCCGGCTGAAGAAGATCGAGGTGCAGCTGCCGATCGCCCTGGACGTGATGACCCGCGCGCTACGCGCCGGCCACCCGGTCATCTCGGCCATCCAGCTGGCGGCCGAAGAGATGGGCGACCCGCTCGGCTCGGAGTTCGGCATCGTGGTGGACGAGACCACCTACGGCTCGGACCTTCAGGAAGCGCTGGCCAACTTCGCCGAGCGTTCCGGCTCGCCCGACATCTACTTCCTGGCCGTGAGCATCGCCGTGCAGACCGAGACCGGCGGCAACCTGGCCGAGATCCTGGAAGGCCTGGCGGGCGTGATCCGCAGCCGCACCAGCCTCACCCAGAAGGTGCGCGCGCTGTCCAGCGAAGGCCGCGCCTCGGCCCTGTTCCTGACGGTGCTTCCGGCGCTGGTGATCGGCGCCCAGCTGGCGATCCACCCGCACGTCTACACCGAGAAGTTCAGCGACCCGATCTTCTGGCCCGCGGTGGGCTTCACCGCCGCTCTCTATTTCGTCGGATGGCTCGTGATCCGGCGGATCATCAACTTCAAATACTAGGGGCGCGTGATGGAGACCTGGTACGACATACTCCTCGAACTCGCGATCTTCAGCGCCGTCACCTTCCTGTCCTACGCGACCTTGCGCGAGCTGCGCCGCCAGACGGTCCTTCGCCAGCGGCTGGGAGCGGCCGATGCGCCGCGCGCCGCCACCTCGCTCCTTCGCCACAGCGGCGTTTCCGGCAGCTTCCTGCGCTGGGTCCAATCGGCGACCTCGATCAACAAGCCCGAGGAGCGCGAGCGCCTGGCCGCCGAGCTCAGCAAGGCCGGCTTCGACCACCCGTCCGCCCCGGTCTGGTACGTGGTCGCCCGTTACGGGCTGGCGCTCGCCCTGCCGCTGCTGCTGATCCTCACGCGGCAATTGATCGGGCGGCCGGCCAGCGGCCTTCCCGCCTTCACCCTCCCCCTGGCCCTCTGCATGATCGGCCTCCTGCTGCCGCGGACCTTCGTTCGCCAACGGATCAGCAGCCGGCGCTCGACGCTGGAGCAGCAGTTCCCCGACGCGCTGGACCTGATGGTCATCTGCATGGACGCCGGCCTGAGCCTCGAGGCGGCAATCCTGCGCATCAACCGCGAGATGCGGCGCTCCCATCCGGAGATCGCCAAGGAGTTCGCGCGCGTGTCCGAGGAGCTCGCCGCCGGCCGCAGCCGCGCCGACACCCTGCGGGCGATGTCCGAGCGCCTGGATATCCCGGCGATCCGCGGCTTCGTCTCCCTGCTGGTGCAGAGCCAGACCCTCGGGGCCAGCGTCGCCCAGGGGCTGAAGACCTACGCCAACGAGATGCGCGGCGCCCGCGCCATGCGCGCCGAGGAGAAGGCGATGCGCGTGCCGGTGCTGATCAGCATTCCGCTGGTCATCTGCTTCCTGCCCGTCATCGTCGAAGCCCTGCTGCTGCCCTCCGCGATCGACATGATCCGCCGCGTGGCTCCGGCCCTGAAGGGGATCCACCCATGAGCAGCGTCGAGATCGCCATGCGGGCCGGACTGGGCCTCGCCGTTGCGAGCGTCGCCGCCGCCGGCTGCGCCACCGCACCCCACGCCAAGTGGGCGTCCATGAAGCCGGTGCAGGTCGGCGCGTCCTCGGCCACGGAGACCGACGGCTACTATGCTGACGCCGTGGCCGCGATCGACAGGCGCGACTATGGCCGCGCCCTCGACCTGCTGCAGCTGGCCGGCCGGGAACGCCGCGACGTGCGGGTGCTGAACGCCTTCGCCGTCGTCTACGACAAGCTCGGACGCTTCGACCTGAGCGCCCGCTACTATGAGCAGGCCCTCGCCCTGGAGCCCGCCTCGCCCCTGGTGCGGGCCAACCTCGCCTATTCGCAGGAGCTCCAGGGCCATTGGAGCGCGCCGCTCCAGGTGGCCGGGACGGCCTCGAAGACCGCAGCGCCGGGGCCGCAACCGTCGCCCGCGGCGTCGGCCCCGGTCGCCGTCCCGTCCCCGGTCGCGGTC
Source organism: Phenylobacterium soli (assembly GCF_003254475.1). Classification (NCBI taxonomy): domain Bacteria; kingdom Pseudomonadati; phylum Pseudomonadota; class Alphaproteobacteria; order Caulobacterales; family Caulobacteraceae; genus Phenylobacterium; species Phenylobacterium soli. The sequence continues at coordinate 3,506,550 of NZ_QFYQ01000001.1, forward strand.
GCCACGTCGGCGGCGTGGTCGCCGATGACGGCCCAGGTCGCGGCGCTTCCCGCGCCGGACCCCGGGTCCACGCCGAGGCCGCTGCGCGCCGATCGCTCCGAGCTGCCGGCGTCGTTGATCCGCGTCGGAACCCTGGTCGCGCCGCCCCCCGCTCCCCCCGCCCCCGAGCCGGCGGCGAATGCAGCGCCGCGTCAGCCGCCGCAGCCCCCCTCGGCCGCGCCTCCCCCGGTCCGCATCGCCTCCGGCGTCGGGCTGATCGACGCGGCCGGGCTCGGCGCTCCGGCTCAGCGCGTTCGCCGCCACCTGAGTGCGCTGAAATGGAGCGCCGGGCCGGTGGTCACCCGCGTCGGCCCCGCCGTCGCGCGCACGGTCATCCGCTATCCGGAAGCCCGCGCGCGCCTGGCCCGCGCCCTGGCTCGCAGTCTTCCGGGGCCGGTGACGCTGAGCGCCTGCCTGGGCCGCTGCGACACGCTTCTGATCGTGCTCGGCGCCGACGCCCGCCTCTGGCGGACATCGACGAGCGCTCCTCCTTCCACCCTGCGGCGAGGCTGACCCATGGCGACGTCCCCCCTTCCCTTGCACGGGCTCGCGGCCCTCGTGATCTTCGCTGCGACCTGCGCGCCGATGACCCCGGCGCACGCCGCCTCGTTCTGGAAGCGCAGTGCGCCCGCCGCGGCGCCGGCGCCGGAGCAGGACCTGGAGCCGATCGAGCGCGCCCTCGAGGAGGGGCGTCTCGTGGACGCCGGGCAGTTGATCGACCAGCAGGCGCTCGCCGGCGGGGCGACGCCGCGGCTGAAGCTGATGGTCGGGGAGCTGGGTCTGGCTCGCGGCGAATACGCCGCCGCCATCGACGCCTTCCGGTCGGCCGCCGGCGAGGCGGACCTCGGCGCCAAGGCTCGCCAGGGCCAGGCGCTGGCCCTGGCGCACATGGGCCGCGTCGACGAGGCCCTGCCGCTCCTGAAGAAGGTCGTGGCCGAGCAGCCGAGCGCCTGGCGCGCGTGGAGCGCCCTCGGGGCCATGTACGATCGCTCCAGCGCCTGGGCCGACGCCGAGGCCGCCTACCAGCACGCCATCGAGGCGGCGCCCGGCGCGGCCGCGCCCTACAACAACCGGGGCTATTCCTATCTCCTGCAGGGGCGTCTGGACGCGGCCGCGTCCGACTTCGTGGCGGCCCTGCAACGCAAGCCCGACCTCGCCGAGGCGCGGGCCAACCTGCGCCTGACGCTGGCCCTGCGCGGGGACTACGACCGGGCCACCGACGGCGTGGGCGCCGCCGATCGGGCCGCCCTGCTGAACAACGCCGGTCTGGCCGCAGGCGCGCGCGGCGACTTCGGCAAGGCCGAGGCCCTGCTGCAGCAGGCCATGGCCACGAAGGGCGAATTCTATCCGCGCGCGTCGGAGAACCTGACGCTCGTGCGCGAGCTGCAGAGCCGCGTGAAGGTCGCAACGCATGACGCCCATTGATCCACCCGCGGTTCTGATCGGCAGCCTGCTGACGGCTGTGCTCGCCTGGGCGGCGATCACCGACATCCGCGACCGCCGGATCCCCAATCGCGCGGTGTTGGCGGTGCTGTTGCTGTTCGTGGCGTGGGCCGCCGTGGGGCGGGCCGCGCTCGGCTCGTCGTTGGCGGCCGGCGCCATCGCCCTGGTCGCAGGTTTCCTGCTGGTGCAATTCGCCCTGATGGGGGCTGGCGACGCCAAGCTGTTCGCGGCGCTGGCGCTGTTCGCCGGGATGACCGGCCTCCCCGGCCTCGCCTTCGCCACGGCGATGGCGGGCGGCGTCCTCGCGGTGGCGACGCTCGCATCGCGGCCGACGCGGACGCTGACCGTGCTGCAGATGCGCGGCGCCGGCGATCTTGGACGGGGGATTCCCTACGGTGTCGCCATCGCGGCGGGCGCCTGCGTCATGTTGTGGGGAGGCTTGCTGGGGATTTCGCCGCACGTGTGAAGCGCGGCTCTTGGGGTTGGAGTGAATGCCTAGGAGGACCGTTCAGTGTCCAAAGCTCCAAACGTCCAGCCCCGTCTCCCGTCTCGGCCGTGGCGGTTGGGCCGGCGCTCTGCCGCCACCGCCCGCCACAATGATGACGTGCAGGGTCGGATATTTTCTCGGCACAAGGGATTATCTGCCGGTCGCTCCGTGATAAAAGGGCGGCCCGCAGGTTCACGACGGAGGTTATCCGGATGTCGAAAGGGCGCAGCGACCGCCGTCAGCCTGCCGAGCGCCTGGCGGGCGAAACCCGCAGCTTCGCGCCGCGATCCACCGCCTCCGGGGAAACGGCCGTGACGCGCCTCGACCCGCGCGATCCGACGGAGGCCGAGGCCATGGCCCGCATCCGCGCTGCCCTGGCGGATCCCGAGCTCACGATGGAAGCGCTGAAGCTGGTCAGCGAAGCTCTCGACGTGCTGCAGGCCGGCCTGCCCCGCAAGCCCGGCGGCCGCCGGTCCGGCTCGGCGTCGGGGGATCAGGACACCGGCGAGCGGGGCGCGTGACGACGCGGCCAGGCGCCGGCGGTCGCCATCTCCGCTCAGCGCGGCAGGCCCGCCGGTCACCCGGCCCGGACGTCACCAGGACGCCCTGAGGTCACCAGGATTCTGAAGAGGTAAGGAAGGCGGCGCTGACCTGGTGGTCGCCGAGCTGGCTGAGCGCGCGCCGCGTCATGTCGCGCCGACACTTGAGCGTGGTCACGTCGAGGGCCACGCTGGTGTGGGCCGCGCGGCTTCCAGAGCCGGTCGCGGGAGCCGGCGTGCGGCAGAACACCGTCGCCGCATCGCTGATCCGCTGCGCCGCGAGCGCCGCGCCTGCGAGGGTGTCGAGCCTCAGGGTTCGGAGATCGACCCGCATCAGGTGCTGTTCGGCCCGTGCGGGAAAGCCCGCGAGGAGCATAGCCCCGGCGAGCGAGATCGAGAGGACAAGCTTCATGGCCAGATCCTCAGGAAGATGGACCGGACGGCGGTGCGGCCGCCGCCCAGGTCATTCTCTGGATGGTGTCAGCGGCGCGCCAGCTGGATGGCGGGGCTCGCGCCGGTGCCTTCGTATCGCGCGGTGACCAGCGGAGCGTCGAGCTTGGTGACGCCACGATAGGTCATCGCCGCCCGGCACTTGGCGATCTCGGCGCGCCGGCTGAGCTCGCGCGAGCCGTCGTCGCAGAAGCGGTCGGCGGCGATGCGGATGCGATCCAGCGCGAGCTTGGCGCCGGCGTCGGAGCGCAGATCGAGCCCGCCGACGACGACCTTCATCGTCCCCACATCCTGGGCGGCAGCGGCGGTAGGCAGCAGGCCCGCGGCAAGGCACGCGGATGCCGACACGAGCGCGAGAAGCTTGCGTTGCATAGTCCCAGTCCCTTCGATTGGCGGGCCGCTCGGCGAGCGACCTGAGGAAAGGCTGCGCCCGGTGCGCACCGCTGTCCTTAACCTCATCCTCGCCATCTTTGGGGAGGCCGGAACTTTTGTCCGGCGAGGCGGCCGCCACACCCTCGCGCGCGCCTCATCAATCTCGCGGATGTGACGCGCGCGGGACCGGCCTATGGTCGCAACAGCCTGAGTTACTTGGATTTCGTATCTGGCTTTCCCGGTCTGCGCGCGCCGTCCGCGCCTGCGGACGTTCACGGCCCGCGGGGCTGACGTGGGCCAACCAAGGGACTGAACCGATGGCCTCCGAAACCCTGCACCCGCCGCTCCGCGACGCCCGCCAGACGCCCCCCGATCCCCAGAAGCTCGAAGCCTTCATGTCGAAGATGGTCGGGGACATGGGCGCGGCCGTCTCGGCCGCGCTGGTGCTCCTGGGCGACCACCTCGATCTCTACAAGACCCTCGCCGCGCTGGGCCCCTCGACGGCCGGGGAGTTGGCCCGCGAGGCGGGCGCGGCCGAGCGCTACGTGCGCGAATGGCTGAGCGCCCAGGCGTGCGCCGGCTACGTCAACTACGACCCAGACACCGACCGCTTCCACCTCGATCCCGAGCAGGCGATGGTGTTCGCCAACGAGGAGAGCCCCACCTTCATGGCCGGCGGCTTCGACGTGGTCGCGGCGATGTTCCGCGACGAGCCGCGCATCAGCAAGGCCTTCCGCACCGGTGACGGCGTCGGCTGGCACGAGCACCACGAGTGCCTCTTCCGCGGCACCGAGCGGTTCTTCCGACCGGGCTACAACGCCCACCTGGTCACCGAGTGGATCCCGTCGCTTGACGGCGTCGAAGCCCGCCTCGTCAAAGGGGCAAAGGTCGCCGATGTGGGCTGCGGCCACGGCGCCTCGACCATCCTCATGGCCAAGGCCTACCCGAACTCGCGCTTCACCGGCTTCGACTATCACGCCGCGTCCGTCACCCGGGCGCGCGAGGCGGCCGCCGAAGCCGGCGTCGACGACCGCGTGACCTTCGAGGTCGCCTCGGCCAAGACGTTCCCGGGCGACAACTACGACCTGGTGACCATCTTCGACGCCCTGCACGACATGGGCGATCCGGTGGGCGCGGCGCGGCACATCCGCCAGAGCCTGGCGCCCGACGGGGTGTGGATGCTGGTCGAGCCCTTCGCCAACGACCGCCTGCAGGACAACCTCAATCCCATCGGGCGGCTGTTCTATTCGGCCTCGACGATGATCTGCACGCCGGCCTCGCTCAGCCAGGAGGTCGGGCTCGCCTTGGGGGCGCAGGCCGGCGAGGCGCGGCTGAAGAGCGTCACCTCGACGGCGGGCTTCACCCGCTTCCGCCGGGCCGCGGAGACACCGTTCAACCTCGTGCTCGAGGTGCGCCCCTGAAGACGGACCGAGCATGGGCGCCCCTCTGCGGACCTTCACCTGCCGCTTCACGGCCCGTCGGCACGAGCCGCCGACGATCGCCTTCTATCTGACGGACCAGCCGGATCGCGCGTGCGAGCTCGCCAGGCGCGAACTCGTCGCCCACCCCGAATTCGCCGCCTTCGAGGTGCTCGAGGGAGAGACCCTGCTGTTCACCGAGGTCGCCGACCGCCGGCCCAAGGCGGCGGCGGCGGCGCACGCCCATCACGCCCGCGAGCGGTGGCGGGCGCGCTGGCGCTGGCCCGGCTCGCCCGCGCGCTAAGGGGCGGTTTTCACTCTGTCTTTCGACATTTCCGCTCCCCAATGATGGCGAGTTGACGGACTCCTGAGCGAGTAGAATATCGGACCATGGTCGAAAGACTTAGGTCTATGACGCCATCTTGGAGACGATCAATAAGGCTAAGTTTGTTGTTCGCCGGATTGGAATACAGAAGTTACTAATCATATATGACGACAACACCTGCCGCGCGCCGCGACATGACGCGCCAATATTGACCTCTCTCGACGACGTCTGACCTCCCGTCAGTGCCGGGGAGCCACCCGGCGTTTTCCGCCCCTGCGGCGGTGGAGAGGAAACATGACGATCACCATCACGCTGAACAGTTCCTTCGCGCTCGACGAAAGCTCGGGGCTGCAGACTCCTTCGACGCTCACCGACACCGGCAACGACGTCGCCGTCAGCAGCCTGCCGAGCGCCTTCTCGACGCGGCTCACCGACCTCGGCGTCAGCATGACGTACCCGACGGACATCGGGGTGGGTCAGAGCGCCGTCAACATGATCAACATCGCCAACACCGGGCCGCTCGACACTATCGGTTTCAGCGACCTGACGGGCGGGGCGCTCGACGGTGAGGCCAGCGGGATCACCACCACGGAGAACGAGGCGGTCTACCTGTGGTCCGATTCCAACAATCAGATCGTGCTCGGCAAGACGGCGTCGGACGAGATCGTCTTCGCGGTCTATATGCAGAGCTCCGCCAATTCCGACGGCACGACGGGCCTGCAGCTCTGGTCGGTGACGTTCGAGCCGCTGAAGCATCCCGACGCCACCAACCCCGACGACCAGGTCGACCTCCTCAAGTACGTGGCGGTGACGGCGACGGGGGCGCTGAGCTTCGACTTCAACACCCTGCCCTCGGGGCAGAATCTGTTCGGCACGGTCGCCAAGGATTCCAACAGCGCCGGCATCATCGTGATCGGCGAACTGCCCGTCCTCAACGCCGACGGCACCTATTCCAACGTCAGCGACACCATCAACACCTCGAAGGGCGGCGGGCCGACGACCATCGGGATTGACAACCAGATGTTCGACCCGGGCGACGGCGCCTACTTCACCTACGTCAGCGACATCGTGAACAACTACCTGTCCGGCGCCAGCGGCGGCCTGACCCAGAACGAAGCCGACGACGCCGACAACATCCAGTACACGGGCGGTCTGGTGGACTCGACCGGCGGCTTCTTCCAGGTCTCGCAGGTGCAGGGCAACACCGGCGGCACGGCCCAGATCAGCACCTTCGAATGGTCGACCGCCTACACGGGCCGCAACTTCGTCAGCCACCTCGGCGACGGGACGGCGGTGAACATCACCGACGTGCGCGTCCTGTCGAGCACCGGCGTGCTTCTTGAGGAACAGGCCGCCGGCGGCGGCGCGCCCTCGACCGACACGGCGGGCATCGCGGTGACCTACAGTGGCGGGGTCGCCACCGTCTCGGGCCTGCAGGCCGGCTATCGGGTCGAGTGGGACACCGACGGCAATCACAACCAGACCCTGATCCATGACCTCGAGGGCAAGTTCGACGTCGGGCGCTTCGGTGTGAACGAGGCGGACGTCAGCACCAAGGCCCTCACCGGCAAGGTCCTGGTGGACGACGACGGCCCGACGATCGGCCCGATCGCCAACAGCCTTGTCGACTATGCGGCGGGCGCGACGACCAACCCCGCGGTGACCTTGAATGGCGACGCCAACACGGACGGGAGCGCGGTCTACCGCATCACCTCGTTCACCACCTCCCTGACGGTGAACGGGGTCAGCCTCGTGGGCCAGAACACCGGGACCACGGTGTACTATTTCCACGACGAGACGGGCGGCACGGCCGGGACCTACGACCCCGGCGTCGACACGCTCTACTACACCCTCTCGCTCGATCAGACCGGCGCCGGCGCCTACACCTTCACCGTCAACAACGCGCCAGCGGCCCCGCCGCTGACGTTCGGCTTCGACAGCCTGCCGTCCGGCCAGAACCTGTTCGGGACCGTGGCCGCCAGCTCGACGGCGCCGGGCATCATCGTCATCGGCGAACTGCCCGTGCTGAACGCCGACGGCACCTATTCCAACACCAGCGACACGATCAACACATCCAAGGGCGGCGGCCCGACCACCATCGGCGTCGACAACCAGATGTTCGACGTCGGCGACGGCGCCTACTTCACCTACGTGCAGAACATCGACGCGCGATATCTTTCGGGCGTCAGCGGCGGCCTGACCCAGAACGAGGCCGACGACGCCGACAACATCCTCTACGGCTCGCTGAAGGAGGAGAACGGCGCCTTCTTCGTGGTCTCCCAGGTGCAGGGCAATACCGGCGGCACCGCCGAGATCAGCGCCTTCGACTGGTCCACGGCCTATCAGGCCCGCAACTTCACGAGCAACCTGGGCAACGGGACGCACGTCGATATCACCGATGTGCGCGTCTACTCGAGCACCGGAACCTTGCTCGAGGAGCAGGGAACGAGCGGAACGGCCGCGCCGAACGACCCGAACATCGAGGTCAGCATCGTCAACGGCATCGCCACGGTCTCGGGCCTGCAGGCCGGCTACAAGGTGGCCTGGGACACCAACGGGACCCACAACCAGGTGTTGGTCCACGATCTCGCGGGCAAGTTCGACATCGGCGGCTTCGGTCTCGAGCAGGCCCAGGTGACGCCCGACCAGGAGCTCGACTTCACCGCCCAGATCAAGGACGGCGACCTGGATCCGGCGACCTCGACGTTCAAGGTCTACATCGACGGCAACCACGACGGCCTGTTCAACGGACTGGCCGTCTGACGGGCGCGGGTCGGGCGCGGGACGGCTGAGGCCAGCCGCGCTCGACGTCGCCGAGAAGCCGACCTCCCCACGCGCGAGCCGGCGAGGAGGTCGGCCTTTTTGTTTCGGCCGCTCGCCCGTTTCAGGCGCGCCGAGGTTTTCCCAGCACCCCTCGCCAACCGGCATGGAGGCTCCACGCCCATGCGCTCGACCCTGTCCGCCGCCGCGGCCTGCCTTCTCTTCCTCGCGCCCGGGCTCGCCCTGGCCGATCCCTGCAAGGCCATTCCCGACCACGGGCCGCTGCCCGCCTATCTGGCGAACGGGGCGCACTTCTCCGGCCGCGTGGTCCAGGTCATCGACGGCGACAGCCTCTGCGTCGCGCTCGGCGCGCCGAGCGAGTGGGTGGAGGTCCGCCTGGCGGACTTCTACGCCCCGGAGCTCTCCGAGGCGGCCGGTCCGTCCGGCCGTTCCGCCCTGTCGCGGGTGGCCTTGGGACAGGTCGCGGACTGCCGGGCGGGGAGCCAGTCCTACGACCGCGTCGTCGCCGCCTGCCGCATCGGCGGAACGCCGATCGGCCGTCTGCTGAGGACCGCCGGTGCGCCCAGCGGCGGCCGCGGACTGGCCGCGCCACGCCGGTCGTCAGCTTCCCGGTCCTTGTCGGACGCGGTAGCGGGCGCCTACCAGGCAAGCGCCCGAACCCTCTCCGGCGCGACGGCAGGCGGGTCGGCCCCGCGCGCCTTCCGCAGTTGCGCCCAGGCGCGGGCGGCAGGCGCCGCGCCGCTCTACCGTGGCCAGCCCGGCTATTCGCCGCACCTGGACGGCGACCACGATGGCGTCGCCTGCGAGCCCTACCGCCGGCGCTGAGGCGTCGACGCCGGCTACGCCCCGACGATCCAGCCAGCCGGAAGGGTCGCCGACTGGACGCCGACGAGGATCATCTGCGTGCCGCCGCCCAGGTCGATGACCGTGTCGGAGCCGACCTGGCTGACCGTGTAGTGGCTCCCCGGATCGACCTGCACGCGGTCGCCCTCGGCCGCGTTGAAGTCGGTCACGCGATCGACCCCCGCTCCATCGAAGGTGAAGAAGGTGTCCGCGCCGGCCCCGCCGACGAGGGTGTCGTCGCCGCGGTCGCCCGAAAGCCAGTCCTTGCCGTCGCCACCGCGCACCAGGTCGTTGTCCTGTCCGCCGCGCACCACGTCGTCGCCGGCCCCGCCGTCGCAGGTGTCCGCCCCCATGTTGCCGAAGACGAGGTCGTCGCCGTCCTGGCCGTCGATCTTGTCCTCGTTCTGGCCGCCGCTCACCCAGTCGTTGCCACCGCCGGCGGCCACCGTGTCGGCGCCCTGGTTGCCGTTGATGTTGTCGAAGGCCGAGCCGCCGAGGATCTGGTCGTCGCCCTCGCCGCCGCGCAGGTAGCTGTCGCCCGTGCCGCCGTCGAGGCTGTCGTTGCCGGCCCCGCCCATCAGGGTGTCGTTGCCGATCCCGCCGGCCAGGGTGTCGTCGCCGAGATCGCCGGAGACCCAGTCGTTTCCGTCGTCGCCGGACAGCCTGTCGTTGTCGCGACCGCCGAGGATCACGTCATTGCCGGCGCCGCCGAAGATGGTGTCGTCGCCGGCGTTGCCCTGCAGGTAGTCGTCACCCGAGCCGCTGGTGACCGAGTCGAAGCCGTCGCCGGCGGCGAAGTGGTTGCCGGCGTCGCCGAGATTGGCCGTGTCGTTGCCGCCGGTGCCCGACGTCCCGCTGGTGATCACGGTGGGCGGCGGCGGCGGCGAGGGCGGCGGCGCGTTGGAGACGCTCAGGGTGAGCGTGTTCGGCGTCGCGTCGAGGTTCGTCCCCCAGCCGACCAGGCCCGCGTCCTGCACCTGGAAGGTGAAGGTCGCCTGGCCCAGGGCCGCGGGGGTGTAGACGAGGTGGCCGGCCGCGATATCGGCGGCGGTGACCACCTGGCCGGCGGTGACCGCCACGCCGCTGTTGGTCAGCGAGCCGCTGCCCGGCAGGGTGGCGATCTTGACCGCCCCCAGGCTGTCGCCGTCGGGATCGGTGAAGCCGAAGTCGGAGGCCGAAAGGGTCCGGGCGGACGAGATGTAGATGGACAGCGTCCGATCGGTTCCGTCCGGCGCATGGTTCTGGCCGAAGAGGCCGTCGTCGAACTGCAGCTGCTCGATGCCGCTCAGCTTGTCCGTGCCATCGGGGCCGGAGACCTGCAGGTCGCCGCCGCCGAGGTCGGTGATCGTGTAGTCGGAATGCAGGCCAGAGAACTCGGCGACATCATTGCCGGTCCCGCCGCTCAGGGTGTCGTTGCCGGCCCCGCCGATCAGCAGGTCGGGTCCGGCTAGGCTCGACAGCAGGTCGTCGCCATCGCCGCCGTCGACGGTGTCGTCGCTGCCGGCGCTGGTCAGGGTGTCGTTGCCGCCCAGGCCCTGGGCGCGCACGCTCTCCAGCGAGGTCAGGCCGCTGGCGTCGAGCACGTCCCCGGCGCTGGTCCCGGTGTAGTGGATGGTGTGCGGCGCCAGGCCGGTGCCGGAGAGGTCGCCGCTGATCACCACCCGCTGGCCGTTGAGGACGATGTCCTCGACGTTGCTCACGGTCAGATCGGTCGTCCCGTCGCCGTCCAGGTCGAACAGCAGGGCCGAGCCGTCGGGGCTGGGCGCGATGGTGGCCGAATGGCCGACGGCCGGCGCCGGCGCGGTGATGTTGAGCACGTCGGAGGCCGACCCGCCCAGCACGGTGGAGACTGCGCTGCCCGGCTCGTAGGTGAAGGTGTTCGGGTTGGGACCGCCGATCACCATCGGCGCCGGGGTGTAGCCGAGGTTGGCGCTGGTCAGCAGCAGGCTCGAGGTGTTCTGCAGGGTGGCCACGGTGGCGAAGCTGTCGCCGCCGCCGTTGGCGTCGATCTGCACCAGGGTCGAGGCGCCGTCCTGCAGGAGGCGCAGGAACCCGCCGGTGAACGGGTTGTCCGAGCCGTTCCAGCCGCTGAGCTTGGCGGTGAGATAGCCTGAGAGGTCCAGCACGTCGCCACTGGCCCCGGCCTGGAAGTCCGTGACGGTGAGCGAGCCGCCGAAGGCGGAGTCGAGCACCAGCTTGTCGACGCCCCCGCCGAGCGTCACCCGGTCGACTTCGCCAACCCCGGCCTGCGCCGTGATCGTGTCGGCGCCGGTGCCGCCGTCCAGGGTGTCGTTGCCGCTGCCGCTGATCAGCTTGTCGTCGCCGGCCTCGCCCTTGATCAGGTCATTGCCGGCGCCGCCGTCGAGGGTGTCGTTCCCCGCGCCTTCGTCGTTGAAGACGGTGATCGCGCCGGAGACGCCGATGCCATGGGTGTCGACGTGG